>CAJVXI010000008.1 GCA_913009635.1 uncultured bacterium
CGATTGCGTGGACGACTACTACTGGTTCGACTACCTTCACATGGGATGGTTCAGTTTCAACAAGTTGGGATGATGGTTCAAATTGGGATCAAGGGACAGTACCGGGAATAACTGACAATGCAATAATTCCTGATGTTGTTAATGACCCGGTTCTTGCTTCGGCTACAACTATAAACGATTTAACAATTCAATCAGCCGGGGCGCTTAATTTAGCCGGCTATGGTTTTACGGTTTCCGGAACTTTTTCAAATGATGGGACTTTGAAACTTTATGGAAGTGAAGCAGTTTCTCTGACAATGGATACAGATTCAGGACTAGTTAAATATACCGGCAGTGGAACTTATACAAGTTTGGCTGCGGGAAACTCTTACTCTACTGTTGAATTTAGCGGTTCAGGTACTTGGACCCTTAATAATAATTTAAGCGCTACTGATAATTTTCTGGTTAGCGGCGGAACAATCAATACCAACGACTACAACATTACAGCTAACGGAAATTTTACAGTATCTTCAAGCACCTTAAACGCGGGCGCGACAATAATTACCGTAGGGGGAAGCTGGGACTCTTCTCTTGGGACATTTGAACAAGACACAAGCACAGTAATAATGACGGGAACAAATAAAACAATCACCCCTGTTGCCGCTACCGGGTGGAGTAGCACCCAATTTTATAATTTAACTATCGCATCAGGCGCAACTATAACTACTGATACGACATTTAACATAGGAACATTTACTGGTGGAGCTACCACTATTTCAGGCACACTTACTATTTCTAACGGAACACGAGTGAATACTCATAATGCTGTCGCGTCTAATATTATAACTATAAATTCCAGTGGAGAAATAGCAGGCCTGGGAACATTTAATATATACGATTTTAATGGAGGATTTCATCTGACTAATAACGGCGTTATTTCAGTCAGCACATTTAAATACACTTTCGCCTGGGCAACGTCGGGTATAATTACTGCCACTACTTATGGAGGTAATTTGATTATCACGCAACAGGTGAGCGATTGGACTGATACCGCGATTGTAACTCGCGCGTCCGGAGACACTACCAGCAATCTTGTGGTTAACGGAACTTTAACCATACTGCCTCTCGCAACCGACGCCAACTTACTTACCGTGGATAACTCCACAAATAATATTGATGTTGTCGCGCAGAACCTGTTAGTGGGAGATTCTTCCGACAATACCAGGTATGGAAAATTAATCTGCGGGTCAGCCAATTATGACATAAACGGCGACACAATTATATATAATGGTTCCAGCAATAATGAAATTAACGCCGATACTTCAAACTGGACCGTCTCTGGCAACTGGACCAATAATGATACTTTTACCGCGGATTCATCCGTAATCACATTCGACGGCGCTGGAACTTCAGTAATTACCGGAAACACTACATTTAATAACTTAACCAATATAACAGCGGGTAAACAATTAACATTTACGGCGGGAAGTAACCAAACAATAGGTGGGACATTAACATTAACCGGCACATCCGGCAATGAAATAAATTTAAGATCATCCAGCGCGTCAACCTACAATCTAACTTTCCCAAACGGACCTCAAACAGTAAATTACGTAGACGTTCAATATTCTAACGCGCTAACTAATACAATAACAGCCAATAATTCCATAGATGGAGGAAATAATAACGCAAACTGGTTATTCCCATAATTAAATAATTCTAATGTTTTCTTTATTGAAAAAAACCGACTGGCAACTTAATATAGCAGTTTTATTTTTAGCTGCAGCCAGCCTAACCAGCTTGATAAGCACCAAACCAAATTTATTTTGGAAACAGCTGCTTTGGTATGGAATCGGTTTTTTATTCATTTTTTTAATAATCCGATTTGACTGGCGGGCTTTTATTAACTATCGCGGCGCGATATGGGGAATTTACTTTTTGGCTATCCTTCTTTTAATACTTACCTATTTCTTCGCGCCTGCTGTCAGAGGAGCTAAAAGCTGGCTAATAATAGGATCTTTTCAATTTCAAACAGCTGAATTCGCCAAGTTGGCTTTAATTATTGTTTTGGCAAGCTTTTTTAGCCGAAGGCACATCAGTATTGCCAGAGTTTCTAATCTGTTAATTTCCTTTATTTATTTAGCAATCCCAGCCGGTTTAATCGCGATTCAGCCGGATTTTGGCTCTGCATTAATTATGTTTTTTATATGGTTCGGCTTCCTTTTAATTTCCGGCATTCGCTGGCGGCACCTTGTAATCGCAATGATTATTTTTTCAATTTTAGGAACAGTAATGTGGCAAAGTGTTCTGCAAGATTATCAAAAAGAAAGAATTGTTGGTGTATTCTTTTCAGAACGTGATGTTTTAGGAATTAATTACAGCGTTATTCAATCTAAAATAGCCATTGGTTCAGCAGGCTTTTTTGGTAAAGGATTTAATCAGGGAACTCAAATTCAGTTGGGATTTTTGCCGGAAGCCCAAACGGATTTTATTTTCGCCGCTTTAATTGAAGAATGGGGTATTTTTGGCGGCATGCTTATAATAGCCGCTTTTATGTTTTTAATTCTAAGAATAATTACGATTGGTATGGAAACGGATAATAATTTCAATCGATTTTTATGTCTTGGAACAGTTGTTCTTTTTGGAGTTCAATTTGTTTTAAATGTCGGGTCTAATTTAGGGCTAACTCCGGTTATTGGCGTTACTTTTCCTTTTTTAAGCTATGGAGGATCCAGTATTTTGATTAATTTAATTTTAATTGGGATAATACAATCTATTGCGACAAGAAAATAATGTCTAATTTTCATTAAATTTTTAATGACTTAATTTTTAATGACTAAACTTAACTACGTTTGAAAATTATTAAATTGAAAATTCAATAAAAATTGAAAATTAGAAATTAAAAATTTTAATTATGCGTCTATCTACTATTTCTATAATTTCTTCTTTGATTATTACGGGCACAATTACTGCTATTTTTATTTACCAACTCCAGCCGCCTTTAGCTGATCAACGAGCCGAAATATCTATTGATGTACCTCAAAAATTAAGTTTTACTGAAATATCCGAAAAGCTTGACCAATTTGGATTAATCCGGTCAAAAATGGCTTTTAAAATATACAGCTTAATTACTGGTCGTGCTCACCGTTTCAAACCTGGCAAGTATTTTTTCCCGCCAGCTGACAAATCTGAATTATCAACACCAAAACTAACCAAAATTCTAGTTAGGGGACCAAAAGAAATTCCAATAATAATTTATCCAGGAATGACTTTAAAAGAAATTGATGAAAGATTAACAAATTCAGGAATTATTCAAAAAAATGAATTAATAAATATTAGCAATGATAAATTAAACTCTTTAAAAGATGAATATTCATTTCTTGGAAGAGCGAATTTGCTGGAAGGATTTCTTTTTCCCGATACTTATTACTTTTTCCCTGTTACTAATCCTAATTTGGTGGTAAAAAAGATTTTGGATAATTTTGAGCTAAAGGCCTTGCCTTTTTTAAAAAACAATGATAATATTTTAAATACTCTTATTTTAGCTTCACTTCTGGAAAAAGAAATACCGGATAACGATGAAATGAAAATTGTTGCCGGAATACTGGAAAAAAGATTATCAGCAGGAATGCCATTGCAAATTGACGCTACAATAGTTTATATAAAATGTAATGGACGATTTTCAAATTGTCCGGCTCTTTCAAAAAAAGATTACAAAATAGATTCTCCTTATAATACTTATTTTTATCCTGGGATGCCTATTGCTCCAATAAGTAATCCGTCTTTGGAAACGATTCGGGCAGTAATGGAGCCGATAAAAACTGACTATTGGTATTATCTCTCTGATCCAGAAACCAAAAAAACCATATTTAGCAAAACGTTAGAAGAACACAATAAAAATCGCGTTTTGTATTTACAATAAAAACACTTGAATACCACGCGCAAAAAGGACAAATTTTAAAATTTCCGAAAAGCGAAATTTCTATTCCTTTTTATGTGGGGGTTGACAAACATAACACAAATAGAGTTAAATATTTAAATAAGCAAATTGTTTCATAAACCGCCATTTAGCGGGAGAGGTGATTTTTTTATGCCTCATAATAACAGTATTAAAAGAAATAATTAAATTATTCACTATTAAATAAAGCGTTACAATCTGGCGCTAAATTTTTTGTGAATATAATAAACGCCAATTAACGAATACCTGTGAATATAACTAATTCGTCATATTCACCCGCCTGCTATCGCTATGCTTAAGCATTGCGGACAGGCAAGATTTGTAATTTGTGAACACTTTTATGTTGCCAACAAAAACTTTTTCTTCTCACCCAAAATCATTTATTGAGCAGCCTCACTTAGCTGAAACTCAAATTACTTCATGGAACTGGCTTATTAAAAAAGGACTCAAAGAGCTTCTTAAAGAAATTTCTCCCATTAAAGACCATTCTGGGAAAGAACTGGAACTTTATTTTACTGATTACTATCTTGATGAACCGAAGCACGACGAAGAAACTGCCAGATTTAAAGATTTAACTTTTGAAGCCCCTTTAAGAGCTAAAATTAAATTAGTAAATAATAGAACTAAAAAAGTCAATGAACAAGAGGTTTACTTAGGAGACTTCCCTATAATGACAGAACGAGGCACATTTATTATTAATGGCGTTGAAAGAGTAATAGTTTCTCAGCTTATTCGTTCTTCCGGGGTTTATTTTACAGCGGAAGTTTCTCATGGTAAAAAACTTTTTGGAGCTAAAATAATTCCTAATCGTGGAGCTTGGCTAGAATTTGAAACTGATTCCGACGGATTTATTGGTGTAAAAATTGATCGGCATCGTAAAGCTCCGATAACCGATCTTTTAAGAATTTTTTCGAATTCGAAAGGCCAACAAACAATGGGAGATACCAAAGAAATATTAAAAATCTTCAAAGATGTTGATACGGGACCGATTAAATTTATTGAAGCCACTCTCAAAAAAGATCCGGCAAATGATATTTCTTCTTCTTATATTGAAATTTATAAACGACTTCGACCAGGTGATTTAGCTACTCCAGAAAACGCTAAAAGTTTAATTGATGCGATGTTTCAACGCCGAGATCGTTATGATCTTTCGGAAGTTGGCCGCTTTAAGATTAATCAACGTTTAGATATTAAAAATAAAGACAAACGGCTGCTTGATCTTGAAGATCTAATTTTAATAATTAAAGAAATTATCAGGTTAAATAATACTCCTTTGGCTGAACCTGACGATATTGACCATTTAGGTAATCGACGAATTAGGGCTGTAGGTGAATTACTTCAAAACAGACTTCATGTCGGTTTTGCCCGATTAAGAAGAATTATTCAAGACAGAATGTCTACTTTAGATATTGAAACATTAATTCCAACTCAATTAATTAATGCAAGGCCTTTAATAGGCGTAATAAAAGAATTTTTTGCTTCTTCCCAACTTTCTCAATTTATGGACCAGATTAATCCGCTGGCAGAATTAGAACATAAACGCCGACTCTCTTCTATGGGTCCAGGCGGACTAACAAGAGAAAGAGCTAAATTTGAAGTACGCGACGTTCATAGCTCTCACTACGGAAGAATTTGTCCAATAGAAACACCAGAAGGCCCTAATATCGGACTAATTAACCATTTAGCAAACTTTGCACGACTTAATGAATTAGGATTCTTAGAAACTCCTTATGCAAAAGTAAAAAAAGGTAAAATTACTTCAGAAATTGTATGGCTTAATGCCTTAGACGAAGAAAAATATAAAATTGCTCAAGGCAGCACTAAAATTGATAAACAAGGAAAAATTGAAGAAGAAACAGTTGAGGCAAGAATCGGCTCTGAGCCGGGAACTTGCTTAAAAAATGAAGTTGATTTAATAGATGTAGCGCCTCATCAACTAATTAGTGTAGCCACGTCTTTAATTCCTTTTCTTAAACATGATGATGCAAATCGCGCGTTAATGGGCTCTAATATGCAACGTCAAGCTGTGCCCCTAATTAAACCTCAAGCGCCATACGTAGGAACTGGCGCTGAAGAACGAGCAGCTCTAGATTCAGGAAGATTAGTAATTGCTGAAAACGATGGAGAGGTTGTGGAGGTAGATGCCAGTCATATTAGCGTTAAATCAAACAAAGAAATTAAGCACTACCCAATCTATAAATTCAGAAGATCTAACTATTACACTTGTATTTCTCAAAAACCTCTTGTTAAAAAAGGGGATAAAGTTAAAAAAGGCAGTATTTTAGCTGATGGACCGTCTATTGATAAAGGGGTGTTGGCTTTAGGACAAAATCTTTTAGTAGCTTTCATTTCTTGGGAAGGAGCAAATTTTGAAGACGCGATTATTCTTTCTGAAAAAGTTGTTAAAAATGATGTCTTTACGTCTATTCATATTGAAGATTTTTATTGTGATGTCCGCGATACTAAATTAGGTCCAGAAATTACTACTCCAGATATTCCAAACGTTTCCGAAGAAAAACTTAAAAATCTTGATGAAGACGGAGTTATTAGAATCGGCGCCAATATAAAAGCAGGCGATATTTTAGTTGGCAAAATCTCTCCTAAGGGTGAAGTTGAATTAACGTCAGAAGAAAAATTACTCCGCTCAATCTTTGGAGAAAAAGCCCGTGATATTAAAGATTCTTCTCTTACATTACCTCATGGTAAATCTGGATGGATTATAGGAATAAAAATCTTTTCTCGTGACCGTGGAGATAAACTTGATCCAGGGGTAATTAAAAGAATTCAAATTGAAGTAGCAGAAATACGAAAAATTCGGGCTGGCGATAAATTAGCCGGACGCCATGGCAATAAAGGAGTAATTTCTCAAATTCGACCAATTGAAGACATGCCACACCTTGAAGATGGCACTCCGATTGATGTTCTTCTTAATCCATTAGGAGTTGCTTCCAGAATGAACTTAGGACAAATTCTAGAAACACATTTAGGATTAGCTAGTCAAAAATTAAACTATCGGGCTGTTTCCCCCGCTCTTAGTGGAGCTAACGAAGATGATATTAAAACCGAGCTTAAAAAAGCCGGCTTTCCAGAAAGCGGTAAATTAACTCTTTACGACGGACGAACCGGCAAACCGTTTCCTAATCCAATTACTGTCGGTTATATGTATATACTAAAACTAAACCACTTAGTAGAAGATAAAATTCATATGCGCTCTATTGGACCTTACTCATTAATCACTCAACAGCCATTGGGAGGCAAAGCGCAATTTGGCGGCCAGCGATTTGGAGAAATGGAAGTTTGGGCTCTTGAAGGACACGGAGCCAGCCACACTCTTCAAGAAATGCTAACAATAAAATCCGATGACGTTCTTGGCAGGTCAGCGACTTTTGAATCAATAATCAAAGGAGAAGAAATAAAAGGTCCAAGCACACCTTCAGCTTTTAATGTCTTAGTTAGTGAATTAAAATCGTTGGGGTTGAATGTGGAGATAATAGAGAAAAAAGAAAAAGCATAATGCCAATATACGAATGCGTACTAATGATACGAATAAATACTAATTCGTATTCATTAGTATGATTAGAATGAATTAGTATATTAGCATTTCATTTATTTATGAATTTTGACGCTCTAAGACTTAAAATTGCCTCGCCAGAAGATATTGAAAAATGGTCTTACGGTGAAGTTATTAAACCGGAAACAATAAATTACCGTACTCAACGGCCGGAAAAAGACGGACTTTTTTCTGAACGAATTTTTGGCCCTATAAAAGATTACGAATGCTACTGCGGTAAGTACCGCCGAATTCGCTATAAAGGAATCACTTGCGATAAATGTGGAGTTGAAGTTACTCGCTCCTTAGTTCGGCGAGAACGAATGGGACATATTAAATTAGCGGCACCAGTGTCTCATATTTGGTTTTTACGCACTGTTCCTTCAAAAATTGGTCTTCTTATTGACGCACCGCTGCAAAAATTGGAAAAAGTTCTTTATTATGCCGCTTATATAGTTACGGAAATTAACGCGGAAAATAAGAAAAAAACTTTAGAAGAATTGAGTCGCGAGCTTAAATCAAGGAAAAAAATCATACGAAAAACAATTCCTAAAACAACTAAGGGCTCCAAAAAATCCGAATTAGATGTAAAAGAAAAAGAATTAGAAAACGCTGCTCTTCAAACTAAAGAAATTTTGGCTTCGCTAAAGCCTGGTAAAATTATTAATGAAGTTGAATATCAAAATTTGGCTCGACGTTTTGCCAATGTTTTTGAAGCCGGCTCAGGCGCTGAAGCAGTTAGAAAAATTTTAGAAAAAACTGATTTAAAAAAATCCATCTCTGACGTTGAATCTGAATTAAAAGAAATCAAAGATGCTGGGCGAAAACGACGATTACTTTACCGTCTTAAATTGCTTCGTTCTTTTAAAAAAAATAACATTCGACCCGAATGGATGATTTTAACGTTATTGCCAGTTCTTCCGCCAGACCTAAGACCTATGGTTGCGTTAGAAGGAGGGCGCTATGCTACTTCTGATTTAAACGATCTTTATCGTCGTGTAATTAACAGAAATAATCGTCTTAAAAAACTTTTAGACTTGAAGGCTCCGGAAGTAATTATCACCAATGAAAAAAGAATGCTTCAAGAAGCGGTTGATTCTCTTATTGATAACGCTGCCCGACTCGGAACGCAGCAACAACTTTCAAGCCAGAGACGACCGTTAAAATCTCTTTCCGACATACTTAAAGGAAAACAAGGAAGGTTTAGGCAAAATCTCTTGGGTAAAAGAGTTGATTATTCAGGTCGTTCAGTAATTGTGGTAGGTCCAAAACTCAAACTAAATGAATGCGGTTTACCAAAAAAGATGGCTCTTGAGCTGTTTAGGCCGTTCGTTATAAATAAAATTATTAAGCGAGAAATGGCACACAATATTCGTAACGCTAATCGGTTAATTGAACAGGCAACTCCTGAAATATGGGAAATACTTGAAGAAGTTATCGTTGACCGGTGGGTCCTTCTTAATAGGGCTCCTACTCTTCACCGTTTAGGAATTCAAGCATTTAAGCCAATCTTAATTGAAGACCTAGCAATCAGAATACCGCCAATGGTCTGCAGCGCTTTTAACGCTGACTTTGACGGTGACCAAATGCCTGTTTATCTGCCATTAGGCAAGGAAGCCCAAAATGAGGCTAAAACACGAATGGCATCAAATCTTAATATATTAAAACCTTCTACTGGCGATCCGATAATTGTCCCTACGCAAGATATTGTTCTAGGCTGTTATTATTTAACCAAAATAAAACAAGACGCCAAGGGAAGCGGAAAAATTTATAGCTCTTCGGAAGAAGCAATTTTAGCGTATGATCTTGGTCATCTTGAAATAAATGCCTTAATTAAAGTTTCAAACCCAAAACCAAGCTCAAAAACACCGCGAAGCGGAATAACCTCACTACAAGGCGAGAAATACGACTCTGGGCAAACCGCCAATTTAATTGAAACCACTTGTGGTCGATTAATTTTCAATAAAGTTCTGCCAGAGGACTTTGATTTTATCAACGAATTACTAAATAAAAAAACTCTTCAAAAAATTGTTGCTAATTTAATAAATAAATACGAAATTGGATCAATCTGGAAAATTTTAGACCAAATTAAAGACCTTGGGTTTGAATACGCGACTCTTTCCGGAATCACTTGGGGAATGGATGATTTAAAAACTCCGGTCGAAAAAGAAAAAATTCTTGAATCAGCCGAAAAAGAAATGGCTTTAATTAGAAATCAATACAGACAAGGGCTTCTTACTGAAGCTGAGCGTAAAGCGCGAGCTATTAGTATCTGGGATAAAGCTGGCGAAGAAATCGCTAAAATTGTCCCTAAAACTATTGACCAAAAAAGTTCTGTTTATTCAATTATTGATTCTGGAGCCAGAGGAACATGGCTGCAACCAACTCAAATGATGGGAATGAAAGGATTGGTTCAAAGCCCAAAAGGAGAAACTATTGAATTGCCAATTAAATCTTCTTATAAAGAAGGGTTGGGCGTTTTGGAATTCTTTATTAATACGCATGGAGCTAGAAAAGGCTTAATTGACACGGCGCTTAAAACCGCTCAAGCCGGTTATCTTACCAGAAGGCTAGTTGATGTATCGCAGGATTTAATCATTAAAGAAATTGATTGCCGAACCACTGAAGGAATTAGAATAAATCGCGCTGACCAAAATGATATTGGCCAATCATTTAGTAAGCGACTTTTCGGCCGCATACCATTAGAAGACGCGAAAATAGGAAATAAAATAATTATTAAAGCCGGAAAAATAATTGGCGAACTTGAAGCTAAAACTATTGAAAAATCTAAAATTGAAAAAATTAAAGTAAGATCACCGATTACATGTAAAACATTGTATGGAATTTGCTCCCGCTGCTATAGTTTAGATTTAGGTAAGAATAAGCCCGTTGAGATTGGTGAAGCAGTCGGCGTAATAGCCGCTCAATCAATCGGCGAACCAGGAACGCAATTAACCCTTCGAACTTTTCATATGGGTGGAATCGCCGGGGTGGATATTACTCACGGTCTGCCGCGAGTAGAAGAACTTTTCGAGGCCAGAACTCCAAAAGGTAAGGCAATTTTAGCTGAAGCTGACGGAAAAATCGAAAACATTGAAGAAAAAAATGGATTAAAAATCATTAAATTCAAAGCCACCGAAAATATAACAAAAACAAAAAAGAAACCGAAAATTATTGAATACTCGGTGCCACGAACAACCAGTATTTTTGTAAAATCTAATCAACACGTAGAAAAAGGAGAGCAGCTTTGCGAAGGCAGTATTGACCTTAAAGAGCTTTTTGAATTTAAAAGCAGGGATAAAGTTGAACATTATATAATTAATGAAGTTCAAAAAATCTACGCCTCTGAAGGAACGCCTATAAATGAAAAACATATTGAAATAATTATCAGGCAAATATTTTCACGGGTGATGATTAAAGAATCCGGTGATACTGACTTTGTTATGGGAGAAATAATAGAAAAATCAAAATTATTAGAAATAAATCAAGAAATTAAAAAGAAAGGTGGCGAACCGGCTAAAGTAAAACAACTTTTAATGGGGATTACCAAAGTAGCGCTCTCAACCGAAAGCTTTCTTTCGGCTGCCTCCTTTCAAGAAACCGCGCGCGTCTTAGTAGCAGCTGCCAGCGAAGGTAAAATCGACAACTTGAAAGGACTTAAAGAAAACGTTATTATTGGTCGGTTAATACCAGCAGGAACAGGATATAAGAAGAAAGCGATTAATGACTAACGACCAACGACTGACGACTAAAATATTTTGACATTTAAGTTTAATTGACTAAAATATACTTTATGGAAGAAAAAAATATAAAAACCTACGAAATTGGCTTTTTAGTAAAAGAAGAAAATAATGCCGATGAAATCATTAAAGTTATCAACGACTACAAAGCAAATATAACCAATAAAAGCCAAGTTAAAAAAATTCAACTGGCTTATCCAATTAAAAAAGAAACGTCGGCTTATTTTGGATATATTCATTTCTCTATATCTCCTGAAAATATAATAAAACTAAACGACTCCCTCAAAATTAACTCGAAAATCTTAAGATTTTTAATTACCACTCCCGTAATTACTGAAGTTGCAACATTACCAAGTAAACCAAGTAAAAGAATTATTCCAACTAAACCATTTAGACCAATACAGCCGGTTAAAAAAACTGAGCCAGCTCAAGTTTTAAGCAATGAAGCGCTAGAAAAAAAATTAGAGGAAATACTAAAATAATTGAAAATGTAAAAATCAAAATGACAATGTAAAATTAAAAATTATTAAATTTCAAAGTTTGAAATTTTAACATTTTAATCTGTCATTTTACAATTTGATATTTACATTTTACATTTTTATCATGAATCTAAATAAAGTATTAATCCTTGGTCGCTTAACCGCTGACCCACAATTACGAAGTACTCAAACTGGACAACAAGTTGCAAATTTTAGTATTGCCACTAATCGAGTTTGGAAGGATAAAAACGGCGCCAAACAGGAAGAAGTTGAATATCACAACGTAGTTCTTTGGGGACGACAAGCAGAAATCGCCAGCCAATTTTTAACCAAAGGCAGCTTGGCTTTAATTGAAGGACGATTAAGAACAAGAACTTGGCAGGACAAACAAGGACAAAATCGAAAAACCACTGAAATAATCTGCGAACGCCTCCAATTAGGACCACGCTCTACTCAACCAGGCGGAATTCAAGGAACTCAAAATTTCAGCAAAAAATCGCCAACCACTGAACCTGCCGATAATCAAAAAGAAGAATTACCGGCAATTGATATTGATGAAGAAGATATAAAATCAGAAGACTTACCATTCTAAATCAAAATGAAAAAATCAAAAATGAAAATGACAAATTAAAATGTTAAAATAACGCAATATATCATTTTATTAAAACTATCGTAAGATAATAATTTCGTTATCATTTTGAAATTTTACACTGTCATTTTCCATTTTGATATTTACATTTTCAATTTTTATTATGCAATGTTTTTTTTGTTCACAAAACTTAAAACAAATTGATTATAAAGAAACCGATTTACTTAAAAGGTTTACTTCTGGTCAAGCAAAAATTATTAACCCTAAACACACTGGGACCTGCGCCAAACATCAGCGAATGTTGTCGCACGCAATAAAAAGAGCTCGGTTAATGGGACTGCTACCATTCGTAAGAAGATAGAATATAGAATTTAGAATTTAGGGATAGTGATTTATATAAAAATCCTAAATCCTAAATCCTAAATCCTAAATCCTCAATGCATGCTTTTGACCTTGTTATTTTTCAATTTATTAACGGCTTAGCTGGCAAATTCAAAATTTTTGATTTATTCGGCATTTTCCTAGCCAATTACCTTGGCTATTTTTTAATTTTCTTAGCTGTCTTACTAATCCTTACAAGAAAAAATTGGCAGCAACGTTTCTATTTTTTTTCTTTAACCACTCTTTCAATAATTTTAGCCAGAGGGATTATTACTGAAATAATAAGATTTTTTTATTCTCGCCCAAGACCGTTTTCTATTCTGCAAATTGAGCCATTAATAAGCCATAGCGCTGGCAATTCTTTCCCTTCTGGACATATGACATTTTATTTTGCTTTGGCTTTTGCTGTTTTCTTTATTCATAAACGTTGGGGTTGGCGGCTTATAGGAGCAGCTTTTATAATTGGCTTAGCCAGAATTTTTGTTGGTATACATTGGCCTCTTGATATTATCGTTGGAGCAATAATCGGAATTATTAGCGTTCTGATAATTAAAAAATTATTGCCATTGCCTTCATTACAAAAAATTAAAAACCCCTAATATTGATTTCTCAATTAGGGGCTTTTAGCTTTATCTCTTCAGTTTTGTCCATTTCCTTCTCCTCTAAAAAGTTGTTCCATAATTCTTTCAACAACTTCTTTTGGCGAAACAATGTTATCGCGCAAAAGCTCAAACTCTTCACAAAGAATTGGAATTGGATTCAGCTCTCGAGGAAGCTCTTTTATCTTCTGAAGAAATTTTTCAAGAGTTAAACTCTTCATTTTTCTCACCACCTTTCCTTCCTTTAAAGTTTCTACTCAAAAGATAGCAAGCCAACATAAAATGTCAATATATATAAATTCAACGGCTCGCACGCCATGTGAGCCGTTTATTATGTAGATATTTAATTTAATCGTAATCAGGCTACAATTGGTTTTCCCTACATTACTATTCCATAGCTTTATACGAAAGAGAGACGGCAAATTCTTTTTTATCTATTAACCAAAGCAGGCTTCTTAATTGAGATTTTACTTCCCTTTTTCACGAGGTTTTTTGCTCTAGCTAAGAATTTACTGGCTTCTAAAACCTCAATTAAAACCGGCACATTATTTTTTGTAAAATGAACAACAACGCTGCCAACCTCTTTGGCAAAATTAATTGACTGAGCAGTAATTTCCCACGTTAAAACGTCTGCCTCTGGTTCATATGAAATTTTTGCTTTATCCCGCACCTTTTGAACATTCGGTCGAAAGGTGCGGGATTTATTTTTGTTTTTCATATTGTTTTCTTTTGCCAGGGTAAAATGTGATTATTTTTATAATTCCGAACTCTTTTTTATATACTACTCGCAAAACGCGAATTTTGTCAATTTTTCCCTGAGCAATAAAAAGTGACAAATGAGATTTATCAATTAAATCCGGTTTTTCTATAGTTTTTAAAACTTGCTTTTCGGTAATTAAAAACTTATGTCTTTTTAAAATTCCAAATTTATCTTTGGCATGCTTGGTAAAAATTATCATATGCATTTGATAAAAATGTTTGTAATTTGCGTGCCGAGGGTGGGGCTTGAAGCCACAAGGCTTGCGCCACACGATTTTGTCTGCCCCGCATCGAGCTTTGCTCTAGTGCGGTGAGTCGTACGTGCCCCGCACTAAATTTTGTTTAGTGGGCGAGGTGGGATTCGAACCCACATGGGACAAAGCCCATACGATTTTGAGTCGTACGCGTAAACCGTTCCGCCACTCGCCCTCAAATTTTCATTGATAATAACACGAAAAAAATATATAGTAAATAATAAATATGGCACGCGTAATCGCAGTTTGCAATGCTAAAGGCGGTGTTGGAAAAACAACTACCGCTGTTAATTTAAGTACATACTTAGCAGTTCTTGGCAAAAAAGTTCTGCTTATTGATTTTGACCCGCAAGCTAATACAAGCTCCGGCTTAGGTCATCCACCTAGATTGGAAAATGATAGTATTTATCATGGTATTTTGGGCTACGCAACTATTGATAATTTACTCAAACAAACAACTATATTTAACCACCATTTAATTCCAGCTAACCAACATTTAGCTGGAGCTTTAGTAGAATTAGTTAATTTATCAGAACGAGAATACTATTTGCGTAAATTTATTAATAGAATACGTCATCAATACGATTATATTTTTATTGATTTACCGCCCAGCTTGAATCTTCTAACAGTCAACGGTCTAGTAGCAGCTGACGAAGTTTTAATTCCGATCCAATGCGAATATTACAGCTTGGAAGGATTGGGTCAGCTTTTAGAAATAATAAATCTTATTAATCAAAATCTTGGCCAGCGAATAAAAGTTGCCGGAGGTCTGCTAACAATGTATGATAAAAGAGAAAAATTATCCCAGGAAGTTTCCAAAAATGTACGTCGTCATTTCCCGCATCATATTTTTGAAACCGAAATTCCGCGCTGCATCGCTTTGGCCGAAGCCCCAAGTTTTGGAAAACCAATTATTCTTCATGACCCAAATTCTTCAGGCGCAAAAGCTTACGAGAGATTAGCGAAAGAAATAATAGGTCAGGAAAATCAATATCCAACACAAATTCAAAACTCTAGAAATTTCGATATTCTGTAATATTCTATAATTAATATAAAATTGAAAAATCAAAAATCAAAATGACAATGTAAAATTCTAAAATGAATTAAAAGACGGAAATAATTTTAACATTTTAATCTGTCATTTTATATTTTAATATTTACATTTTCCATTTTTAACATGTTAGGAAAAGGACTAGAATCATTAATACCGAAAAAAAACGAAAATCAAGAATCACGAATAATGAATAATGAATCAACTGCACAAACAAGCGGGGATAATTTTTCTTCTCCGAAACCACCTCAAACAAATGATGGCGATTCTTCGCCGCTGGAGCAAAAACATTCTGATTCCAAGAGAAAAGCATTAGGCACCGATGCAATTTTTCTTATTGAAGTTGATATTATTAGCCCGAATCCACATCAACCACGCAAAAATTTCAACGAAGAATCCCTCAGGGAACTATCCGCGTCAATACGAGAATTCGGCATCCTCCAACCAATAATAGTTTCAAAAATAGAAAAAGAAACTGAAACTGGTACAAGTGTTGGATACCAATTAATAGCCGGAGAAAGACGTCTTTTAGCCGCTAAAATGTCAGGACTGGAAAGAATTCCGGCCATTATTAAAAACATCTCTAATAAATCAGAACATCTGGAAATAGCAATAATTGAAAATCTCCAACGAACCGATCTTAATTCTATTGAAACTGCCAGAGCGTATGCCAAACTTCAAGACGAATTTGGTCTTACCCAAAGAGAAATAGCCGTCCGCTTAAGTAAAAGCCGTGAAACAATAGCTAATGCCTTACGATTACTGAACTTACCAACAGAAATACAGGATGCTTTAATTCAAAATAAAATCAATGAAAGCCAAGCACGATTGCTTTTATCTGTTTCTAATTTAATGGAACAAAAAAATCTTTTTAATGGAATACTTAATAATAGCATAAGCGTTCGTGAGCTTCGTAATCGCATTCGTAAACCGCAATCAATTAACCAACCAACAAACCAATCAACTAATATTGTTGACCCAGAAACCAATTACCTTCAAGAACAACTTACTGAACTTCTAAGCGCTCAAGTAAAAATATACCCACCTCGCCTCGATGGCCCGCTTCGCTCTCGCGATAGCGAAGCGAGCGAATCAAGTCCGGGAAAATCGGTCCAAGGAGGCAAAATAGTTATTACATTTTATTCTCCAGAGGAGATTAGGGGAATCATAGACAAATTGACTAGTTAAGCTACAAACTAGTTAACTAGTTTGTAGCTTATTTCCTTGACTCCTTTTACTCCCTTTAATTTAAGAATTAGTTTATCAATTTTTTCTTTATTATCTATTTCGCAGCGAATTTTAATAATTGGAAAACGTCCGCGATTTTTTTCTTCAAAATTAGCTGTTGTTTTAGTTATATTTATACGAGACCGCGAAAAAATAACTGATATATCTTTTAGAAGTCCGGTTCTATCTTCTGCTATTATTTTAAATTCTACTTGACTAGGCCCTTTTCTTATTAATCTTGTTGATTTGCCTTTTATTGCTAAGCGAATTCTTCTCTTGGCAATAGATGTTTTCACAAAACTAAGCCACGATTCAGATGGTTTTTTGTTTTTCTGAACTAAAATCTCTACAACATCTCCTGAACGAAGATTATAATCCAATGTAGCTATTTTATCGTTTACTTTTGCGCCAACACATTGATCGCCTATTTCTGAATGAATATTATAAGCGAAATCAACTGGAGTAGCGCCGACCGGCAAATCAACCACCTCGCCATGAGGCGTTATGGCAAAAATTCTATCTTTAAAAAAATCAACCTTTAAAGAACTGATAAATCCCTCTGAATCAAGATGTTCTTTCTGCCAACTTCTTAATTGTTGAACCCACGCCAATTCTTTTTTTTCAGCAAAAACCGTTGGAGATTTATCTTTAAGAAAAGTTCTACTTGTTTTAGCTTGATGATAAGCCCAATGAGCTGCAATACCGTTTTCAGCCTCCTCATGCATTTCCATAGTTCTGATTTGAATTTCAGTCGGCCTGTCATTTAAACAAAATACAACCGTGTGTAAACTACGATAGCCATTCGGCTTTGGTAAAGCAATATAGTCTTTAATTCGACCGGGTAAAGGAGGCCAGAGATTATGTATAATCCCTAAAACCGCGTAACAATCTTCTATTGTTCTAACAATAATCCTTAAAGCAACTAAGTCGTATACCTGGTTTATATCCATATCATGCCTAAGAAGTTTTTTATATAAACTACTCCAGCGCTTGGCTCGAGAATCAATTTTTATTGGCTTAATGCCACCTTCTTCTATGGCTTTTTTAATTATTGGCTTTACTTTCTCAGCGTATTGATGACGCTCTTCATATTTCTCTTTAATATTCTGAATCAACCACTTGTACTCCTGAGGATGAATATAAGGAAAAGCCAAATCTTCAAGTTCTCCGGCGACCACCTGCATCCCCAAACGATAAGCTAGAGGCGCATAAATTTCCGTTGTTTCCAGCGCAATTCGTTTTTGTTTATTGGGCAAAATAGCTGACAGCGTCTTCATGTTATGCAACCTGTCAGCCAACTTAATAATAATCACCCGTATGTCTTGGCTTATCGCTAAAATCATTTTACGAAGATTTTCCGCTTTTTGTTGAGCGCCTCTGTATTTAAAACGGCCTAATTTTGTAACGCCGTCAACCAAAAAAGCGACTTCTTCACCAAATTCTTTTTTAATATCGTCAATAGTATACTTGGTGTCTTCTACAACGTCATGAAGTAAAGCAGCAACAACACTTAAAGCATCTAATTTCCATTGCGCAACTTTTTTAGCTGCTTCAAAAGGATGAACAAAATATGGCTCGCCGGACATTCTTTTTTGACCCTTGTGAGCTTTTTGATTAAAATTATAAGCCCTATTAATAAGGTCTATATTATTCTTTGAGGAAAACTTTAGTATGTTGGTAATTTCCTTGACATTCATAGTATTACATATTATACTATAATTTATTGAAAAGTTAAATTTTTGGCTTGGGGAACGTAACTCAATTGACCAGAGCACATGATTACGGTCTTGAGATTGAAGGTTTGAGCCCTTCCGTTCCCCGCCAAAAATTCAATTCTAAGATTTAGGATTGGGGAGGTAGAATTCTAATTCGTTCTGTAAGCTATATTTCACTCTAAACACCCACGCGAACTCACTACCTCTCCACCAATCAATCAAAAGCACCTTAAAAATAAATTCGAGGCGAAGTGTAATTGGTTGCACACTCTATTCTAACCAATAGAGAAGATTCGGTTGCCAACCGAGCGCCTCGACCAACTTTTGAAAAAAATTTAAAAGGAGGAAAAAATGAAACAAAAAATGGAGTTAGAATTAACGCAGAAGCCTGCTCTTATAATTGATATTATTGATTTACAGGATACTTCGCTTGGAGCAGCCAGAACAGCTGAAAAACTTATTAAAAAATTCCACAATTTGAAAGAAATCAAGAAAGTAGTAAGCGAACTTGATCTCCCAACAGAAATAAAAAATGAAATCATCTGGGCAACAAATTGGATGCTTTCGCCTCCGCCATCAACTTAAAGCTTCTTTTATAAATCGGGCTGCGCATTTCACGCAACCCGATTTTTTATTTTTTTAATTTATGCGGATTATGTTTTAAGCAAGATTTATTTGAACATCTTTTAGGTATAGTTTTAGTGCCTTCCATTAATAACGAACCACAAATGTCACAAATTTCCCCTGTTGGTCTTGCTTTTATCGCGAAAACACATTTAGGATAATTTGAGCAGCTGAAAAACGGACCAAATTTACCGCGACGTTCAACAATTTCTCCATGTTTATCTCCCTTCGGAAGATCTCCCGCAGAGAGACATTCTGGGCAAGCAACGCCGGTTTTTGCCTTGGCCTCTTCTTCCGCGGTTTTTTTGATAAATTTACACTTAGGGTAATTACTGCAAAAGATAAATTTTCCAAAACGGCCTTCACGCTCTAGAAGCTTGCCTGCCTGCCGGCCAGGCAGACCTGTTTGACCCGCCGTTGACAAAGCTACGCATTGGGGACAAATTTCGCCGATTTCTTTTGGTCCCTCTATTTCTGAACCGTCCATTTTTCTGGAGCCGGCGCATTTCGGAAATTCTTTGCAGCTTAAAAATTTTCCAGTTTTTGATAATTTAATAATCATCGGTCCACCGCATTTTGGACATTTAAACTCTTCTCCGGCTTCCCCAAGATTTGTTATTTTTTCTATTTTCTCTTTTGACTTGACTGCTTTGGCAAACGGAATATAAAAATTTTTCAGCATCTCTTCATATTTTCTTTTACCCTCAGCAATTTCATCAAGCTCATTCTCCATTTCCGCGGTAAAAGAATCGCTGATATATTGGCTAAAATTAGTTTCAAGAAACGTACTTACTACTTCACCGGTATCAGTTGGAAAAAGAGTTCTTCCGTTTTTCTCAACATAACCTCGATCAATAATTGTTTTTATTATTGAAGCATATGTGCTCGGCCTTCCAATTTCACGTTTTTCCAGCTCTTTCACTAAGCTGGCTTCTGTATATCTTGCGGACGGTTCAGTTTGCTTGCCATGGCTTTCAATATTATTTAATTTTATTGTTTCTCCTTCTGATAATTTGGGAATTTGAACCTCATTTCCTTGCGCTCCAACATCAGCCAAAAGCCATCCTGGAAAAACAGTTATACTGCCGACTGTTGAAAAATTCGGCATCACCACAGACTTATGCGGACTAAACACTGACTTATACGGACTGTTTTCTGTATTAGTCCGCGTTTTGTCTGTATTTGTCCGCGTAATGATGTTAGCGGACACTTTTGTTTTTAACATTCTGGCATCAGCCATTTGAGAAGCGATAGCGCGCGCCCAAATCAATTTATAAAGTTTTTTCTGTTCATCAGTCGCGCCCGCTGTTTTTTTACCGGCACTAGTAGGACGTATCGCTTCATGCGCTTCCTGCGCGCTTTTGCTTTTTGTTTTATACACTCGCGGCTCCAAATATTCTTTACCGTAGCTTTTTTCTATTTCTTTATAAATCATAGATAGCGCCTCTTTGCTTATATTTACGCTGTCAGTTCTCGTATAAGTAATAAGTCCTTGCTCATATAGTTTTTGGGCGACTGACATTGTTCTTGAAGGAGAAAAACCCAGCCGTGAGCTTGCGGTTTGTTGAAGAGTGGAAGTGATAAAAGGAGCGTAAGGCAATCTTTTTGCTTTGCTTTGTTTTATATTAATTATTTTCCATGAATTAGCTCTCCCTGCTTCAATAATTCGCTGTGTTTCTTTTTCGTCTTTTGGCTGAACACCGCAAGTCAAAATAATTTTATCTTTTCTTTCGGTTTCAAATTCTCCGGAAATTACCCAGTAATTTTCCGGTATAAAATTCTTTATTTCCCGTTCGCGCTCCATTATTATACGGAGCGCCGGAGATTGTACGCGTCCGGCTGACAATCCGTAGCGGACTTTTTTCCAAATAAGCCCGCTTAAATCATAGCCAACAAGACGATCAAGAACGCGCCTGGATTCCTGAGCTTTACGCAGATTTTCATCAATATTCCTAGGATGTTCTATGGCATCTTTTATGGCAGTTTCCGTTATCTCATGGAAAACAACTCTCTTCGGTTTTTTGAGACCGCATGCTTCTTTTATGTGCCATGCAATCGCTTCACCTTCACGGTCAGGGTCGGTCGCAAGTATAACTTCATCGGCTTTTTGAGACAACTTTTTTATTTCCGCAACCACCTTTTCTTTTCCTTTTGATATTTCGTAATAAGGAATAAATCCTCCGGGGATATCAATGGCTTTTTTATTACTTTTCGGCAAATCACGTACGTGGCCAACCGTTGCAAAAATCTCATACTTTTTTCCAAGAAATTTTTTTATGGTTTTTGCTTTTGTTGGGCTCTCCACTAGAATTAATTTCATGATAATTTATTTAGAAATTAAAAATTAGAAATTAGAAATTTATATTGTATATCCTCTCTCTGTTTCTTTAATAATATTATTGATAACCAATAATGCAATTGATTGATTAACTATTTGCGGTTCAAGTTTAGTCAGTTTAATAATTTTGTCAACATCAAGAGCTATACCCGCTTCTTGAATCACTTTATGAATAATTAATTGATTTTCATCTGTAATGTTTAATTTTTTATTGTTTTTCAGTTTTTCAGTTTTTAAGTTTTTAAGTTCTAACCCTAGGTCTTCCAAAATATCTTCTATCGAAGAAACCAACCGCGCGCCATCTCTAATTAATTGATGAGAGCCACGAAAATTTGGATGACCAACTGGTCCTGGAATTACAAAAACTTCCCGACCCTGTTCAGCTGCTAAACGAGCAGTTACTAAAGCGCCTGAGCGTTCCGGTGCTTCAATAACAATCGTGGCGATACTCAAACCGCTGACAATTCTATTACGCTCCAAAAACCGATAAGGCAAGCTCTGAGTTTTTGGCGGATATTCTGAAATAATTGCCCCATTAAATTCTAGAATTTTCTTAGCTAAATTCTCATTTTGGCGTGGATAAATTTCGTCAATCCCATTGCCCAAAACCGCGATAGTTTGACTATTAGCTGCCACAGCGCCTTCGTGAGCAGCCGTATCAATTCCCATAGCCAAACCGCTAACAATAATTACGCCAGCTTCACAAAGCGACTTTGCTAATTGTTTTGCAATTAAACAGCCACTACTAGTGGCTTTTCTGGTGCCAACAATAGCAATTTTAGGTCCACCAGTTGACTGCCCTTGGCAAGGTGAATCATCAGGTAAGTTTCCTAAAGTATAAATTTCTGCTGGCGCTGAAGATATTTCTTTTAATAGAAAAGGAAATTTTGGATTATCATGTGAAAGCAATTCAATGGTTCGACCTTGCTCACCATTAGTCCTGAGCCAAGCCGAAAGATTGATGTCTTTAGATTTCATAATAGTTATTATATAATAATATTAACAAATCGCTAATTGCGGAATGCAAATTGATTATTAAATTTTTTTATTTATGACGTTCAGAAAAAAAATATTGCTTAATATTGGAATTAGTTTCGGTATTGTTGTGCTTTTGGGTGTGGCTTTATTTTTTTTAAGCTCAATAGTTGAAGATAAAGCAGAACAAATTAGAAAAGCAAAAGAAGAATTAAGTTTTCGCAGCCAAGTGTCAGAATCCATAGCATTACTACGTAATGAATCAGGACAAGTTGAACCATATTTAGACGACTTAGAAAATATACTAATCACCAAAGATAACTTAGTAAACTTTTCTCAAGACCTAAAAACAATTGCCCAACAAAATCAAATTAGCTTAAATCTTTCTTTTGGCACTGAAACCCCTAAAACAGAGAATGAATTAGGCAAAATAAATTTTACAATAACAATTGACGGAGATTTTGATAATTTAATAAAATTCCTCAAAGACCTTGAAAATAGTAAATATTTTGTTAAATTAGATAAATTAGACCTAACCAAGAAAGGTGGTGGTTTAAAAATTATATTAAAAGGAGTAATTTTTTACTTTTAAAGGAATTGATCTAAATTTTGTATGCATATTAATTTCAAAAAAAAGCAGGAGTGGATATTTATAATAAGTGGAGTTTTAGTGCTACTGGCAATTATCGCCTTTTTTATGTATTCTATTAACTTCCTTGTTAGAAATCTCAATTCAGCCCTTAGCGCTGACTCCATAAAAAAAACGCCTATTACCAGATTTAACATAGAAGGACTGAAGAAATTAGGAATAATGGAGTGAAAAATAAGGCTCTACCTACCTGTCTGACGGAACCGGCTGTCCGCCGACTCCAGCGGTCGACGGCAGCCTTGACTCTCGCTCCGACGGCTCTCGCTTTACTCAAGACCAAGCCCGTCGAAGCTCCGAGACATTCCGCACGATAGGCAGGTAGAGCCAATAAAATAAAAGGTTAAATATGGGTGTGTAGCTCAGTGGCAGAGCACAGTCCTGATAAGACTGGGGTCGGAGGTTCGATCCCTCCCACACCCACTCATAAAGGCGAAGTAAGACACGGTAAGATAGAGGTTGTAAGTTCGATTCCTACCGCACGCACACTGTAAAGTAAATAAACGGCTCACATGCCGTGTGAGCCGTTTATTTTACTGGTGGAATTATATAATCTTGCTCGAACTTATTTTATCAAAAATGCGAACTGATGTCTTACGCACCACGCACGTGGTGGTTCGAAACGAAATCGTACGCTCTCGCCCCGTCGCCCGCCTCCCTGCCTGCGCCGAGACTTCGGTAGGTAGGCACTAACGCTACGGAGGTAACCTCGCAGGCAAAAAGTTTCCTCCCCTCAAACTCCCATCCACTTTTTGCCCGCTCGCCAAGAGGAAAAATCAAATAGATTGACGGGATAATTTACAGTAACTTTCAATAATAATATTGTAACGTTATAATGAAATCTAATAAAAATAATAAATCAAATATAGAATGCAAAATTATCCCTATCGGCGGAGGTTTGTTACGTTTGGGCGAAACGATTTCTATAGATAAATTCGTCATTCAAGAAAGCGGTAAAAAACATCCTAAGATTTTATTTGTACCAACCGCAAGCAAAGATTTACCAGCGTATTCTACCGCTTTTCGGCGCGTGTACGAAAAATTAGGGGGCCAAGTAAAAATCTTGCGTTTGCTTGGTAAAAGAAAACTATCCCAAATATCATTAGAAAAACTCACCACAAGCGCCGATATTATTTATGTTGGCGGAGGTGATTACGATGTTTTACTTTCAATATGGAAGAAACACAAAATTATTCCTCTTATACAGTCAGCATATCAACAAGGAACTATTCTTACTGGCTTAAGTGCGGGGTGTGCCGTCTGGTACGAGTATCTTATAGACAGTGATAAGAATAAAAAACCCCGTCTCAAAAAAGGACTTGGCATACTTAGGGGCGCTGTAATTCCTCACTATAAATCTGATAATCCATTTCCATCTGAAATTCGCAAGGCAAAGCATCTTGTTACTGCCGTTGAGGACAGGTGTGCCCTGATATACATCAATGAAAAACTAAAAGGTTCTATACCAGCCACTAAACAAAAATCCTTTACAATTCGCCCTCCTTATGCTAAAAAAAGGCAAATAACTTTGTATTTTTACAAACATCACTAAATCAAAAAAGGAGGTGACCAGTGATCACGAAAATTTTGCGTCCCCTCCAACTTGGAGATGGGATAGCCTTGGTTAATCCGGCTGGCGTACTACCGGAGCGATTCAAAAACCAACACAGATACGTCAAAGCGCATCTTAAAGAACTTGGATTTCTGGTCAAAGACTTCGTAATTGAAAGTGGCTGGGAGGACGCACAAAGGCGTAGTGAAATGTTGATGGCTGCATTCACTGATCCGCAAGTAAGAGCGATTCTGCCTCTCTGTGGTGGCGCAAAAATCTACGATGTTCTTCCGTTGATTAACTATGATGTATTAGCCAATCATCCAAAGATCATTTGTGGTTCAAGCGAACTCTCGATTCTTGTGATGACGATTGCCGAGAAAGCGGACATGATAACGTTCTTCGGTCCACATCTCAACTTTCTTAACCCGAAGGCATCGAAACTCGAGAATAGGTTTACGGTGAGGAGCTTTTGGAATATGCTCCAATGGGACTGGCATGGAAGAAATGGCTTGAGTAGGAACGAGGCCTATCACTTCTTTGCTGTTCCTCGAGAGCAAATATCTCCAGTGACAATTCGCAACATTTACCGTGACCCAACGCGCATCGTGAATGTCCGCTATAGAGATAACTTCTACTACACTACTAATCCGGAACAAAGCGTGATTGGGAAGCTTTTGATCGGATCTCTTGAGGCGTTGGTGAGGCTCTGTGAGGAAGGATTGGCGCCCGATATTACGGGGAAGATTGTCATGTTGGATTCGCTGGATATGTCTCTTGCAACAGTTGCAAAACTATTTCAGCGCTTCAATGTTCACTGTAATCTTTCTCGTGCTGAAGCAATCGTCTTTTCCTCGTTGACCGAAAGAACAGATCGAGATTCGCTTTTGTATCCGGAACTACGAGATCAGGGTCAAGTCAAGAATTTCCTTCGAGAAATTTCGGAGTTACTCGGAGGGAAACCGCCCCTCTTCCATGGTTTTCCTGTCGGACACTGTGCATACAAACTCACTTTGCCGATTGGAATTACCGCCTCCATCATTGCCGAAACTGGTGATTTACTTCTTATGGAGTCTCCGTACCAATAATAAAGGGCGAATAGAACATGTTCTATTCGCCCTTTTTCTCTGCAAGGAGTTCGTTGATAAATCGGGCATCATCGTCTGTTATGCCATATTCGGAATTCAACGCCATGGCCCGAAGACGTTCTCGAAACTCAACATCGCGACTCGCCCGACCGGCAAGCGTTACAAGCGATCCTCTTGCTTCTTTCTTGTAATCCTGGAGTTTAGTGTACACCACGTTCCGGAAGAACGTAACAAGGTCAAGGTCAGAGGCGTTAAGAGAGTCAAACTTTGCTCGGTCAAGTTCGTAGGCGAGTTCACGACGCATAGTAAGCATAAGTTCAAGATATGCCGATGAGGCCTCTTGAACTCGTTGCGCCCTTACCAACCCAACGAAACGTGATGCAGTGTTGCTAATTATATCTCCCGAGAAGATTTTACAGCCGAACGACACGGTAACATCCTCATCCACGATGTGAGCATTCTCTTGGATAAAGTTATTTATTCCACTTCCCAACAGTGAGAAAAACTCGTTTACGACCGACTGATCAATCGCTGCTCCAGTAGCAGAGACTTCTTCTCCCGAAGGAATCATACAAAATGCCGGAATCGCTTTCGGGTGTTTCTTGATAAATCTGTACATGAACGTACCGATTAGACGATTGTAAATGTCTACAAGATTTTCTGCCAATGGACGTCCATACCGCGACACAAAGATCCCAAGATTATCGATATCTCCAGTAACACCGAATAGAAACAGCTCCCGATTTCGGTCGTAAGTTTCAACAACTTTCAAAACTTTTCTGCTCCAGATACGCTGGCACTTTTTCATAACTTGTCTCCTTTCTATGTTTTGTGAATGTACTTTATGAGCTGAAACTACGATACATTATTTTTTTAATCCCGTCAATCTATTTGATTTTTCCTCTTGGCGAGCGGAGGGCGAGGCGACAAAATGTCAGCCCCGCCGAAGACGGGGCTACTTTGTCAAAACAAACATTGGCGATTTTTAAGAATTTTTGATAAAATGAGTTCGAGCGGAATTGTATAAAGACACTCGTCAAGGCGAAGTCGAGCGCGGTAAGATAGAGGTTGTAGGTTCGATTCCTACCGCACGCACATTATAAAGTAAATAAACGGCTCACATGCCGTGTGAGCCGTTTATTTTATAATAAAAATAATATTGATAATATCGATAAACCCAATCGGAAGGCCATTGCTTGCTTTTTTAAAAGTCAAGGTTTTATCTTCCGATCCAATCGTAAGACCATTACTACACTTTTTCGCCTCCTGTCGCACAATATTGTTTCACAACCAACACTTGCCACAATTTTAGTGCCATTTTAATAATTTTTATACAAATTTCGGCAAATTTTTGCCAAAAATGCCAAAATTTTTGTATTTCGTGTAAAACGTGAAACATCTGATACAAAATTTACGTATTAGAAAAAATACTTTATACTTTATACTATATACTTTATACATAATACTTTATACTTACCTTATGACCCATAAATCTCAACTCGGCAATTTAGGCGAAAACATAGCCTGCCAATACCTTATTAAAAAAGGTTATAGAATCTTGGAACGGAATTTCCGCAAACCCTGGGGTGAATTGGATATTATAGCCAAAGCTCCGGATAAAACTCTTGTTTTTGTGGAGGTGAAAACCGTAACTGGAGTAAACGGCAATGTAAACGGCAATTCGGGTGATAATTGCCGTTTACCCAGCACAAGAGCCCTTGGCTCTGTGCTGGACGTGCAGCCAGAAGAGCAATTAACCAGAGCCAAACTTCAAAAACTCAAAAGAACCTCTTCTCTATACGCCGGACATTTCCAGGAAAAAATTGACGATGAAAAAGGTTGGAGAATAGACCTCCTCGCCTTAACCCTTCAAAAAACTTCAGGGTCAATCTTGAGTAAATCTAATAGGTTGACAATATCCCCAAAAGATTGTCTTATAAACCACTATGAAAACATCCATTAAGCACAGACCTATGTTGACTAAACACGGACTTATACAGACACAATGCGAGTTGGACAAACTATTGACTTTTGTGGTGTAATATAATATACTTATATAAGTACATTAACCTATAAATCTAATATAGAAAGGAGGTGAAAAAAATGACTCTAACAAAAGAAAGAAGAGGAGAGATTGCCTATACTGTGCTAAAAAACTTATTCGACCACAAAGGGGTAAAACTAAATCGACATCTAAAACGAGAAATAAGCAATAAAGCAAAAGAGATAGGCGTCCCAGTTAACGAGCTTTGGGAATTCGTCAAAATTCTCATTGATGATCTCTACAAAGAAACATTTGGCTAGAATATTCAAGGCAAGGTTGTCGCCAAAAGCGACTTAAAAGGGTAATTGTTCCTCTCCGCCGCAAGCGGACATTGGACAGAATAAGAACCTCTCCTCCCTTAAACCAAAGGCGGACAATCCAATGTCCGCCTTTTTTATTTATAAAATAAACGGCTCACACGACGTGTGAGCCGTTTATTGCACCCTTACCAACCACAAATAAAGCTAAAAATCTTTTCTGTAGCCAGCCCGTTAACTAACTAAGTAAAAATCTTTTCGCAGAGAGTATTGCGGAACCGAATAGAAAATCTCTGAGCGAATAGAAAAAATACCGGGTACCCGCGTAGCAGGGTGGTATTTTCTCGTTATGAACGAAGTAAGATTTTCATTTGGTGGAGCACCTACGAACGAGAAAAGATTTTTACTTAGTTAGTTTGGCTGACGAGAAAAGATTCTCGGCTTTAACTTCCCCTAAGTTATCCACAACACCAGCCACACCAACATATCTATATTATGCTAAAATAAAAACAATGGATGAAAACATCAAACAGCAAAATTTTTCCGCCAACGAAAATAAGCCAAAACCAGCATCTCCTCCTCCACCGCCTCCACCGGAAATCGGCATCCGAACAATGCAATCAGACGTTGAATCGATTAAACAAAGCGGGGGAGAAGCTCCAACGCCTCAAACTTTTGTTCCGCAAGAATTAAAACCAGAAACACCTAAACCACCAGCTAAAGAGCCAAAAATTGAAGCACCTCTTAATATCCCTGGTTATACCGGACCGGAAAAACCAATTTTTACACCACAGCCAAGCGTCCCAGCTAGCCAGCCAGCATCGCCACCTCCGCCAGTCCAACCTCCTATTCAACCAACGCCTCCGCCAGCACAAACACCTGCACCTCAATCAATTCCAACAATATCAGAGCAAACGGCGCCCTCTAAACAACCGCAACAGCCAGCTAAAGAATCTTCTACTCTAAAAACTATTATTTTAATAATTGGAATTGTTGCAGCTGTTATCGGATTAGGACTTTTGGGTTATTACGTGATTTCCCCATTGCTTTTTTAACTTAAAAATCTAAAAATGTGATAAAAAGATTTGACGGATAACGCGCCATGCGTTATCTTTTTAATATAAGAAAAAATAATATGATTACTCAACAAAATTTAGAAAAATTCAAAAATAAACTTGAAGAAGAAAAACGTGGTCTTATTTCTGAAATAGAAAGATTGAAAAAAATTGCTGATTTCGGAGACGATATTGATTCTCTTGATGAAGAAGCTGATGAAACAGAAGAATATGGCAACCAACTTGCCGTTGCCCAAGATCTTAAAAATCGTTTGGCAGATATTGATTCTGCTTTGTTAAAAATTAATCCGCCATCTGGCAAAGGAGAATATGGAATTTGTGAAAAATGTAAAAAAGGCATCTCTTTAGAATTATTAGAAGTAGATCCAGAGTCAAGATTGTGTAAAAACTGTAAAAGGCTTTCTATAAATTCTAAAGCCGCAGGCAAATAGAATTTATCTAGAAAACTTTTACCCCATTAGATGAGCGAAGCTCTATCTAACGGGGTGCTCATAATTTTAGATAAATTTAACTTCGCTTCCGGCTTGTAAATTTATAAAATTATGGCAAAAAACTTTTCTAAAATTTTCTCTGCCGAGCTTAATGGTATTAACGCTAAATTAATTGAAGTGGAGGTTGATATTAATGTCGGCCTCCACTCTTTTAATATCGTTGGCTTGGCTGATAAAGCTCTTTCAGAAGCAAAAGAACGCGTAAGTTCAGCGCTCAAAAACAGCGGTGTTAAACCACCAACAAAAGAAAACAGAAAAATTACCGTTAATCTGGCGCCAGCGGATATTAAAAAAACCGGCTCGCAATACGACTTAGCAATTGCTATCGGCTATCTTTTGGCAACCAAACAAATAAAAGAATTTGAAACAAAAGATAAAATTTTTATAGGTGAATTATCTTTAGATGGAACGCTTCGTCCGATTAATGGATGTTTAAGTATTGCTCAGCTGGCAAAAAAATTAGGTTTTAAGTATTTATTTTTACCAAAACAAAACGCGGTTGAAGCAGCTATTATAAAAAATATTAAAATTATTCCAATAGCTAACCTGGAAGAATTAATCGATCATTTAGAAAATCGGAAATTAATTTTTTCTCAGCCGCCAACTAAATTTCAGCCAAATCAAGAATCTATATTGGTTGATATATCAGAAATTAAAGGCCAGGAAAACGCCAAAAGAGCTTTAATGGTGGCAGCTGCTGGCAACCACAATATTTTAATGACTGGCCCGCCTGGCTCAGGTAAAACAATGCTGGCCCAAGCGCTAATATCAATTCTTCCTTTACCATCCCTTGAAGAAGCTATTGAAGCAACTCAGATATACAGCGCTGCCGGACAGCTTGGAGAAAACACTTTTTTTGATTGTAGGCCATTTCGTTCACCGCACCATACTGCTTCACTAGTAGCAATTATTGGCGGCGGTACTAATCCAAAACCCGGAGAAATCAGCTTAGCTCATCGCGGTATTTTGTTTTTGGATGAACTTCCGGAATTTCGCCGAGACCTTTTAGAGTCGCTCCGACAGCCACTTGAAAGCGGCAAAGTTTTTATTTCTCGCGCCAAAAACACTATTGCCTTTCCCGCGAAATTTTCTCTGGTGGCCGCCATGAATCCATGCCCATGCGGTTATTTTGGCAATTCAGAAAAAGAATGCCGCTGTACTGCTAATGAAGTTTTTCGTTATCAAAAGAAAATATCCGGACCGCTTTTAGATAGAATTGACATTCAAATTGAGGTGCCGCAAGTAAAAATAGAACAATTAAGAAGTCAAAAAAATTCTGCCAACGACAGTAATAACCAAAAAATTAAAGAAAAAATTAAAAAAGCAAGAGAGATTCAATTGGAACGGCTCAAAAAAATCAAACCAAGAATTTATACAAACTCTGAAATGAGCTCAAAGCAAATTGATGAATTTATAAATCTTGATAATTCAGCTGATAGCTTTCTTAAAAATATTTTGGAAAATTCTTTTGTTTCAGCGCGCGGATATTATCGCATTCTCAAAACCGCTCAAACCATTGCCGATTTGGAAAAATCAGAAAAAGTAGGAGGTAATCATTTAGCCGAGGCCTTCCAATACCGACTAAGAGAAAAAAACTAAAATACAATATAAGGACATCGAACGTCCTTAGATGTTAAATTTATGAGAGAAAAAATTATAGCGGGAAATATCTATCATATACTTAATCGTGGAGTTGATAAAAGAAAAATATTTCTAGACGATGAAGATCGTCTTCGATTTATTCATGATTTATTTGAATTTAATGACATAGAGTCAATAAATAATCTAACTTATTATTTCCGCAGAACACAATATAAGGACATTGAATGTCCTTATATTGTGAAAACAAAAGAAAAGAGACAAAGAAAATTGTTAGTGCATATTTTAGCTTTTTGCCTAATGCCAAATCATTATCACTTACTTATTAAACCGTTATCTAACGACGGAATATCTAAATTTATGAAAAAACTTAATATGGGATATTCAAAATACTTTAATGAAAAATATCAAAGAAACGGCACATTATTTGAGGGAAGATATAAATCTGTTGTTATTAAACACGATTCTCATTTTATTCATATTCCATATTATATTCACCTAAATCCTTTAGATTTATCAATGCCAAATTGGAGAAAAAAAGAAGCTGGGAATTACAAAAAAGCAATTAAATTCCTAGAAAATTATCGTTGGAGTAGTTTCCAGGATTATATTGGCAAGAAAAATTTTCCTTCCTTAACTCAACGAGAGCTTTTATTAAATTCTTTTGAGGGGTCAACTAACTATAAAAAAGAAACAATGAAATGGCTTGAAGAAAGAAACATAGAAGAAATAAAAGATGTTATTTTAGAAAGAATAATAGAATAATTATAAAATATAATATAAGGACATTCGATGTCCTTAGATTAAAATGAAAAAATTGGGACAACATTTTTTAATAAATAAAAACAAAATTAAAAAAATTGTTGATGCTTTAGAATTAAAATCAAGTGATACAGTAATTGAAATTGGACCGGGACATGGGGAAATTACTAAATTGTTAATTGATAAATTGTTAAATGGCCAAATCGCGAAATTGATTGCCATTGAAAAAGACAAAAATCTTATTAAAGGATTAATAAAAAAATTTCAATCAACAACCAACGCTCAACACTCATCAATTGAGTTTATTGAGGGAGACGCGCTAAAAATTCTGCCAGAGTTAACTAAAAACTTAAAACTAAAAACTATAAACTATAAACTTGTCGGTAACATTCCTTATTATATTACCGGTTATCTTTTAAGAATTATTGGCGAACAGAAACACAAACCGTCGTTAATTATTTTAACTATTCAAAAAGAAGTAGCTAAGCGGATTTGCGCTACGCCACCGAAAATGAACCTACTGGCAGCCAGCGTCCAGTTTTGGGCAGAGCCAAAAATTATCGGATATATTCCGAAAAAAGATTTCAAACCAATGCCAAAAGTAGATTCCGCTATAATTAAATTAACCCCTAAAACCCAAAACCTAAAATCTAAAAACTATTATTCTTTAATTAAAATTCTTTTTAAACAGCCGAGAAAAACTATATTAAACAACTTAGGGGCTAGCATAAAACATCAGGCATTGGATATTAAAAACAAAGAAAAAATTGTTGAAAAATTACAAAAATTAAAGATTAATCCTTCTGACCGACCGCAAAATTTAAGCATTGAACAAATTAGAGAATTGTCATAATTGCCTCAGAAAACTATACTTAAAATAATGATATCAAGCTTTATTACTCGGCTTGAGAATATTGATATATCCCTAAAATCATTCTTGCTTATTTTTTTTAGCACTATTTTTGCGCGAGGTATTTTAGAAACTTTTTCTAATCCGGGATTTCAAGGACCTTTTTTGGGCTGGACATCTATTTTTCTCCATATAACTGTTTGGTTTATATCAATATTTATATGGATATCTATTTTAATTAAAATTTTTACTAAAATATCTATTATTAAAATAATCAAAGCTCAGCTTGTATTTCTTCCAATTATTCTATTCGCGCCTATTTTTGACTTAATAACCAGTGGCGCAGGTAAAAGATTAACATACATCTTCGTTTCCAATACTAAAGAATTGCTCAATTATTTTGGGTCTTTTTTCTTAGAATATCCAAGTCTGGGACTAAGAATAGAAATTGCCATATTCGTAATTTTAATAAGCATTTATATTTATTCCAAAACCAAAAAACCCCTAAAAGGGATATTGGGTGGTTTTTTAGCTTATATAATTATATTTATATATCTGTCATTCCCAAGCTTACCAGTGGTAGTCCAAAATTATCATAACGATACTAATAATATTTCAACATTTTATATAACAATGCCGCTAAATAAAAATATATTAATAGGCCAAAATTATATTGCGCAATTAGAAAATTTTAATGAACGAATTGATGTTCTTTTTGATTTATTAACAATGACAATAACGTTTATTAGTCTTTTTATCGGCTTATTAATAATTTTCTATTTTTGGAACATTAATAAATTTAAAGCGTTTTTCAAAAACATACGATTAAACAGACTCCTGCACTACTGGTTAATGTTTTTTATTGGTGTTGGTATTGCTTATATAGTTTTTATGCCTAATTTTAATTTAATATACTGGAATATATTAGCACTATTATTGATGCTTATAAGTATTGCGTGTTCATGGGCAAAAGCTGTTGGAGAAAATGATATTATTGATAAAAATATTGATTGTATTTCCAATCCTACTCGCCCACTAATAAAAAATGAAATAACAATAGAAGAGACCAAAAATTTAAATCTAATTCTTTTTATTTTAGCGATTACAGGAGCTTTGATTATAAGTTATCATGCTTTTATTTTTATATTATTTTTCCAAATAATTTATTCTTTGTATTCCTCTCCTCCATTAAAATTAAAAAGAATAATGATTTTAAATCCTTTTCTAATTGCCCTTGCCTCATTAACTATGATGATGCTTGGTTTTTTTACAATAATTCCTACAGCTCAATTAATACAATTCCCTGGCAAAATTATTACTTTAACGCTTATTGCTTTCACGCTTGGTGTTAATTTTAAAGACATAAAAGACATTGAAGGTGATAAAAAATTTAACATTAAAACCATACCGGTGGTTTTTGGCGAAAAATGGGGAAAATTCATTATAGGAAGCATGTTTTTTGTTGCTTTTATGCTAGTACCAATTATTTTGAAAGAATTAATTTTATTGTTACCAGCAGTGTTATTCGGCGGGCTTGGTTTTTTATTTATTAATAAAAAACAATATCAAGAAAAATTGGTCTTTTTAGCATATTTTCTTTATATTCTTTCAATAATAATCTTTTATGCATTCATAAAATAATTACCATTATTTAATTAAAAAACAGTTATTCACATTGTTTTAATAAACTACATTATATATAATTAAATCAATGATAAAGCCCTTAAAAATTGCGGTAATAACTTTAATTATTAGCGGGGGACTTCTTGGCTCTTATTGGATTATTAAAGACGCCAAACAAACCACGGGTGAAACAGCTGGTTTTTCATTTGAAGAAGCAATTAAGCCGGGTGGCACGCTTTTTAAATACGTAGAAGAAACAGTTCAAGAGATTAAAGAAAATATCGAAAACAAAACAACAAACTATTTAGAACTAAACAACCAAATACCAAAAAACTCCTCTGCCAATCTCACAGAAATAATTACCCAAATTGTGGCCGGAAAAATCTTAGAAGAAAATAAAGGCGGTTTCGCCAAAACCGAGGAAGGTGAACCAAAACTTTCAATGCCTGATGATGAAACATTAATTCAAGAATTAACCGACCAACTTACCAATCTAGACACCAACTTACTTAATTTAGGTCAGCCAATTAGCGAAACTAATTTGAAAATTTCTCAAAACAATTCACAAGAAGCTCAAATTAAATATATTGAAAACATTCAACAAATAACCAAAACTAATTTTGATAAACTTAACGGTAAAAGCGCGCTTGATATTTTATCTGCAACGCCAATAACCGGCAATGTCTCCTCGTTAGAAAATTTAGTTGATGTTTATAAATCCACAATTAACGATTATTTTAAATTAGAAACTCCTTCAAATTGGTTAAACTTTCATAAACAAGCTATTACTTATTTTCAAAATGCCTCTACTATTTATCAGACTCTTGCCGATTTCCAAAATGATCCAGTTAAAGCATATTTAGCATTTGGAATGGTTGAACAATTAATAAATAATGCCGAATCTATTCAAGACCTGCTTAATCAAAAGATTAAAAAGATTAGATAATATTCTAAATAATTATGAAAAAAATTATTTTAATCATTATAATTAGTTCTATCATTTTTAGCTCTTCAGGAATTCTTAGCCAACCAGCTAAAGCTATTTGGGGGGCAGGCGACGTTGTTTTCGATCCAACTGCAGTTGGTACTTTTCTGGCAAATGCAGCAAAAGAGGTTTGGCGCTGGGCAAAAGATAATTGGGTAAAAATGATGAGGGATTTAATCGTCCGTCGAATCACAGACGCTATGGTTGATGATGTTGTTAATTGGATTCAAGGCGGTGGAGACCCGCGGTTTGTTACTGACTGGGAAGGATTCCTTGGAGATGCTTTCCAAGCCGGCGTTGGCGATGTAGTCAAAGATCTAGATATGGCCAGGCTTTGTTCTCCTTTTGGAGCGCAAGTCCAACTTTCAATTAATTATTTGCCGGTAGAAAAATTCTCTCAACGAGTTGAATGTACTCTTGATGATATTGTCGCTAATATAGAAGATTTTTATGACGATTTTGAAAATGGTGGTTGGATTGCTTATAACGAAATTTGGAAACCACAGAATAATTTTTACGGCATAATGTTAATGACGCACGATGAAATGTTGATTCGTGGCGCTCAGAAACAAGAAACTGCTAAAAATGAAGCAATAGCCGGCGCTGGGTTTCTTTCGCAAAAACAATGTCAAGGAAATACTTTTGGCGCAAAAGAAAACTGTGAATTATACGAAAATGGATCTTGCGCAAAAGACAGCGAAGGTATGTGGTGTGCTGCAAATAGTGTAAAAATTATTACTCCTGGCGACACAATTGCTGGAATAGTAACTAAAGTAGCAGTAAAAGATTTTGATTATATAGACAATGTTCAATCTTATTTAGCCGCAATTATAAATGCCACTATTAACCGACTATTCAGCGAAGGGTTGGCTTTAATGAAAGACAGCACAAGTTCCGGCGGCACTTCTTATGATTACGGTGATGTCGGCTATGAAGATATCGGCTCACAGGACTTAGAAAACCAAAAACAGCAACTAAAAAGTGAATACGAAAAATTCCTTAACGAAAAACAATATATTCTTGACGCTAAAAATAAATCGCTTTCTTCGTCTGAGCAAATTCTCCAGATACTTCAGAGCATAAAAGATAACTGCCCAACATGCCTGCCACAAGTTTCTAATGCCGAAATTAATAATGCACAATCCGAAGTTAATCGTCTAAAAAACGATGTAGCTGATTTAGAAGAAATTGTAAATGAGCTCAATGATTTAATTACTGAGATTAACAATGTCTCACCAGATAATCGCGACCGGGAAATAGCGCTTGTTTTCCAACATTATGAAGAATTTACAAGCAAATATGACGTTGACAGTATTTATCAAGATATTATAAATGGCAATAAACGACAAGCAGCTGACAACGAAGCCAGTAATAAACGAGACGAACTTATTAGCACGCAAGCTCGTATAAATCTTTGTAATGTAATATGGGGCTGTACGGTCAGCCCATAAATTATTAAACTATGAAATCCAAACGAAATAAAATAATTTTCTTAATAGGAATCCCGGTTTTAGTGATAATTTCAATTTTTGGAGGAATTAAAGTCGCTAATGCTACGATATTTGACATCGGAGACATTACAGCGAGCGCTATTTCTTTTGTTCTTGAAACAGTAGGATATGTTTTTGGGTTTATTGGCGGCGTCCTTATGTCAATTGCTGGCTATTTAGTTAAGCTTACTTTAAGTATTAATTTTGAAATCTTAACAAGTCCTACGGTTACAACTGGCTGGCAAATAGTTCTAAGCTTTGCTAATTTGGGTTTTGTTTTGGCAATTATTGTTATTGCTTTTGCCACAATTTTAAGATTGGAAACCTACGCAATGAAGCAAATACTTTGGAAATTAATTGTAGCTGCGCTTTTAGTTAATTTCAGCTTAGTTATTGCCGGAGCGCTTATTAATGTATCCGATACTCTTTCTAATTTTTTCCTGACAGGAGGCGGTGCTATAGGCAACATCACAAATCCACTTGAATGGTCAGATGCTTTTGCTGGAATGTTTAAAGCCCAAGCACTTTTAAGGGTAAATGAATCTTTTCAAGCCGAAGGAGTGATAGACGCAGCAACAGGCGCAATAAACTCTATTAGCGGAATAGCGCTTCAATCAATTGCTTCAATATTTTTCATTGCAATTTTTACTATTCTAGCCTCATTAACACTTTTAGCAACAGCAGTAATGCTGTTAATCCGCTACGTTTTTTTAGGAATTCTTTTAATTCTATCTCCGATTGTTTGGCTGTTATGGATTTTCCCGGCCACCATAAAGCTTTGGCAAAAATGGTGGAGTCATTTTATAAGATGGACATTTTTTGCTCCGATAATGTTATTTTTTATGTTCTTGGCGCTTTATACTATGCAAAATCAACCAGAAGCAATTAGACAATTTACTGAGAATCCTGAAGCAATAAAAGAAATTAGTCTCACTTTTGGCATAGAGATAATTGGGGAAATGATAATTGTTATTGGTTTGGTAGTGGGTGGCTTAATAGCTGCTAATGCTCTTAGTATTACTTTTGCTAGTGCCACTTACGGCGCGGCGCAAGGTGGAGGTAAAATGTTCGGCGGTTGGGTTGGAAGAAAAGGCACAAGAGCTGCTGGCTGGGCATTTAGAGGACAAGAAAAAATAGATTCTGTAACAGGATTGCCAATATACCAAAAAGGACCAAGAGCTATGATACAAAGAAAGCTCAAAAGCTGGGGAACTGCTGGCGGAGCTAAGGGGCGGATAGCAGAACAAGCAAAAGCCCTTGGCGAGGCATACGGAACACCAGGAGAACCAGACAAAATTAACAAAGGCGTTGTAGCTACTGTTTTTGGCGGAATGAAATCAGGCTCGGGGATATTTAAGAAAAAGCCGCAAAAATTTAAACTTCCATCTGGCGAAATCATAGAAATGACGCCAGCCGATGAAGAAAAAAAAGAAGAAAAGAAAGAAGAAGAAAAGAAAACTACTTAAATTAATATGAATTACTCATTACTCACTGAACAACAATTTCAAAAAAGATTTAATTCTCTGCCTGAAAATATCAAGGATGTTTTAACTTCCGAAAACAATGCCGAAACCATTCGCCGAATCTGTCAATCTCATTACTTAAAAAAGGAGAAAA
>CAJVXI010000009.1 GCA_913009635.1 uncultured bacterium
CGGACTTTGCCTCTAAAATCACGAAAGGAAATCCTTTTTCATCAAGAAACAGAAAATCTATAAAGCCGTTTTTTGTTTTTTCAAAATTGTGGCCGAGCGTATCAATATCTTTTTCCGATATTTTTACACCATACTCTAGGGCTATGTTTGCCTCGCCTTTTTCATTATTAAAAAATCTCCAACCAGCCCTTTGGAGTAATTCGTTGATTTTGATTCTAGCTTTTGCTTCTTTTTGCATAATTTATTTCATCAAATTATTTCGCCATAGATGGATAGGCAACCGCAACACCAAACGCGTCTGGGACTTTTGCTTTTTCTAAAAATATCCGTCATTTTCCCCAGAGTTATTTCTTTCCGTCTTTTTATCTTTTCTTGGCGCGCGCATCACGAAACGTATCGTCAAAGATTTCATAATAATCCGCATAGATGTATTTCTGGCCATAATCAGCATCACCAAGTGGCTCAAGAATCTTCAAGCTCTTGAGTCGTTCAATAATATTATACGCTCCTTGCGGAGAGAATCCTGTCCATTTCATTATTTCCGCCACGCCCACAATCGGCTGACTGAAAAGCTTGCGTACTATTTCCAAAGTAGATTCAGCTGATTTTTTGCCAAGCTTTTGCATTTTGGTAAAGTCATGGTCGCGTAGAGCAGTAATTTTTGTGCATGTCTCAATAGAAGAATCAGCGATTTCCGTCACGCCCTCAAGAAAAAACTCAAGCCATCCATCGATATTCGCATTTTCGTCATGATATTCCTGCAATTTTTGGTAATACAGTTTTTGGTGTTTTTTGAAATAACTTGAAAGATAAAGCACAGGCAGTTCCAAAAGTTTTGCGTGATGAATATGCATGGCAATAAGTATGCGTCCTGCGCGGCCGTTGCCGTCCGTAAATGGATGGATAGTTTCAAATTGCGCGTGTAGAAACCCCGCCTTTACAAGAGAAGGGTATTCATCTTTGGTATGGAAAAATTTTTCTAAATGATCAAGCGATTTGTGCATATCTTCAACATTTGGCGGCACAAATGACGCATCTGTCGGAGTTTTTCCGCCAATCCAATTTTGTGAACGTCGAAACTCACCAGGATACGCATGTTGGGTTGATCGCGCGCCAGTCATTAGCTTTTTATGAATTTCTTTTATAAGCCGCAGAGAAATTGGCAGAGTTTCTGTTCTCTTGATGCCATAATTTACCGCTTCAACGTAATGAATAATATCGTCTACATCCGGATGCATGCGGGATTTTTCTTCTGTAACCGAAGCGGCAACCGCGTCTTGCAAGGTAGCTTTGGTGCCCTCTATTTGACTGGAATATGCCGCATCTTTTTTTATAAACATTAGAAGAAAAAAATCCTTATCCGGCAAAAGCCTTGTGATGCCATCGAGCTTGCCTACCAATCTAATGGCCTCTTCATTCTTTTTATAGAGCTTTGGACTAATGGGAAAACCATCTTTTGGAGGGAAATCAAAAGGAGTAAAGGATTTAAATCCTTCTTTTTGTTGAATATATCGGCCAATTTTTGGTTTGTTGATGTTGCTCATAGTAATATCAACATTATATGCTATTTAGTTGATGTTTGCAAGTCGAATATCAACTAAATTTTAAAACCGACTTTTTTAAATCGATTTCTAATTTCTTAAATAATTCTTTCATATTCACAATTTTAGTATATCTTTAATTGTATTTTCGTACAATCAATAATGATTGCGGTTGAATGGCTCATCGCGTTGAGCCATTTATTATTTAAGAGTATAAAAACGCCTTGTCTGATTTCTCCGGATTTGACGCGAAATTTGACGCAATTAAATCCAACCTTTTGGAGCTATAAGAATTAGGCGGTTATCCACAGCTTTAATGTCTTTTTTGGTAATTTAAGGTATAATTAAATAGATAACAATTTTAAAAAGGTCGAATACAATAAACTTATCGCGAAATTTAGCGAAAAATATTATTGAATTATGACAATTCAAAATTGGACAGATATAATTGTAAGTTCTCTTCAAAATCTTTGGGGGACAGTAGCTGGTTTTTTACCGTCACTTATCGGAGCTTTAATAGTATTTATTATTGGCTTGGTGGTGGCAGCCGTATTGGGCTCTTTAGTTGAGCGATTAATTAGCGCTCTTAAAATAGATTCAGTTCTTAAGAAGCTTCGTTTTGGTCCCTATTTTGAACGAGCTGGTCTTCAGATTAATTCAGGCCGGTTTGTAGGTCGTTTAGTTTATTGGTTTTTGGTTATCGCCTTTATTTTAGCAGCTTCTGATATTTTAGGATTTTGGGCGCTTTCAAGTTTCTTAACTGATGTCTTAATTTATATCCCGAATATTATTATTGCTGTTTTGATAATGTTGACGGCAGTGGTCGTGGGGTCTTTCCTAAGGTCATTGGTTAAAGCTTCGGTAACCGCATCCAAACTACACGCTTCAAAATTTTTAGGAACTCTTACTTGGTGGTCAGTAATAATCTTCGGTCTTCTTGCTGCTTTAACTCAGCTTGGTATTGCCGTTGCTATTATTAATACACTGATTACTGGTTTGATAGCGATGATTGCCTTAGCTGGCGGTATTGCTTTCGGATTGGGCGGCAAAGATTATGCTGCTTCTCTTATAGAGAAACTTAAACGAGAAACTGAGTAAAATAAACTTCAAAGTTTAAAAATCTAAAAAGAGCGCTAAAGCGCTCTTTTTGTTTTTTACCAAATAGTGCTGTAATTTTAAATTAAAGTTGACTATTGGGCTTGATTTTTATTATTATAAATTAAGTGAAAGATAGAATCTTAAATAATTTAATTAAAAAAGAAATTAATCGTCAGCAAAAGACGATTAATTTAATTGCTTCTGAAAATTTTGTTTCTCCAGAAATTCTAAAAATTGTCGGTTCTCCATTAATGAATAAATATTCAGAAGGATACGCGACAAAAAATAGGCGTTATTATCCAGGGAATCAATATTATGACAAGATTGAGAATTTAACTATTAAAAGAGCCAAAGAGGCCTTTAAATTAGGAAAGAATTGGCATGTTAATGTTCAATCGTATTCCGGCTCTCCGGCTAATTTGGAAATTTATTTTGCTTTAATGAATTTTGGTGATGTTTTAATGGGAATGGCTTTGGCTAGCGGAGGGCATTTAACGCACGGTCATAAGGTAAATTTTTCAAGTGCCGCTTATAAAGTAATTCAATACGGAGTTGATGAAAAAACCGGATTAATAGATTATAAAGAAGTTGAACGATTAGCAAAAAAATATAAGCCAAAAGTTATTGTATCAGGCGCAACAGCTTATCCGCGTAAAATTAATTTCAAAAAATTTAGTGAAATAGCTAAAAAAGTTAACGCGTATCATGTGGCGGATATTTCTCATATTGCCGGTTTAATTGTTACTGGTCTTCATCAATCTCCTTTTCTTTATAGTGATGCAGTAATGACTACAACTCATAAAATTTTACGCGGTCCACGCGCTGCTATAATTTTTTGCAAAAAAGAATTAGCCAGTAAAATTGATAAAGCGGTTTTTCCGGGAATGCAGGGCGGGCCCCACAATAATACAATTGCCGCAATCGCTGAAATGTTTTTTGAGACAAAGCAGTTGAAATTCAAAAAATACCAAAAACAAATTATTAAAAATGCTCAAGTATTGGCGGAATCGTTAAAGAAATTGGGTTTTAATTTGGTTACGGGCGGTACTGATAATCATTTAATGTTGATTAATCTTAATAGTGACGGATTAGTAGCGGAGAAAAAATTGGAAAAAGTCGGTATTTTAGCCAATCGTAATTCGGTTCCTGGGGACACTAAACCTTTTAGACCTTCCGGGTTGCGCATTGGTACTCCGGCAATTACTACAATGGGAATGAAAGAAAAAGAAATGTGTCAAATCGCTGAATGGATTTATCGAATTTTAGTTAAAAATGAATCTCAAAATAAAATTAAGAAAGAAGTAGAAAAACTCTGTCTCAGATTCCCGTTATTAAATTAATCATCGGTGCAGTTGACTGCACTGATGAAATTGATTATTCTAAAAAATAAAAACCCAAAGACATAATAAAAATTTAAAAGACATAAGATATGGTTAATGTCAGCAAAAAATATTTAGAGGAAAAATTAAAGAACAGAGCATGGGGCGATTTATTAAAACAAGTCAAGACAACAAAATCAATCAGCGATTTTGAAAATATTTTAGCCAAGCGATTAACTTCTAAAGAATTAATAATGTTGGAGAAGCGGCTGGCGATTGATTCTTTACTGCGCGCCGGTGTACGCCATAATAAAATTAAAAGGATTCTTGATGTTTCTTCGCATACCATTACTTTTGTTAAAAGAAATTTAAAAAGAGGATGATATGGAAATGGCAGGTGTTTTACTGGTGCAGTCAATTGCACCGATAAAATTCATATATGAATAAAAAATATCTTATCGAAAAACTCCTAACAGAATTCCAAAAGCAAGCAGGAGAATTGAAAATTGGTTTTGAGTCGGCTTGTCAGTCCGCAATCGACGCTCCCGGAGCGATGCAATCGAAGTCAGACACAACTAAAAGCCAAATGAGCCGATTAGCGGACAATATTTTATTCTCGTATCAGCAAGTTCAGAATTGTATTTCATCCATAAAAGAAAGGGGCTTTCATAAACAATGTGAAGAAGTTGAAATTGGCGCGGTAGTACAAGTAGAAGAAAATCAAAACGAGAATTATTATTTTATTTTACCTACTAATTGCGGAGGACAACACATTGAATTAGAAGGGGAAAAGATAAGCGCGATATCGGATAAATCTCCAGTAGCGCAGGCGCTTCTTAATAAAAAAATCGGCGATGTAATAAAAATTAAAGTGCCGGCCGGCCTGCGCACCTTAATTATTAAAAACATTAAATAAGAACAATTAACTTTTAAAAATAGCGGTGCAGTTGACTGCACTGACAAGTATTTATATTATACTTACTTATGCTTATGGAAAAAATTGACGGCGTTAAAATTGCCGAGGAGATAATCCAAAGATTAAAAAAACGAGAAAAGCCAAAAAAAATTTTAGCAGCTATTTTGGTTGGGGATAATTCAGAATCTTTAAGTTTTTTAAAACAAAAAGAAAAAATCGCTAAAGAATTAAGTGTTGATTTCAGGATTTATAAATTTTCAGAAGATACTAAAAACGACGATTTACGTAAAGAAGTCGGTAAAATCGCTTCCTTAAAAAATGTTGGCGGAGTGATTATTCAATTACCATTACCAGATCATTTAAACAGACATTATATTTTAAACGTTATTCCTCGCGAAAAAGACGTAGATGTTTTAGGAGAACGGGCATTAGGAGCTTTTTATACCGGTAGAAATCCAATTTTACCTCCAGCTGTAGCAACCGTTGAAGAAATCTTAAATTCTAAATCCTATATTTTAAATTCTAAAAAAGTTGCGGTAGTCGGCGCTGGTTTTTTGGTGGGCAAGCCGGTTATTACTTGGCTTATGAGCCCTGTTAGGGGCGAAAAAGTAAAAGAATTGTGCGTTTTTAAAAGTGGAAGCGATTTATCTAAATTAAAAAATTTTGATTTAATTATTTCCGGTGTTGGCCAAGCTGGTATTATAAAACCAGAGATGTTAAAAGATAATGTTGGAGTAATTGATTTCGGGTATAGTATAAAACAAGAATCAAGAATTATGAATAATGAATCAAGCAAAAAAATTTACGGAGATTTTGATGTTTCTCGTATTCAAGATTCAAGATTCAAGATTCATGCTTCAGGATTTTACACGCCCACGCCCGGTGGCACAGGGCCGATTTTAGTAGCGAAACTTTTTGAGAATTTTTATAATTTAAACGCCGATTAATCTTACGAGACTAAGTCTCGTAAGATTTATTTTGTGGCGGAAATTAATTTTTTCTTGATGTCATTAAGCAGCTTTTTGTCTTCTTTTAATTTTTCTCTGACCGCTTCGATACCAACTCCTAATTTTTGACCTTCAAAGCTGTAAGTGTTTCCTGATTTAGTAGTTACTCCGTGCTTGATTGCCATATTTAAGATATCGCCTTCATAAGAAATGCCCTCGCCGTACATAATGTCAAATTCAGCGATTTTAAACGGCGACGCAACTTTATTTTTAACTACTTTTGCTTTAGTGCGATTACCTATAACATCCTCGCCTTTTTTAATTTGCGCGATTCGGCGCAAGTCAATTCTTACTGAAGCGTAAAATTTTAATGCTCGGCCTCCAGGAGTAGTTGTTTTTTCTCCATAACCCATCATCCCGATTTTTTCACGTATTTGATTGATAAATATTATTAAAGCGTTGTTTTTATGAGCAAGAGTCGTAAGTTTTCTTAATGCTTGGCTCATCATTCGCGCCTGTAATCCGATAAATTGTATTCCCATTTCGCCTTCAATTTCAGCTTTTGGCGTAAGAGCGGCTACCGAATCAACAATAATTACGTCAATTATTCCGGAACGCACAAGATTTTCCAAAATATTTAACGCATCCTCTCCGCTGTCCGGCTGGGAAATTAATAAATCAGAAATTTTTACTCCTAATTTTTTGGCGTAATCCGGGTCAAGCGCGTGCTCCGCGTCAATATAGGCGGCTTTACCTCCTTGTTTTTGAATTTCGGCAATAGCATGAAGCGCTAAAGTGCTTTTTCCCGACATTTCCGGGCCAAAAACTTCCACAATTCTTCCAAGCGGAAAACCGCCGACTCCAAGAGCTAAATCAAGCGAAAATGAACCGGTAGAAACTATTGCTACATTAGCTTTTTTAACATCGCCTAATCTCATTATTACTCCTTCGCCGAATTTATCCTGCAATGATTCTAAGAGTTTATCTATACTTTCTTTCTTCTCTGGTTTTTTGTTTTCTTCTGCGTTTTTTTTCATAAAAGTGTTCGCGAATTACAAATCTTTGCGAATATGGCGAATTCGCTATATTCGCAGGTATTCGCTAATTAGTGATTACTCTCACGGTTGATATATTATTTGTCTCACGACTTTTACTTCTTTTCCCAGTAATTTTTTAATTTTAAATTCAATAGTATTAACGCCGGGTTGAAGAAAAATTTCTTTTTCAAATTTATTATCGTCATTAATAAAAATTTCTTCATTATTAATTGTTAATTTATTTTGTTTATCAGTTTCACCGCTTAATGTTAAATTCTGTTCGTTTACAATAATTGTGGGAAAAGCTGGATTGGTAATTTCAATTTTAGGACTTCCTAATAAATTGCTACCTTGCCAAGCTAAATAAATTATAACTAAAATCGCGAAAAATCCAAAAGTAAAAACTCTTTTTTTAAGGGGCTTTATTAAAAAGCGGTTGGATGGGAGCTTATCATTTGCTCCAGAAGTTGTAATATTTTCATTTTTAAAAGTTTGCCAAAGCATTTCTCCGTCAATTTTTAAAATTTCAGCGATTTTCATTAAATAGCCGCGCACATAGGGAGTTGCGGGTAATTTTTTAAAATCAGCGTCATAAAGAGCCGTTAAATACATTTTTGGTATATCGGTGAGTTCTGCTAATTTTTCAATATTCAAACCGCGAATCTCCAGCGCTTCATGAAAAATTTCTGTTATATTTTTTGGAATATTATCAGTCATAGTTAAGTTGTGTGTCGTAAGTCGTTAGTCGTTAGTTGTCAGTCATCAGTCATTCTATCAAAATATACTTCTCTTGGCCTGGCTCCTTCGCCTGGGCCTATTAATCCTTTAGCTTCCATTATATCAAGAAGCCGCGCCGCGCGCGCGTAACCGATTTTTAATCGACGCTGGAGCAAAGAAGCGGACGCTTTTTTGGCTTCTTTTATTACGTTTATAGCTTCATCAAAAAGCTCGTCTTCATTATCGTTTACGTAGTCGTCAAAAGTAATGCCGTTATTTTCGCCATTTTCTCCATTTTTGGTCGGAAATTCCACTTCTTCTTGTTCAATTTCTTCATTATTTTCTTTTATAAACCTTACTACTTTATTAATTTCTTCTTCGGAAAGATAAGCGCCTTGAATTCTCTTTGGTTTTGAGAAGTCCGAAGAAATGAAAAGCATATCGCCTCCGCCGAGCAATTTTTCAGCCCCGGCGGTGTCAAGAATTGTTCTGGAATCAACATTGGAAGCAACTTGCAGGGCGATTCTTGAAGTAATATTAGCTTTAATAAGCCCTGTAATAATTTCCACCGAAGGACGCTGCGTAGAAACAATTAGATGAAGTCCTGTGGCTCGAGCCATTTGCGCTAATCTGACAATAGAACCCTCAACTTCACGGCCGTAACTTGTCATTAAGTCCGCCAGTTCGTCAATTACTATTAATAGATAAGGAAGCTGTTCGTCGGGAGATTTCTTGTTGTATGCTTGAATATCGCGGCATCCGTTGTTAAGTAATAATTCGTAGCGCTGCTCCATTTCTTGAATTGCCCACTTAAAAACTCCTATCGCTTTTTTAGTTTCAGTAACCACGGGAGCGATCAGATGGGGTATGCCTTCATAAATTGAGAGTTCAACCCGTTTTGGGTCAATAAGAGCCATTTTTAAAGTTTCCGGAGAATTTTTATATAAAAGGGAAACAATAAGAGAGTGTAGAGCTATTGATTTTCCGGCGCCGGTCGCGCCTGCGATTAAAAGGTGCGGCATTTTATCAATATTCGCGAAAATTGGTTCGCCGCTTACATCACGTCCCAAAACAAAACTCAATAATCCGGAGTCAGTAAATTCGGAATAAGCCATTAAGCTGCCGAGTCGGACAAGAGCAGCGGCTTTATTCGGCACTTCAATACCTACCAATGATTTTCCGGGAATTGGCGCTTCAATTCTAAGCGGATGCGCAGCCAAAGCCAATGCCAAATCTTGATTAAGAGCTAAAATCTTTGATAATTTAACGCCTTCAGCCGGTTTAAGAGTATAACGGGTGACCTTCGGCCCTATATTTATTTCGCCCATTTCAACCGGAATGCCAAAGCCGTCTAAAGTTCTTTTAATGATATTCGCGTTAGCGCGAAGGTCTCCCGGAGTTGGTTTTTCAATTGATGATTTAAGCAAGCTAAGCGGCGGAAAATTGTAATTAGTTTTTAGCTTTAAGTTTTTAGTTTTAAGTTCTTTGGGCCCAAAACCAATAGCCGCAGAAATTTTTTCTTTAATCGGTTTTTTCTCTTCCGCAATTTCTATTTCTTCTTCTGCTTCGTCTCTATTTTTTTCATCGTCAATTTCTTTATCGTCAATTTCTTTTTCTATTCCTTTTACTTCTAACGGTTTGGATTCTTTAATTTTTTCTTCGTCTTCATCGGGCTTTGGGCGCCTTTTTATTTTAATGGGGATATTAAGGGTAATGAGAAGCGAAGCTATTAAAATAGCCATGATTATCACGATAGAAGCTGTGTATCCGAACGGAATTTCCAACGCGCCTATAATATTCCCGCTTATCCCGCCTTTATCCGGAAAAATTATATCAATTAGTCCCAAGCCGGAAAGCACAAAAAGAGCCGCTCCAATAAAGGTTATTTGATAGATTTTTTTGCGTTCGGAAAAAAGAAAAACCCCTGCTATTATTAAAAAAATTGTTGGTAAAAGATAATACCCCAAACCGAATAGTTTTCCAAAAATTTTATAAATAAAATTACCAACCGGTCCGGCATTTTGGAAACTGGCTAAAATAAAAATTATGGAAATTCCCAAAAACATGATTGCCCAGATACTTTTTTTGGTTTCCGGATGCAGTTGAGAATCCACTACTTCTTCTATTTTGTGCTTTTTTTTATTTAGATTTTTCTTCTTTTTTTGTCGCGGCATTTTAATTTTTTGGTTTGATGTCGGACTTCCCAAATATTAAATATTGTTTTTAGGAAGTCCGACATCGCAATATTGAAATTTAATAAAACAATTATCTTAATTTTAAGATAGTTTTTAATAATAATCAATGGAATTTATTTATTTTCTCGCGCGCCGAATCGTAAAAGTCCGATGTTGACAAAATGTTAATAAGTTGGTGATTACTGGATTTTTTGCTTAGGTTTTTAATGTTTTTTGTTGATACGCAAAATTTGACAAGCTTTACCGTTTCGTATTAAATAGTATCTATCTTGACAGTTGGAGGTAGGTGGAATACATTTAGCGAAATGTGAATATCGGTTAAATTCCGCGTAATTATATAATTATGAAAAACAGGACGTATAAAATAAAAAATTTAGAAATAAACAAATTGCCGAACGCGAATTTTTCGCGTTTGGCTTTTTAATTTGTTTTTAAAACAAAGGTCGAGAAAAACAATTCAAATTAAAAATTAAATTATTAACAATTAAAATTAACTATATGAAAAAAATATTATTGAGCGTTGGAATACTCGCGGTTGTCGGAGCGATTGTCGTTGGAGCCACGGGCGCTTTTTACGGCGATACTGAAACATCAACTGGCAACACATTTACCGCGGGTTCCATTGAGTTAAAAGTGGACAGCGAATCCTATTACAACGGCATGGTTTGCACCGAAGACGGTTGGCAGCCTTCAAACAATGAAGAATTTGGAGAAGTTGTAGGATTTCCAATTCAAGGAACTAACTGCGACGGTACATGGGAAGAAACAGATTTAGAGGGTGGAGTGCACACTTTCTTTAATTTCTTGGATTTGAAGCCAGGTGACCATGGAGAAAACACAATCTCGCTTCATGTATATGACAATGACGCATGGGGCCAATTTGTGATTGATGGAATTATTGACAGGGACAACAGTTGTACGGATCCAGAAGATGCTGAAGACGCAGAAAATGGAAACTGTTCTAATCCTAATGGTGATGGCGAAATTGACGATTACCTTTTATTCACCGGATGGCTTGACCAAGGAAGGACTCCTGGATTCCAAAATGTGGATGCGGATGGAAATCTAATTGACAGGGATGATAACAGTGAGAATGGCATTCAATTAGTTGACTCGCTTGAAGGAAATAATATCTACGATAGCGAATATGAAGGAGTGCCATTCTGGTATGAAGAGAATATAGGCAATCTTACGCATGAGCTTTCAGACGTTCTTTCAGCAGCGTATGATTACTATTGTTTAGATTATGAGAATGTTAGTGCGGATGGCCACAATGATTACGGTCTTTGCCAGGGATTGGCATTTGACGGACGAATGGTTGGAAGCACAACATATTACTTTGGTCTTGCATGGGATTTCCCGCTTGAATCAGGTAATGACGCGCAGACAGACGAATACACAGCTGACATGACATTCAAGGTCGAACAGTTCAGAAATAACCCAAATCCATTTTAGGATAAAGGTTGTTGCTGAAAAAATTACTAAAAATTAATCCCATTAGAGCTTATAGATTTTTTAAAAAATCTTACCTCTAACGGGACAAGTAAAATTATGAAAAAAATATTATTAAGCATTGGAACGCTCGCGATTGTCGGAGTCGTTGTCGCTGGAGCTACCGGAGCTATTTTCTCTGATACTGAAGTGTCAACGGGAAATACTTTTACGGCAGGCGCCATTGACTTGACGATTGATAACGAGAGTTACTACAATGGGGTATTTAGCACAAGCACAAGCTGGCTTCAAAGAGATCTTGATGGTGAACTCTTCTTTGATTTCAGAGATCTAAAGCCGGGTGATTATGGTGAAGATACTATTTCACTTCATGTAAATGACAACGACTCATGGCTTTGTGCAGATGTTAAACTTACAAGCAACCAAGATAATGGCTCAACAGAACCAGAGCTGAATGATGAGAATCCTTATACAGGAAGTAGAGGAGAGCTTGCAGATAATGTGAACTTTATTTGGTGGGCAGATGACGGAGACAATGTTTACGAGACAGGTGAAGTTCTTCTTCCAGCTGGCTCATTGGGTAGTTTAGCTGTAGGACAAACTGCAACAGTAGCTCTTGCTGATTTAAATGGAAATATTTGGGATAAATCAGGCCCGCTTCTTGGAGGTTCAGCTAAATATATAGGAAAAGCATGGTGTTTTGGAAATCTTACGGAAACACCTGTGACACAAGATGGACACGGTGATCAATTAGACCCAACAGTAAATCCTGGGTTTACTTGTGATGGTTCACAAGAGAATAACGAAACCCAAACCGATAGTTTGACTGCTGATATTAGCTTTAGGGCTGTACAATCACGACACAATGAAAGTTTTGTTTGCGACTTAGGAGGCCCAGTTGTTGAACAGAGGCATATAAGCTTAGAGAACAAAGATAAAGATAATAAATGGGAGATAATATCTGATGACCTGATTTGGGGTGATATTGACTATTCTCACAATGACACAACCTTTCACGGGATAGTTACAGGTCAAGGTTTAGAACCTATTTCAAAATATCAAATAACCTTGAATGGTCCTAATGTTGGTTCTGAAAGCGGATGTTCTTTCACTAATACATCTTTAGGAAATTTTGGTTTAAACACTTTCCAAAGCGGTTTCTGGGATTCCGCAGCGCCTAATCTATCATCAACCTGTACTAGTGATGATGAAGAAGGGCTCTATAACATGGATCTAGTAAACGACCACTATACGATTATTACAGATGGAGCAGGTGCATTTACTTATAACTTTAACATTGCTTTGCCAGCAGGCGATTATAGCGATGTAAAAGTTTTGGTTAAGAAAATGTTGGATACTCACGTATCTCCATGGTCTGATACTGGACAAGGATATCCTGCTTTCAACTTGTATGAAACAGCGTCAATTAGCTTTACAGTAGTAAACTAATTTAGCTTTTCTTAGATAATCGTTAATTTCTAAACGATTTGTTAAAGCTTTTTAGCCCTGTTCCGCGCGCTTGAGACACGCGGGACATGGCGATAAAGGCTTTATGAAAAAATTATTAAAAATCGCGTATTATATTCTGTTTGCGGCAATTGTCGCCGTCGCTTTGCTTTTAATCGTTTCCATTTTCCCGATTACCGGAAATTACGAGGTGAAGATTGTGCTTTCAGGTTCTATGGAACCTGCAATCAAAACGGGGAGCGTGGTCGTGATTAAACCAGAGCTCAATTATAAAATAGGCGACATAATCACTTTCGGCAAAGACACGAAGAAAGATATTCCGACAACTCATAGAATAGTTGAGACGCGCGCTATTAGCGGAAAAATGCTTTATACTACCAAAGGAGACGCGAACGGAGATCCGGACGCGCGGGAAGTTCGTGAAAAGGAAATCATAGGCAAAGCGATTTTTTCCATTCCGTATTTGGGCTATATGCTTGATTTCGCCAAGAAGCCGATTGGATTCGCGCTTATAATAATTGTTCCGGCAATTGTAATCGCTTATGATGAAATTAAAAAAATATGGAAGGAGATAAAAAGGATGCGAAAGAAAAAACAAAATAATATTGAACAAGACAAGGATGTAGGAGAATTATGATAAACCAAAAATTAAAATTTATAATAGTTTTCTTTTTAATAATCGGATTGAATTATTCCGGGATTTTTGCGATAAGTCAGGCATTGGCTTTTTACGGAGATTATGAAAATTCTGGCGGTAATTTGTTTATCGCGGGCGCGCTTGATTTTTCGCTTGATGATAAGGGCTTTAACCCTGTTGAATCGTCCATTAGTTTGGAGCCGGGAGATATTACATGGAAAAACATTGATGTTGTTCCGGAAAACGATTCCAACCCGTTTCAGTATTACGTGGAATCGGATAATTTCAGCGGAGACAGCGACTTTTGCGACGCGCTTGATGTAGACGCGAAAGTTGAAGGGACTCAAGTGTATTCAGGCGATTTAAATAATCTTTTAACCGAAGCCACAACCACATTGGACTCGTGGAATTTTGAATTTGGAATGGGCGTTAATAATCTTCAAAACAAAGTATGCAATTTTGATATTGTGTATAACGGCTGGCAGACAAGGAACAATATTCCTGAATATGGAGACGGAGGATATTCCGACACTGAACGCGTTTCAAGCGCTATTTCTTCCTGGGGTCTTAGATTGAATAAAGTGTATTACGATGTCGCGTCTGACAGAGGAGAAGAAGGCGATAATGAATGGGTGGAGATTTTCAACCAGACAAGCGTCCCACTTGATATTTCAGGATGGGAGATTTGTGACAATACTTCATGCGACATTATTCCCGCTTCCGACCCTATCCCCGCGATGGGATACGGAGTCATAACAGGAACAAGCACTACTTGGGGATATTGGTATGTTCCGGATGAAATAGTGAAGATTATTCTTCCTGACGGTGAAATAGGCAACGGGCTTGGAAATGATGGAGACGCGCTTTTTCTCAAGCGCCTTGACGGAACTATTATTGACCAAATGAATTGGCAATCAAACACGGATGTATGGAATCCTGGAGCCGTTGACGTAGCGGAAGGAAACGTGCTCGCGCGCGTTCCGAACGGATACGACACTGACCAGCCAAGCGATTGGAAAGAACTTGTTCCGCCGGAAGTTGATTTGATATATCCTGACGAAGAAGGAAGCTATACGTGGTATTGGACGCATAGTTATGAAATACAATGGACGGCGACAAATCCAAATGGAGATGACGCTGATTTAGCGATTGACCTTTATTACATAAAAGACGTTAACCATGATGATGAGATAAGCGAGGGCGACACAAAACATAATATTGTGATGGGCACGGCAAACGACGGAGCGTATTCGTGGATTGTTCCAAGCGGATTTATTGGATATATCTGGATAGAGCTTATAGCCACGGGGCCGGAAAATCCTATGCTTAACAGCAAGACCATAGGAGGAGACATATGGGACCCATTACCTATATTCCTTTGGGAGAGCGACCCTCAGGCGGTTTTGGACGCGCTTGAGAATCCTGACGATGCGGGAGAAGGCGAAGTGATTGACGCGAAAGAAATATCGTTATTGCAAGGTGAAAATGAGAATGAAAACATCGTGGAAGAGGAAACCGTTGTTGAAGAAGAGTTGATTATAGAAACCGCGGAGGACACTGCGGATGGCGCCGTGGAGGACGTCGTGGAAGAAACAGCCACGAGTACGGAAGAAATTATTACAGAAGAAATGGTTGAGGAGGAAACCGCGACATCAACGCAAGAAATAATAATTGAAGAAGAGGATGAGGCGACTTCAACTCCGGAAATGGCGATTATTGAAGAAGAATCAACCGAGGAAACAGCATCTTCTACGCCTGAAACGTTTCTTTATGAATCGGAAGAAGAAAATGGCGGAATCGCGACTTCAACTCCTGAAATAATTATTGAAGAAGTTGTGGAGGAGATAACTGAAGAAGAGATTATTGAAGATGAAGTTATCGCGGAAGATGAGTCCGAAAGCGATGCTGAAGAGCCAGCAGTTGAGGAAGAAGTCATAGAAGAACCAATAATTGAAGAAGAAATTATTGAAGAGCCAGTAGTTGAAGAAGAAGTCATAGAAGAACCAATAATTGAAGAAGAGGAAGTTATTGAAGAAGCTCCCGTTGAAGAAATAATAGAGCCGGAAATAACGCCGGATCCAGTCGTTGAATAAATAATATTATGAATTACGCGAAATACATTACATATACATTTTTGAAAATAGCGGCAATATCAGCGACTGTGTTTTTATTTAGCGCGTCTTACACGTACGCGGTAGTAGAACTTCCGTCTCTTGTTGTTAAATTTGAATCCGCCCCGCTTTTTAAAGAAGTGAATATTATTCCTGGAGATGGCGTAACAAAGACGGTTACTGTTACGAATAATTCAGGCGAGAGTCAGGACATTATAGTTGAAGCTACAAAAGCGATAGATGACGACGGATTGGGAGATGTATTAAATCTTGTAATTTCCGAAGCTTCTAACAAGTTTTACGACGATACATTGGGCAGTTTTTTACGAAACGGAGAAGTTTCACTTTCCGCCTTATCAAGCGGCGGCACAAGAGTGTATTCTTTCGCTGTTTCTTTTGAAGACGGCGCGGATAATTCAACTCAAGATAGTATGTTGGGTTTTGATTTATGCGTTGGTTTTGAGGGAGGAGAAAGCCGTTGCGGAGACACTGTTATTGGCGGAGAAGGAGACACTGGCGATGGCGGAGATGACGGAGGTGGCGGAGGAGGAGAAACTATTATTCCTGGTTCTGGAGGTGGCGGTGGCGGAGGGGCTCCTATATTGTATATTTATAATGAAACAGTGGCTTCCACAACTCCTCTTGGAATAGCTGTTATAACATGGAGAACCAATTACCTTTCAACAAGCCAGGTTATATATGGAATTGACACAGGCGCTCCTTACGCTTTAAACTTAACTTTACCTAATTTCGGTTATCCAAGTTCCACTCCTGACGATTTAACAAAAGTTATGAATCATTCTGTAACATTGACTGGGCTTATTCCTGGCGAAACTTATCTTTATAGAGTAGTTTCACACGCTTCCCCTCCTACTGTTGGTTTTGAATACGCATTTACCGTTGTAGTTGCCGCGTCTGCCAGCGAAATACAAGAATTAGGCGGAGAGCCAGGACAACAAGGAGGAAATAATGAAGAAAATACCGGAAGCGCCGCTGGAAGCGGTTTGCCATACGGGAATGAAGGAGGCGGAGAAGGAACTGCTGGAGCGATTGCCGGAGATGGAAACGGAACCAGCACCGAAAGTGGTATTAATACCGTAGGTGAAAATAAAGAAAGCGCGAATGGAGCAAGTCTCGCCGCTTCAATTCTTGGAATTTTTGGAAATTGGTCAAAATTATTCGGCTGGCTTTTGCTGATTCTGCTTTTGATAGTTTTAGTAATTATTATTATTCGTAGGCGCAATCGGGAATAAATTGTTTTTTATGAATTAGCGTAAAAACCGCCTTTCGGCGGTTTTTTATTTTTGTGATATAATTTGTGATAATGAATTCTAAAATTTTTCGCGCCTATGATATTCGCGGCAAATATCCGAGCGAGATAAATGAAAAAGCTGTCGAGAAAATAATTGAAGGACTGGCAAAGAGTTTTTTTAAGCCCGGGAAAGTTATCGTTGGTCACGATGCCCGGTTAAGCTCGCCAGAACTTTATCGCGCGGCGATAAAACAACTTAAAACTAAAAACTTAAAACTTAAAACTATTCCAGTCGGGATGATTACAACGCCAATGCTTTCTTTTTTGGTGAATAAGCTAAAAGCGGATGGCGGGATAATGATTACTGCTTCGCATAATCCAAAAGAATATAATGGGCTTAAGATAGTTGGCGCTAAAGCAGTACCTGTGAGCGGTAAGGAGATACTGTTTAAAATGCAAAATGTAAAAATCAAAAATCAAAATGACAAATCAAAATGTTAAAATTGTTTCCGTTCGTTTTAATGCATTTTGAAATTTTACACTGTCATTTTCCATTTTGATGTTTAAATTTTAAATTATTAATATATGAATTACATAACAATCTACATAAATTTTCTTAAGAAATTTATAAATCCACGGCGTAAATTAAAAGTAATTTTTGACTGTTCCAACGGTACAGCCGGATCAATTGTTCGTCAATTAAAAATTAAAAATTTAAAATTGAAAATTATTAACGGAAGGCCCGATGGAAACTTTCCGGCTCATGGGCCGAATCCATTAAAAACTGGAGCAACAGAACAGCTCCAGAAAGAAGTTAAAAAGAATAAATCTGACTTAGGAGTGATTTTTGACGCTGATGGCGACAGAGCATTTTTTATTGACAATCGCGGCCGCTTTGTTGACCCGGATATAATTGCTAGATTATTAATTTGGCATTTAAAACCAAAAAAAGTAGTTATTGATGTTCGTACCGGCTGGCTTGTTAGGCGTGGAATAATGAATAATGAATTAGGAATTAAGAATAAAAATAAAAAAACCATAATTCATAATTCCAGATTCATACTTCTTGAAAGTAAGGTGGGGCATTATTTTATTAAAAAATTAATGAAGCAAAAAAAGGCGGATTTTGGAGCAGAGCGTTCAGGACATTATTATTTTGCCTCGCAAATTCTTGGCAATGGATGGCCGCTTGGTTCAGGAATTTTAGCGGCTATTGAAATAATCAACGCTGTTTCCGAATTACCATATAATTTAGCTGATTTTGTTGATTTGCTGCCGCAGTATTATCGCTTTCAACGGACTTATACTGACCAGACACAGACTTATACAGAAAATAACACGGAGCGATCTATAAGAATAAAAAAATTATTAAAGAAGATAGAAATGGAGCTAAAAGCTAAAAGCTACCCGCCCGCAACGCTTTCGCGTAGCGATGGCGGGCGCGGTAAGCTAAAAGCTCGCGTCTCTCGTCTTGACGGATTAACAATGGAGTTCAAGGATGGCTTTGCCAGCCGTAGCTTTGGCGAAGGCTGGTGGTTCAATATTCGCCTTTCAAATACAGAGCCGTTAATGCGTTTAAGCGCGGAGGCAAATAATAGGAAAGTTTTACAAAGAGTTGTTAAAAAATTGACAGCGTTGATCAAAAAGATGTAATATTCCAACAATAATATGAAGGATTTATTTAACAGTTCTTTTGGACTAAAACTAAGCGCCAAGCAGGTGGTGGAAGAGCTTATTAGATTTATGAAGGCCGATGAAAAGAGGCATTATAAAATTATTATCGGCACTGACTCAGAAAGACATAATGGCGCATTGGCTGATTTCGTGATTGCCATAGTAGTGCATCGAGTTGGCAATGGGGGCCGTTATTTCTGGCGCCGAATAGGACTCACTAAAATTCATACTCTTCGCGACAGAATTATTCAGGAGGTTTTATTTTCTATTGATATAGCCAAAGAGGTTTTGACTTTATTAAAGAGTAATAAGTTTTCCGCCAGTGGTGGATTGGTTTCAAACTGGGATTTTGAAATTCACGCGGACATAGGCGAAAATGGCGAGACAAAATCAATGATTCAGGAAGTTGTGGGAATGATAAGGGCAAATAATTTTGAAGCTCGCACAAAGCCGGAGAGCTACGCGGCGTCAAAAGTGGCGGACAGACATGTATAATTAAAATCCCAAATCCCAAATCTCAAATTTCAAACAAATTTTATTCGTTAGCTAGCGGATTAAACACGACGGGTTTTAGTCATTAAAATTTCGGTCATTGGATATTGTTTGTAATTTGGTGCTTGGTGCTTGGAATTTACAATTTTATGGATAAAATTGTAATCGATATTGAAACTAAAAATATTTTTGCCGACGTTGGTCAGGATAATTTTGACGCTTTGGAAATTTCTTTGGTTTGCGCTTATTCCTACCTTAAAGATAAGTTTTTTTCTTTTGAGGAGCATCAACTTACTGAATTTGGTAAGATGTTTAAAGATGCCGAATTGGTAATCGGCTTCAGTATTAATCGTTTTGATATTCCGGTTTTAAAGAAACATTTTGATTTTGATATTTACTCTGTTCCACGTTTTGATATCCTGGATGAAATTGAATTTTCACTTGGTCAGCGGATAGGGCTTGACCTTTTGGCGAGAATAAACATTGGGAAAGGAAAGAACGGGCACGGCTTGGAAGCCGGCAATCTTTATCGCGACGGTAAAATGGAAGAATTGAAAAATTATTGCCTTAACGACGTAAAAATCACCAAAGAGCTTTATGACTTGGCGAGAAGCCGCGGTTACCTTTTAGTTCCGCAAAAAAGAAGCGATGAAATACTTAAAGCTGAGTTTAATTTACTAAATAGTATATTTTAGTCAACTAAGGCAGTAAACTATCTTATACACGCGATCGCGTGTATAAGATAGTGAAGTGAAATCCTTGAATAAATCCCTGTTTAAATCCCTGTTTAAATCCCTGCTTAAATCCCTGCTTAAATCCTCTGTTTAAATCCCTGCTTAAATCTTTGAATTCCCGCCATAGGCGGACAGGTATTCAAGGATTTATTACGTATTAAAATACGTATTTTAATACGTATTTTAATACGTATTTTTTGCTACTATTTGTGGTAGCAGGACTTATTTTACCTCGATCAATTTTGTTTCAGTTTATTTTGTCCAATCAATTTATAGATATTTCATTATGTAGTTGTAGCCAAACCTTGTTACCACTTATGGTAGTAGGGTTTTATACAATTAGCATAATTCGCGCGTATAATTAATGTATTTATTATTAATGTTAGGTTAATATATGTTTTTGCCGTAAGCGACAGCGTAAATAAACGGCTCACACGCCGTGTGAGCCGTTTATTTACATAAAATTAAAATTGACTAAATTTTAAAAAAGATTAAAATGATTTTATAATATAAAAATATATGAAAATCAAAACTATAATTTTTATCATCGCTATCGCTTTAATGGGCGGCATTATTGGTTCGTTGATTTCAGCGCCTTCGGCCGAAGCAAACTTATTCAAAGATTTTTTTAATAATTTTTTAAAGTTAATCCAGCCTGAATTAGAATCGACTGCGACTTCTACGCCTTTAACAATTCCAACATCTACAGAAATTCAAGCGTTTTCAAAACCAGTAATTCCTTACACTCCGACAATTGATTATGAGGAAGCTGTTATTAGCGCGGTTGAGGGAGCCACTCCGGCCGTTGTTTCAATTATTATTTCAAAAGATGTGCCTATAATTGAAAAGTGTCCATATGACCCGTTTCCTGATTTACCATCAGAGTTTCAAGAATTTTTTAAGCAATATTTTGAGGTTTATAAGCAATGCGAGAAAGGAATTAAACGTCAGGAAATTGGCGGTGGCAGCGGATTTATCGTTTCTAAAGACGGTTTAATCGTTACAAATAAACATGTGGCAAGTGATGTTAAGGCGTCTTACACGGTTTTTACCAGCAACGGTAAAAAATATGAAGCTGAGGTTTTAGCGCGGGACCCAATTTTAGATTTGGCGATAATGAAAATCAAAATAGATAATTCGCCGACGGTAAAATTAGGCAATTCTGATTTTATTAAACTTGGTCAGACTGCTATTGCTATTGGTAATGCTTTGGGAGAATTTCGAAATACTGTTTCTGTAGGCGTGATTTCCGGATTGTCTAGGACAGTTAACGCTTCCGGCGGAGGAATTATTGAAAGGATTGAAAATGTTATTCAAACCGATGCCGCTATTAATCGGGGTAATTCGGGAGGGCCGCTTTTAAATCTTAAAGGCGAGGTTGTTGGTATTAACGTGGCAATGGTTTCCGGCGCGCAAAGCATCGGGTTTTCAATACCGATTAATCAGGTAAAAAAAGCTATTGAATCAGTAAAGCAGACCGGTCGAATTATTACTCCATATTTAGGAGTGCGATATTTAAGCATCAACTCGGAGTTAGTTGAAAAAGAAAAATTACTAGTTGAAAACGGCGCTTTGATTCGTGAAAGTAAAGGTGAACCAGCGATATTGCCGGATTCACCAGCCAGTAAAGCCGGTCTTCAAGCAGAAGATATTATTATTGAAATTAACAAAGAGAAAATTGATCAAAATCATTCATTGGCTTTATTAATTAAAAAGTATAGCGTTGGCGACACAATTACCATAAAAATCTTTCGTGTTGATAAAATTTTAGAATTAAAAGCTACTTTAGAAGAAAGAAATTTTTAAAATTATGCTTGCTAAGGCGTATCAGATTTTAATTTATTGGCCTATTTTTCTTACATTAAAATTGTGCGCTGATTTTAAAGTTGAAGGGCAAGAAAATCTTAAGGGATTAGAAAAAAAACCGGTTATTTTTGTGGCTGGTCCGCATGCTTCATTTATAGATGGACAGATTTTCGCGGCTGCCATGCCTAGACAGGGCTTTAGTCCCATAGATTTTTTTCCGGTTCGTTTCTTGGTAATTGATAGATTTTTTAAATGGAAATATCTTTTTATACCGATTTTTTTATTTTTAGCAGGCACAATTAAAGTAATAAAAAGTGGCGGTGATTTAGAAAAAGCATTAACAGAAGTTTTAAAAGTTCTTAAAACATCTCCGGCAAAAATTTGTATTTTTCCGGAAGGCAGATTAAATCGTGAAGACGGCAAACTTCAATTAGGTAAACGAGGCACTGCTTATTTGTTTCAGAAAACTGGAGCAGTAGTTATACCGGCTGCGTTTATTGGTAATTTTAAAATTCTTTCATTTAAAAGTTTATTTAGAACAAAAAAGTTAAAAGTAATTTTAGGCAAACCAATATATTCTTTATCAGGCACGTTAGAACAGATGACTGACCAAATAATGGAGGAAATCGCTAAGTTGATTGATTAATAATTAGGTGGTATTGACAAAATTATTTATAGTAGTATAATTATGTCATACTCTAAAAGTATATATTTATTAACAATTAGGTGTATTGACGAGATTATTTATAATAGTATAATTACAATATAATCTAAGTATAAGGAAATTGCGTCTTTGACGTTGATTTCCTGAGGGAGTATAATTCGCCCTTTAAAAATCTTAATAAGAAAAGGAGAAAAGGTATGAAGAGATTGCATATACTGCTTATAGTTTCGTTGATCGTAATTGCAATCGTCATAATTCCAGTGCTTTGTTTGGCTGGCGGCGCGGCTCCACTTGGACCTCCGACAGTAGAAAAAGCGATTATGACAATCATAACGGCGCAGGAAAAGATACACAAGATTGGAGGACTTTCACCTGGCTCGTTTATAACGACAACGGCCAGTGGTACCACTTTATTTGATTACGATCAGACCAGGACCGCGGTACGACAAATACCCGTTGGATTAAAAAGCATCAATAGAAGTATAATTTATATTGGAAAAACGTATGACACCGGCGTCTCTGTCATGACAGCAGCATATTTAATGAGATATGACAGCGCTGCTAAGTATGTTGCTTTTGCGGAAACTTTATGCCCCGGAGATCACTCCTACGTCCTTGTGGCCACAATCGGATACGGTTAACGGCAGATCGCGATGAACATTGTTTAGATTGATCCTGAAAAGGTGAATATCGGCAAGGGGCTGAACTTTTAAAGTTCAGCCCCTTTTTAATTTTTAAATAAAGTTATTAACAATTAAAGTATTTATAAATTTTTTAATTATTGTAAAATTAAATTAACTAACAGAGAATCACGTCTTAGACGGTTATTCTCTGAGCTGAGCAGTTAGTCCTTTAAAATCTTTATCAGGAAAGGGGGTGAAATTCATGAGAAAGCATATTTGTTGTTTTCACGACAAGGACCAAAAAAAGAAAATGACGCATACTGCCAAGGCGATGACAGAGGGCTGGTAACAAAGAGCTTATTAAGGGGCGTGATCTCAGGATCCGCCCCTTTTTATTTGAAGCATAATAGATAAAATCGTAGAATATATGAATGACAATATTTAAACTCCAGGATTCAATTGAAGAGATAAAAGGCGTTGGTCAAAAATTTCTTCCAAAATTAAAAAAACTGGAAATTAAAATTATTAAAGATTTACTTTGGCATTTTCCGTTTCGCTACGATGATTTTTCCAAGATTTCCAAAATTGCCGATGTGAAAATCAACGAACCGGTTGTTATTCAGGCAATTGTTAAAGAAATAAAAATACACCGCACATGGAAACGAAGAATGATTATAGTAGATGCGCTGATTGGAGATAATACAGGTAATATTGGCGTAGTTTGGTTTAATCAACCTTTCATTTTAAATGTTCTTAAAAAAGGGACAATGGCTAATTTTGCCGGTAAAACTGTTGTTTCTAAAAATAAAATTTATCTTTCTAATCCTGTTTATGAAGTCATCTACACACAGACTAATACGGACTATACACAGACCGATACAGAAGATGGTCAGTATGAGTCCGCGCTAAGTCCGTATGAGTCTGAGTCTTTAAAGCATACGGGGCGTCTTGTGCCGGTTTATCCGGAAACCAGAGGATTAACTTCAAAGGCCATTAGATTTTTAATTAAGCCGGTTTTGGATAATTTAGAAAAATTACCTGAATTGCTGCCAAAAGAAGTTATAAAAGAAAATAAATTTTTGGAAATTAATCAGGCAATTCGTTATATTCATTTTCCTGAAAATTTTCAACAAGCCCAGGACGCTAAAAAAAGATTTGCTTTTGAAGATTTATTTTTGCTTCAACTTAATAATATAAAACAGCGTCTTAGCTTGTCGCGAGAAAAATCCTTTTCTTTTAAGGTTGATATTGATTATTTAAAAGAGCTTATTAGTCATCTTCCTTTTGAATTAACTAAGGCGCAGAAAAAAACACTTTGGGAAATTTTGCAAGATTTTCAAAAATCGTACCCAATGAATCGTTTATTGCAGGGAGATGTTGGTTCTGGGAAAACAATTGTTGCTGGATTGGCCGCGTTGATGATTAGTAAGTCCTCCAGATTCGTTCTAGGCAAACAAAGCGCTTTTATGGCGCCAACTGAAATATTGGCGCAGCAGCATTATAAAACTTTTTTAAAGTTTTTTCCTGATTTTAAGGGAGGTATTGGATTGATTACTTCTGGAGAAGCAAGAATTTTTTATGGAGATGGATTAGAGGCCAAAGCAAAGAAAAACGAGTTAGTTAAAAAAATTATTAGCGGAGAAATAAAGATTATTATCGGCACTCACGCTCTTATTCAGAAAAGCGTTGATTTTCTAGATTTGGCTTTTGTTGTTGTTGATGAACAGCATAGATTTGGCATTTCTCAGCGAGCCAAGCTCGCTGCGCAGACTAATATAGACTATACACGAACTTATACTGAAGAAAATAACAGTAAGGATTCTGAATTATTGTATGGGGATTTAACATATAAAATAAGAGGAGCTATTTTTAGCGTAAAAAAACAATTAGGGCTTGGTCATAAAGAAAGTATCTATCAGAAAGCGTTGGAAGAAGAATTTAAAAAATTGAAATTATCTTTTGAAAAAGAAAAATCAATAAGTATTACATATAGTGGGAAAAAGATAGGAATTTATAGGCCCGATTTTATTGTTGAGGATAAAATTATTTTAGAGATAAAAGCACTTCCATTTATTGGAAGATTTGAAAAAAATCAAATTTGGCATTATTTAAAAGGTTCAAATTATGAGTTGGCGTTATTGGTTAATTTTGGAAGAGATGATATTGATATAAAAAGATTTATTTATAATGACGGTCTGTATAAGTCTGTGTCAAGTCCGTATAAGTCAGTGAATATGCCGCATTTTTTATCAATGTCAGCAACGCCGATTCCACGCACCCTTTCTTTAACTGTTTTTGGCGATCTTGATTTATCAATTATTGACGAGCTTCCAAAAGGAAGAAAAGAAATTATTACTAAAATCGTGGCGCCTGCTAATCGTAATAAGGCATATCAATTTCTTCGAGACCAAATTAGAAAGGGTCGGCAAGTGTTTGTAATTTGTCCCCGAATTGATCCATCGGAAATGAATACCAATCCGTTTATTCCGGATGTACGGGCAGTAAAAGAAGAATATGAAAAACTTTCCAAGAAAATTTTTCCAGATCTTAACGTGGCAATACTGCATGGCAAAATTAAATCAAAAGAAAAAGCTGAAACAATGAAGCAATTTAATAATGGAGCAATTGATATTCTGGTTTCAACTTCAGTTGTTGAGGTTGGCGTTGACGTGCCTAATGCGTCAATAATGCTTATTGAAGGAAGCGAGAGATTTGGTTTGGCGCAGCTTTATCAATTTCGAGGTAGAGTTGGTAGAGGAGAATATCAGTCATTTTGTTTTTTATTTACTGATTCTTCTTCAAAAGCTACTCATCAACGATTGCGTTCTTTGATTGACGCGAAAAATGGTTTTGAATTAGCAGAGAAAGATTTAGCTATTAGGGGTCCCGGTCAGATTTTAGGAGCCGATCAAACGGGTGTGCCTGATTTGGCAATGAAAGCCATTCAAAATCCGGAATTAATAAAATCCGCTCGTCAATCAGCAGAATTAATTATTAAAAAAGATTCAGAATTAAAAAATCATCCATTTCTTAAAAGCCGCTTGGAAAATTTTCAAAAAGAGATACATTTGGAATAATTTTCCACTTGTCATTAAATGATATTTATGATATATAAATTAATAATCTGTTCATTGACATAGTTAATATAAAAAATACGAATTTAAAAAAATAGGAGAATTGAAATGGAAGAAATTATCCAAAAAGAAATTTCAGAAGAACCAGAAGAGTTAAGCAGTGTTAAGGAGGCGACAGCAAGAATAATATATGAAGATGATATACAACTGTATGCAAAGTCAATAGGCAACGTAAAACTTCTTAAAAAAGGAGAAGAAATTGAGCTTGCCAAGAAATTAAATGAAGGGAAAGCTATTTTAACGAGAATAATCTCCAAATTTCCCTTAACAACAGAAATCAGAGAGAATTTTGAAAAAAGCAGGAAAATGTCGGAAGATGGTTTAGATACTGGAATTAAAGAAGTGGTTTTGGATAGAGTCGGGGCCTATGTAGAAGAATTAAGAATTTTAAATGGGCGTGTTGCTCATTATGGGGAATCTCTAACGTCTTTAGAAAAGATTATCAAAAAAGGAAAAGGCGGGAGAAACAGAAATAATAGGAAATTTATTGCTGTTAAAGAAATTATCAAAACCACAAAGGAAATCCACAAACAGATTGAGTCAAAAGTCGGTATAAAAGCGGATGACTTAGAAGTTGTATGGGAAAAGATTCGTAAGATACAAGGTTTTATAAACGAAGCGAAAAGAGAATTTACAGTAAGGAATTTGAGATTAGTAGTTATTGTTGCTAAAGCATACAAGGGAAGAGGATTGTCTTTTCCAGACCTTATTCAGGAAGGAAATATAGGGCTGATGAAAGCCGTAGATAAGTTTGAGTATAAAAGAGGTTTTAAATTCAGCACTTACGCTACTTGCTGGATAAGGCAGTCCGTTATAAGAGCTCTTGCGGATAAGGTAAATATAATTAGAATCCCCGCGCATGTGACGGAGCTTAGAAACAGGATTAAAATGACTTTTAGGGAACTTGCTCAGATTTTTTGCAGGAAACCAACCAGCGAGGAGATTGCCGAAGAAATTGGGGTGTCGATTAAAAAAGTAGAAAAAGTTTTTAAGCTTATACAAGATCCAATTTCTTTGCAGACGCCAGTAGGTGAAGACGATGAATTGGGAGATTTTGTTGAGGATAAAAAAAGCTCTTCTCCGTATTCTAGTATGGAGGAAAAAGAAATATCAGTATATATACAGAAAGTCCTTGGCACTTTAAGTTCTAAAGAAGAAATGGTTATAAGGATAAGATTCGGCATAGGTTTGAATAGTAGCCACACCCTTGAAGAAACAGGAAGGCAGTTTTCGGTCACAAGAGAAAGAATAAGGCAGATTGAAGTAAAAGCATTAAAAAAGCTTAACCATGCTTCTAGAAGGAGAATACTTAAAAATTTAATACATTAAGAGCCCAAAAATATACGGGCTCTTTTTTTATCTATGCTTTGGCGTTACCCAAAAACCGAGATGGAATTTGTCGCCAAGCATCAAACGTGTTTGTGCTTCCAATCCTGGAAAAGCTCCAAAAATTATTAAAGTAAATGGCACTAAAATCCACTGAATGACATAAAGTAAATAATGCCACGATTTAAACCAGCTTGGTTTAGGTGGAAGCAAGATAATGCTTAAAACAGCTGAAGTGGCAATTCCAATCATTGATAACGTCATAATAAACCGCGTAATTTGAGGCAAATTATATGAAAGAAGAGTGGTGTTAAAATCAGCGCCTCCTAAGATTATTGGCAGCCATCCTAATGCAAAAATTATAAGAACGTTAGTTGACCATGAATGAAAACTTTCAATAATAATAAAGCTCCAATACCATTTTTTACTTTTTGGAATTTGCAGGTTTTTTCTGAAACCATCTAAGAAATAAGGTATATTTTCACAGCCCCATCCCCACCTGCGCTGTTGTTTGTATTGATTAATCATTGTTTGCCAGAAAGTCGGAGCCACATTAGCATCCATTGAGACCGGATAAAAAAGCGGTATTGCGCGCCAGTTACCGTTGTAATGAAGATAACACTGCCAGAAGATTTGAGAATCCTCGGAAACAATATCTTTATGCCAAAAACCGACTTCAACGACTGCTTTAAATGGCATTGAATGCGATGAAAAAGTTGTTTGGCGTTCAGGCCGTGATTGTTGCATCATATGCCAAAAAGTTGAAGAAAAAGCAATTACTCGGGCTAAGGCCGGCGTCTGAAAAATATTATTAGTAAAAAGAGGAATTGGTTGAAAACTTGAATGTTGGGGGTGCTCGCACGTAAGAAAATTATAAGTTAGTATGCCAAAATATTCTGGCAGAACTTGAGTGTCAATGTCAAAAACCGAAGCTAAAATATTTTCATAGGAAATTTTGAGCGGGTCAATAATAAGTTTTTTTACTTCTTTTGCGGCCCATGTTTGATTTGAGCCCTTACCTGGAATTTCATCAGGTAAATTTACCGGATGTTGAGTAATCAAAAATTTAAAGAAATTGTCATTAAACTCTGTTTTAATTTTTTGAGCTGTTTCTTGTGTTTTTTTACCGCCTCGTTCTTCAGTTGCCAAAACAACAATAAATTTATCTTTTGGATAATTGGTTTTTAATAAACTCTCAAAAGTTTCTTTAACTACTTCGTATGGTTCTTTATACATTGGAAGAATTATTAAATGATAAATATTATTCCAGCTTTTAGCTTTTAGCTTTTGGTTTTTAGTTAATTCATCAATCCAGTTAATTTTCAAATTATTCCTCATTTTTTTGAAAGTAGCTTTGAGATGAAAAGATAAGTAGATTATTTTAAGGAACCAGTAAATATCAAAAAGAATAATAAAAATTGCCGCCCAAACAGGAAGCAGCCAAGATAGAAAAAGCAGTAAAATAATGGTGCTCCAAGCTAAAATTCCAGGCACCATTTCAAAAAAACGATACATATATTTTAAGCATATCCAATAATCTCCAAATTACAAATTTTTTATTGAAAAAATGATGAAGGCATGGTATATATAATAAAAATCACAAATCACAAATTCCAAATCTCAAATAAATTCAAAATTCTAAATTTCAATGACCGAAACACGTTTTGAATTTTGGTCATTAAATATTCGGATATTATTTGTTATTTGGCGCTTGGAATTTGGTGCTTGAGTGTATGGCCCTATCGTCTAGTGGTTAGGACACTAGGTTTTCATCCTAGAAACAGGAGTTCGATTCTCCTTAGGGCTGCGAATAATGACCCCACAAATTATCTACAAAGATAAAAACTTTTTAGCGGTTAATAAGCCGGCGGGGATGCTTACGCATCAAGTGTCAGGTGTCAAGTATCAGGTGTCAAGAGAGAAAATTCTGACTGATTTATTGGTTGAAAAATATCCTGAAATAAAAAAAGTCGGCGACTCTTCGGTAATCTCAGGGCAGGCGAATCAATTCAGACCTGGAATTGTTCATCGACTAGATAAAGACACATCTGGAGTAATTTTGATAGCTCGTAATCAAGATTATTTTGAATATTTAAAAAAGCTATTCCAGGAGCACAAGATTAAAAAAACTTATTTAGCTTTGGTTTGGGGAAAGCTTGAGCCGAAAATAGGAATAATCAAAAAACCAATCAGTTTGAAAACCGGCACCATCAAGAGAACTATTTGGAAAGGTGGGCTAACTAAAGAAGCAATTACCGAATACCGCGTTAAAAAATATCTCAAATTTAAATCTTACGAGACTAAGTCTCGTAAGATTTATTCATTGGTGGAGATTATGCCGAAAACTGGCCGAACGCACCAGATTCGGGTTCATTTGGCGTCAATAGGTCATCCGATTGTAGGAGATTCAGTTTATGGCCCAAAAGACCACAAAGGAAAACTTTCAGTTTCCTACGGGGCAAGCAATCCATTTGGTTTAACGCGTCAATTTCTTCACGCAGAATCATTGGAATTTAATATTGCTGATGGAAAAAGAATAAAAATTGAAGCTGATTTACCGGAAGATTTACAAAAAATAATTTCTGATATTTATTAATTATCCACAACTTACTACAAATTTTACGATCGTGAATATTGTAGTAAGTTGTAAGATTGTAGCGAATTATCAAGTTGTTTTTTTATGAGTTGACTTTTTTTGGTTTTGTATATAGTATTTTATTTATAGATAATATTTAAATAGTATTTTAATTTTATGATTAAAGAAGAAATTTTAGATCAAATTAAATCCGGGGCAATGGTGCGGGTGAGCGAAAAGATAAAAGAAGGAGAAAAGGAAAGAATAAGCAGGTTTAAGGGAGTGGTAATTTATAGAAAGCACGGCAATGAAGCTGGCGCTACTTTTACGGTGAGATCAACTGTTGCTGATGTTGGCGTTGAGAAAACCTATCCTATTAACTCGCCTATTATTAACAAGGTGGAAATTATAAGTTCGCCCAAGAAAGTTCATCGTTCAAAGCTTTATTTTGTGCGCAAATTATCCAAGAAGAAATCGCGCAAGAAGATTGGGGTGGCGGCGTAGGCAAGTATCAAGTATCAAGTATCAAGTATCAAGTATCAAGTATCAAGTATTAAGTATCAAGTATTAAGTATCAAGTATCAAGTATTAAGTATTAAGTATTAAGTAGTAAAAGATAAATAATAAACAAAGGGTGGTTAGCCACCCTTTTTATTTGAAAATTAATGGAGTTGTATTTATAATTGGAATGAAGTAAGCGCGGGTGGCGGAATCGGTAGACGCGCTACCTTGAGGGGGTAGTGGGATTAATTCCCGTGGAGGTTCGAGTCCTCTCTCGCGCACTAAAAAATAAACGGCTCACACGGCGTGTGAGCCGTTTATTTCAACCGTTTTTAATTGATACGCGTGTTGACTTTAGATTTATACACATTAATATTAAAAATATGTCTACTTTTCAAAATCTGCTTCAACTTCAAATAGGCGGTAATACTGGCAAGGATTATTTAATTGCCTTGGCTGTTTTTGTTGGCGCGCTGATTGTTCTAAAAATTTTTCAAAGTATTATTCTTAGTCGGATTAAAAAAGTTGCTAAAAAAACTAAAACGGATTTAGACGATGTTTTGATAGAAATCGTAGAAAAAATCAAGCCGCCATTTTATTTTTTTATCGCTTTTTATGCGGGGTTTAAAAGCTTATTATTGCCTGTTCTTGCTGGTCAGATTATCTACGGACTTTTTATTTTTATTATAGTTTTTCAGATTATCAGGTCTTTACAGATTTTTATTGATTACTGGACGGAGAAATTAATTCGCAGAAAAGAAGAAAAAGAGGATTCCGGGGAATTAGCTCAAAACAAGGCAGCCGTAAAAAGCATAAGTTATTTCCTGAAAATTTTACTTTGGGTATTGGCTGTTTTCATTATTCTTTCTAATTGGGGAATTAATATCACCTCGTTAATAGCTGGCTTGGGCATTGGCGGCATTGCTATAGCTTTTGCCTTGCAGAATATTTTACAGGACGTTTTCAGTTCTTTTTCCATTTTGATTGACAAGCCGTTTAAAGTCGGAGATTTTATCATAGTCGACGGCGATATGGGCGTGGTGCAGAAAATAGGCATTAAAACCACGCGAATTAAAACGCTTCAGGGTCAGGAATTGGTATTTCCCAACAGCAAGTTAACCGACTCTCGAATTAACAATTATAAAAAAATGGAGAAAAGAAGGATTGTGTTTGGATTTGGCGTACTTTATGAAACGCTTACTGATAAAGTGAAAAAAATTCCAGAAATTATAAAAGATATTATTGATAAAGAATCCCAGGCGGAATTAGACAGAGTTCATTTTAAGGAATTCGGTGATTTTAGCTTGAATTTTGAAGTTGTTTATTACGTTCAAGTGCCCGATTATAACGCGTATATGGATGTTCAGCAGTCCATTAATTTTGCATTAAAAGAGGTATTTGAAAAAGAAGGTATAGAATTTGCTTATCCAACACAGACATTGTTTATAAAGAAATAATAGCAAATTAACAAAAAAATAGGAGGCGATTTGATGGGAAAAGTTTTATACACAGTAAAGAGCAAAGAAGGTTTATGGGTTAAGATAGTAGAAACAAAAAAAGGAAAATGCAGTATGCGGAGGGTTGATAGTAAATGTTATTATTTTTGCGATAAAAAAGATTTAACAAAGGTTGAGGCGGAATAAATACCCGCCTTTTTTTATTCTAAAAATTTGATATTATATAAATAATATGAGACACATCAATTTTAAAAAATTAATCCTTGTTTTGGGGATTATTATTGTTTTAAACCTTTTTATAAATTACGGAGTGGCGACTTTTTACGATGCGCCTGAATACGAAAATTTTTGCCCTAAAGAACTAACAGCTAAAAAACATAACACAAAAGAGGAGTGTGAAACAGCTGGCGGATTTTGGTCAGAAAATTACGTATATCCTCGTACTGAAATACAAGTTCCAAAAGAAGAAGTAGAAGAAGGTTGGTGTGACGTATATCATTCTTGTCAGAAAGTATTTGATGAAGCGCGTGATTTTTATAATAGAAACGTATTTATAATTCTAATTACGGCGGGCATTATTTCAATTGTTATTGGATTTTTGATTATTCAAGCGGAAGCGGTCTCGCTCGGTCTTTCTTTCGGCGGCTTGCTTTCTTTGATTATCGGCACTATTAGATATTGGTCGGCAATGAATGATTACTTGCGGTTCATAATTTTAGGAATCGCTCTCATAATTCTTATTTGGATAGGAATAAAGAAAATAAAGGATTAATGGAAAAGTATAATTTTAAAAAAATCGAACAAAAATGGCAAAAGTATTGGGAAAAGAATAATTTTTATCGGGCGCAGGATTTTTCAAAAAAGCCAAAATATTATTGCTTAATAGAATTTCCTTATCCTTCGGCAGAGGGTTTGCATGTTGGGCATACTAGAAGTTACACGGCAATGGATATAATTGCTCGTAAGCGCCGAATGCAAGGATACAATGTGCTTAATCCCATTGGTTGGGATGCTTTTGGTTTGCCTACTGAAAATTACGCCATTAAAACCGGCATTCATCCGAAAGTTGTTACTAAAAAGAATACTGATAATTATAGGCGTCAGTTAAAATCACTCGGTTTTTCTTTTGACTGGAGCAGGGAAATAAATACTACTGATCCGGAGTACTATAAATGGACTCAGTGGATATTTTTACAGCTTTATAAAAAGGGTTTGGCTTATAAAAAGAAAATGCCAATTAATTGGTGTTTGTCTTGCAAGACAGGGCTTGCGAATGAAGAAGTTATTGACGGTAAATGTGAGCGATGCGGAGGAGAAACAGAAAAAAGAGAAAAAGAACAATGGATGCTGGCTATAACCAAGTACGCGGACAGGCTTCTTAAGGATTTAGACAATATTGATTATTTAGAAAAAATTAAAGTTCAGCAGACGAATTGGATAGGGAAATCAGAAGGAGCTACTATAAAATTTCAAATCATAAATTCCAAATCACAAATAAATTCCAAATCCAAAATTTCAAATTCCAAACAATTCATTGAGGTTTTCACAACAAGAGTTGATACTATTTTTGGCTGTACGTATCTTGTTGTTGCGCCGGAACACATAATAATTAAGAATTTAGAATCTAGAATTAAGAATTTAGGGGAAGTCGAGAAATACATTAACCAAGCGAAGAAAAAGTCGGATTTACAAAGAACAGAATTAGTAAAAGAGAAAACCGGCGTGGAGTTAAAAGGCGTCAAAGCAATCAATCCTTTTAATAATGAAGAAGTGCCGATTTTTGTGGCAGATTATGTTTTGGCAAGTTATGGTACTGGCGCGGTAATGGCGGTTCCGGCTCATGATGAACGCGATTTTGAGTTTGCCAAGAAATTTAATTTACTAATAGAAGCAGTTGTTATGCCGATAACGAAAGGTCCTACAAAAATATATTCACAGCCGCCGGATGAAAAGTTGCATAAAATAGTAAAACAAGATTTAAAAGCGGAAAAATGGTTTGATGGAATAGAAAAAGGTGAAATTTGTTATCCGGATGATGGATATTTAAAAAAATCAGGACAATTTACCGGTTTGACTTCTGAAAAAGCCCGACAAGAAATGACAAAATGGCTTGAGAAGAGTAAATTAGGTAAGAAAACAACACAATACAAGCTTCGTGATTGGATTTTTTCCAGACAGCATTATTGGGGGGAACCCATTCCCATCATTTACTGTCGTAAATGCTTGGAAAAATCAAAAATCAAAAATCAAAAATCAAAATTTGATTATGATTACATTGAAATTGATGGCTTAGAATATATGGTGATTCCAGTAGCGGAAAAGGATTTACCAGTTGAATTGCCGGAAGTTAAAAAATATGAGCCGACTGATACCGGCGAATCGCCTTTAGCCAATATAAAGGATTGGGTTAATGTTAAGTGTCCGAAATGCAAAGGCCAGGCAAAAAGAGAAACAGACACAATGCCTAATTGGGCAGGTTCAAGTTGGTATTACCTCGCATATCTTATGCGAGGAATTTCTAATTTCAAATTCCCAATTTCTAAATACAAAAAAGTATTTAAATATTGGACTCCGGTGGATTGGTATAATGGCGGAATGGAGCATACCACTCTTCATCTTTTATATTCTCGTTTTTGGAATAAGTTTCTTTATGATATTAAAGTTGTTCCAACAAGCGAGCCATACAAAAAACGAACTTCTCATGGAATGATTTTGGGCGAGGACGGAGAAAAAATGTCTAAATCAAGAGGTAATGTTGTTAATCCGGACGATGTAGTTGTTAATTTTGGCGTGGATGCTTTTCGTTTATACCAAATGTTTATAGGCCCTTTTGAGCAGGCGACTCCTTGGGATCCTCGTGGTATAGAAGGAACAAAACGTTTTCTTGGAAAAATTTGGGATATTCAAAATAGAATTATGAGTCATGAATCAGGAAGTATGAATAAAAAAATTGAATCGCTTTTACATAAGACCATTAAAAAGGTTGGGGATGATATTGAAGAAATGGGATTTAACACTGCTGTTTCAAGCTTAATGATTTTTATTAATAAGTGTTATGAATGTGATGATGTGCCAAAGAATATTTGGGAAAAGTTTTTAATTATCCTTTCACCGTTTGCGCCGCATATAGCTGAAGAACTTTGGGAGCAACTACGCAGACAAACGCAGACAGCTACGCAGACAAACGCAGACAGTCCGCGTAAGTCCGCGTCAAGTCAGTATGGGTCTGTGTCATTGGAGCAGTGGCCCAAATACAATCCAAAACTAATTATTGAAGATATTTTTGAATTAGTTATTCAGATTAATGGTAGGGTTCGTGACATAATTTCAGTTAAAAAAGACATTTCCCAAAAAGAAGCCGAGAGTATTGCTTTATCTCAGGAAAAGATTAAAAATTGGCTCAAGGGCAATAAAGTAAAAAAAGTAATTTTCGTACCCAATCGGCTAATAAATATCACAATTTAATATGGCTAATTTTATTAAACTACTCATTATAATACTTATTGCTATTGGAATAATATTCTTTTTTGTTACTCAAACGTCAGATTTCTTTCAAGATAGCCCAAGAGAAAAAATAACAAAAACTTCACAAGATTCAAAGGGAACATATTTTACCTGGAGAGATGGAATTTCATTTTGGAAGCCAACACCGGCAGAATTTCCAGCAAATAAAGAAGAAAAACCGCCAGAAATTTCAGAGCATTTAATTCCCGATGGTTTCACTCGTGAACAACTCTCGCCATATTTTTTGAAAATACAAGTTTCTTCAGTTTCACCGAATAGAAGTCAAAACATTTCTTCATATTCAACGATTCGGCTTGGTTCATATTTTTCTTCTAATGATAAAGAAATAAATATTACTAATTGGCGGATAAAAAGCAACCGACATGAAATTGTTATCCCGAAAGCAATTAGAATTTATAATCCTTTAGTTTGGGAGTCAGAAAAAGATATTGTTTTATCAGGAGGTAATTACGTATATATTTACAGCCACAAAAGTGTTTTTAATAGAAATTTACGCTTGAATAAATGTATTGGTTATTTGGAGAATACTTATAATTTCATTCCGTCACTTCCGCAAAATTGCCCGTCAATTCCAAGGTCGGAATTTAATTATCTTTCAGGAGAGTGCCAGTCGTATATTTTTTCTTTGAGAGGATGCAAACTGCCGGAATCTTCTTTTTATAATACTTTGCCGGGAACTGACGCGGGCAATGATTGCCGGGCTTTTCTAAATACTATTAGCCACGGAAGCTGTTTCAAAAAGCACCGCTATGACGTGGATTTTCTTTCTAATGAATGGAGGGTATGGATTGATATGGATATTTTAGATTCCGAACACGACAAAATTTTACTTTACGACAAAGAAGGGCTTTTAGTGGACGAATACAGCTATTAGTATTATTTTTAGAGATTTGTTATTATTATAATAATTATTATTAATTAATATAATGAAAAAGAATTTACAAATTTCAATAATTAAAAAAACATCTTCAATGGCTTTAAGTTATTAAGACATTGAATTGATTTTAAGTTTTTATTATACTAAAACTATGCCAGCAATTAGAATCAAAGAGTTTGTATTGAAAGAGATTAAAATATCAAGGTCGTTTAATATATAATAAATAAAAAATAAAACAAAATCATGAATAATAATTTTACAAAACATCTTCAATGGCTTTTGCGCCATTTCATAACAATCTTTTCCTGCGTTTTGATTACGGTATTAGGCATAGCCGCTTTTACTCAGGCGACGACAATAGGAACTGATATTTCAACCACTAATCTTACGGTTACCGGCAACGCCTCAACAACAGGAACTTTCAACCTGACAGGTCTGGCAACTTTTCTTAGCGGAATGACGATTACGGG
>CAJVXI010000010.1 GCA_913009635.1 uncultured bacterium
AAAATAAAAAGGGGTTACCCCCTCACTAGGCATTTTTATAAAAAACAAACAAACCTATCTAACTAAATTATAAAACACTTCCAATCTCCGTCAACCAAAGTTATCCACAATCTACTATTATCCATAACTTACTACAATGTTCACGATCGTAAAATTTGTAGTAAACCATAATAATATTAACATCTATTTAAAATCTATTTAAATTAGACCTAAAATCTAATATTTTTAACTGCTTCTTTATTTAACTGCTTCTTTAATTGTGCCAGTTTTATTAATAGAAAAAATTTCTACGTAAGAAAGTAAATTTAAATCTTTGAGGTCGGCTAAAAATTCTGTTGGCAATTTAATATTGCCTATCCAGACGCTTTTTTGAAGTTGTCGAAATTTTAGATTTTGGAGACGAAAGCGCAGCCAGTCTCTTTTTCGTCGTTCTTTCTCAGGAATATCAAAGATTACAATGTTAAAACTTTTATCTTTTTCAATTTTATAATTAGTTTTTGGCAATAATGGCGCATCCTTATTGGTTCTCTGATTTAAATTTTTAAGTTTTTCTTTTCCTTTTTTGGTAATAACCCAATAAGAGTTTCTATTACTTTTATTTTTATGCTTATCTACCAACCCTTGTTTTTGAAGATAAGAAATTAAATTATAAAAATTTTGACAACTGCGTTTTCTTTTTTCTGAATAATTTAAAGATTTTTTTACTTGTATTCTATCCAAATAAAGCGGATCTAAAGCCGCTCTCCGCAAATTTCTATAAGTGCTACCTTGACCCAGTGAAAGAATTTCTAAAGTATAAGCGCTTATTTTCCCTATCTTTGAAATTATTTGTAAAATGTCTTTTGTTTTCATAATAAAACTAATTTATTTAAATTTACTACAAATTTTACGATCGTAAATATTGTAGTAATATTATAACAAAAATAATATTATAAAAAAATAGGGCTTAGTCGCGTTAAACGCGGCTAAGCCCGTTGTTTCTCTTCATTGATATTGTCCATTACATCAAACAGCGCTTCGCATAAACAAAAATCAATTGTCATAGCACCAAATGGAAAGATTGTGCTTTTTCTAATAAAAAGTGGACACCTCATAGAAGCACACGGAATAGCATTTTGTGTTTTTGATACTGCGCTGTTCATCTCGCATGGAAAAACTGTTTTGCTAAGAAAATCCGCGATGTCATTCTTGTTTCTGCCTTTCTGGTCTTTCATGGTTTACCTCCATTCTTGCTAAAATTTATTTTTAAACTTCTATATTTACTATAAGTTTACACAATTTAGACACATTTGTCAAGACCAACTAAAAATAAATATTTTATTTGGGAAATAAAATTTGTGATTTTTTGACAGAAATAATCTTTTTTCCCTGCCATTTAATATTTTTTAAAATTTTTTCAGAAGTTTCAGGAAGAAACGGCTTTAAAAGTTCTGCTACACCGTCTAAAATCGCAATTAAATTAATAATTGTTTTTTTGTTTTTGGCTTCTCTTTTTTTATCCCCTTTTTCCCATGGCTTATTTATATTTACGTATTTATCGCCAAAGCTTATTAAATTCCAAATTGCCGAAAGCGCCTCGCTGAATTTGAATTCAGGCAGAGTTTTGTCAATTTCTTTTTTGGTATCTTTAATTTTTTGAATAACATCTTTTTCAATTCCGCCTGAAGTTGTTTTAATTTTCGCTTTAGAAGCGAGTGTTAAAACACGGGCGGTAAAATTCCCCAAGCCATTTGCCAATTCTCCGTTATAGCGTTCTATAAATTTCTGTTCAGTAAAATCGCCGTCTTCATAAGCCGGAATTTCTCGCAAAAGGAAATAACGCAATGGATCAACGCCATATTTTCCGATTATTTCAAATGGATCAATAACATTACCAAGTGTTTTTGACATTTTCTGCCCACCAGAAGTAATAAATCCATGAACATATATTGTTTTCGGCAAAGACAAACCAGCCGACATAAGCATTGCTGGCCAATAAATAACATGAAATCTTAAATTATCCTTACCTAAAACATGAACATCAGCCGGCCAATATTTTTTGAATTTCTTCAAATTATCACTTCCATAACCAAGAGCTGAAATATAATTTGTTAACGCATCACACCAAACATACATTACATGTTTATCATCTCCGGGAACTGGAATCCCCCATGACAAAATTTCTTTGGGCCGAGAAAAACTTACATCCTTAAGCCCGCTTTTTATAATATTTAACGCTTCTTTTTTCCGCGAAGCCGGAATGATTTTAATTTCATCACTTTTAATTAATTTTAAAAGTTTGTCAGAATACTTGGATAATCTGAAAAAATAATTCTCTTCGTCTAAAAATTCCGGCGCTTTGTCATGATAAATACATTTTCCGTCAACTAAATCCTTTTCCGTTACATACGCTTCGCAGCCCCCGCAATAATAACCTTCATACTTATCTTTATATAAATCACCTTTTTCTTTTAATTTTTTCCAAATAAACTGCGCTCCAGGCCAATGTTTTTTCCTATCAGTTGTTCTAATAAAATCGTTATAAGAAATATTCAAAATCTTATCCAATTGCTTGAATTTGGCGACATTTTTATTAACTAATTTTTGTGGAGAAATTTTATTTTGTTCAGCAGTTTTAAAAAGTTTTGAGCCATACTCGTCAGTTCCAGTTAAAAAAAACACATCTCTTCCTTCTAAACGATAATAACGCGCCAAAACATCTGTTCTGATAAATTGCAAAACATGCCCCATATGCGGTGGGGCATTAACATAAGCAATAGCAGTGGTAATATAAAACTTTTTTGGCATTTTACGCTAAACTAATCTATTGTGTTTGCGCTCTGACCAATCTTCAACAAATTCCTGCAAAATAACAGCTACTGGAACAGCTAAAATTATTCCTATAAAACCTGCTATCTGCGCTCCGGCCAATAAAGAAACAACAACGATTACCGGATGAATATCAACTGTTCTTTTCATTACAATCGGAACTAATATTTGGCTTTCCAATTGCTGAAGTATTACAAAAAATATAATTACGTAAATTCCCAATTTCAAAGAAACTGTGCTTGCTATTATAAACGCCAAAAGTCCGGCAAAAATCGGCCCGACAAAAGGAACTACTTCAAAAATGCCCGCTAAAACTCCTAATAATAAACTATATTTAACTCCTAAAATCAACAAACCAAGAGCTGTTGCCAATCCAAGTATTAAACTCAAAATAAGCTGTCCCTGCATCCAAAGACCTAATTTTGTTCTGGCTTTGATATAAACGGCAACCACACGCTTTTCATGAGCGTCCGGTAAAACCGCTCTCAAGAATTTTTCTACTCCGTCGCGGCTAACCACCAAGTAAAAAGATAAGATAAAAGTAGTAAGGACAAAAATGATTCCGCCAAAAACCGAAGAAATAACGCCAAAAAAAGAAGCAGTACCTGAAAGTAAAATACTGGAAAAATTACTGACTACGTTTTCAATTTGGTCTAATATCTGAGAAGTACTGAAATTGTCCAAGGCCGGTATGCTTAATTTATCAAAACTGCCCAATAAATCTTTTAATTCAAGAAAAGCAATCGGGACAATGGTGTATAAAACCAAAGATAAAATTGATAAAACAATTGAAAAAATTATTAAAGCTCCTAAAATCCTTGGAATTTTTTTATGTTCTAAATAAGTAACAGGCGCATCAAGAGCAGAAGAAATAACCAATGCCAGAAAAAGAATAAGTATTACATCTTTGGCTAATATAAAAACACCCACTAAAAGCAGCATAAAGAAAACTCGCCAAAGCGATGACCAGGAAATTTCAAATGAATTTCTTTCCATAAAAATACTATACTATATTTTTAATATAGATTCAAATTTCCCCTTATCTTTTAATGGGCCTATAATCGCCAAGTTTAGCTTGTTATTTTGGAAAATTCCTTTAGCCACAGCCATAATTTCTTCGGCTTTAACGGCTTGAACTTTTTTAATCAGCTCTTCCGGAGAAACTATTTTCTTTGTAATAATTTCCTGCCCGCCATAAAAAGAAGCTATGGCATCCGAGGTTTCTAAACCGAGGATTAAATTGCCTGTTAAATGATCTTTTGCCCGCTGTAATTCTTTGTCTTGTACGGACTTTTCAGTTAAAGATTTAAACTCTTTGAGTATTACTTTAATTACTTCATTAATTTTATTTTGGTCAATGCCAGCGGAGACAGCCAAATAACCGTGGTCAGTGTAAAGATCTGATTCAGCCCGAACATAATAAGCCGCACCCATTTCTCCTCTTATTTTTTGAAAAAGTCGCGAACTCATACCACCTCCTAAAATATCAGATAAAAGCTGTAAAGCATATCTACGCTTATCAAAAATATCAAAAGTCCGTACGCCTAAAATTAAATGAGTTTGGTCAGTTTGTTTAAATTTTAATAAAACTTTTGGTTTGTTTTGAGATTCTTTGATTTTTACTTTGCCAAATTTCTTTTCAGAAATAATTCCTTTAAAAGCATTTTGAATTTGTTTAATAACTTTTTTTTCGTCAAAATTACCGCTCACAACAACAAGAGTGCCTTTAGCTACATAATGCTCTTTTCGATATTTTAAAAAATCCTCTCTAGTCAATTTCTGAATCACCTCTTTTCTTCCAGCAATATCCCAGCCAGCTGGCTGATCGCCGTAAAGTAAATTCATAAAATTTTTTTCAACGCGACGCATTGGCAAATCTTCATACATATTTATTTCCTCAATAATCACACCTTTTTCTTTTTTAATCTCTGCTGGCTCAAAAATCGGGTTAAGATACATATCAGAAACAACGTCTAAAATCTCATTAAAATATTTTGATTGAGCTTTAGCATAATAACCAGTATATTCCAAACTGGTAAAAGCATTGTATTCAGCGCCAATGCTTTCTAATTCCGAACTAATATTAATAGCTTTCGGCCTCTTCTTGGTTCCCTTAAAACACATGTGCTCCAAGAAATGCGAAAGGCCGCTAATTTTTTTAGTTTCATATTTTGAGCCGGCTTCAACTAAAACCAGAACCGTAGTTGCCAAATTTTGTGGCTGCGGAGCCAGAATTATTCTTAAGCCGTTATCAAGAGTGATTTTACGAAAGTTTTTCATTTAAAAATTTATTTAATTCCGTTATTTTTATCCTTTCTTGTTTCATTGTGTCGCGGTCACGAACAGTAACATCGCCCTGCTCCAAACTGTCAAAATCAACAGTAATACAATAAGGTGTACCGATTTCATCCTGCGAGTAATAACGTTTTCCAATATTGCCGCGGTCATCCCAAGCAACTGCAAAATCTTTACGTAAATCGTCATAAATATTTCTTGCCAACTTAACTAATTCCGGCTTGTTGGCCAAAAGCGGGAATACAGCTGCTTTATATGGAGCGAGTTTTGGATTTAATTTCAAAACTATCCTGCTTGCCCCGTTTTTTGCGGGGTCTTCTTCTTCTGAATAAGCATCTATTAGGAAAAACAACGCTGCCCTATCAACCCCACCTGACGTTTCAATTACCCATGGAATATATTTTTCTTTGGTTTCTTCATCAAAATAAAACATATCCTGACCTGAAAATTTCTGATGCTGCGATAAATCCCAATCACCTCTATGATGTATGCCCTCGCATTCTTTCCAGCCAAACGGGGCATTATATTCAATATCCCAAGCAACTTTCGCGTAATGCGCTAATTCATCTTTCTTGTGTTCTCTAAATCTTAAATTATCCGGATTGATACCCAATGACTTATACCAATCCATTCTAAAGTTCTTCCAAAATTCATAATGCTTCATTGATTCTTTTTCGTCCGGCTTAACGTAATACTGAAGCTCCATCTGTTCAAATTCAATTGACCTGTAAGTAAAATTGCCTGGTGTGATTTCATTGCGGAACGCTTTGCCAATCTGCGCTATACCAAAAGGAATTTTAAGGCGAGAACTATTTAAAACATTTTTAAAATTAACATGAACCCCTTGTGTTATTTCACCTCTTAAATATACTGTTTCTTTTTCTCCTTCAACCACGCCTAATTTTGCCTCAACCATCAGGTTAAATTGTTTTTCTTCGGTCCAATCTATTTTTTCTTTTCTTTCCTTGTGCCATCCCTCATGTTCCGCAATAACATCTTTTTGGTCGGCCTTAAATCTTTGATGACAAGTTTTACACTCTATTAATGGATCGCTAAATCCAGCAATATGGCCAGACGCCTCCCAAACTTTTGGATTCATTAATATGGAAGCGCTCATTCCAACAACATCGTCCCTGTCTTTAACCATTGTTTTCCACCACTCTTGTTTAATATTAAATTTAAGCTCAGAGCCAAGTGGACCATAATCCCAAGTCCCCTTTAATCCGCCATAAATTTCCGAACCGGGATAAATAAAACCCCGGCGTTTAGCCAAACTAACGATTTTATCCATTAAATTATTTATTGCCATAATTAAAATTAAAAATTTATTCTATCACTGATCCTTCTCCAGAATCAACGGTTTTGTCATCAGTTAATTGGGTAGATAAGATTTCATCAAAGCCTATTAATTCTGTATTTGTAAACTCATCAAATGCCTTAATGGATGTCTGACTCACTAACGGCATATAAGCTTCAATTTGAGTGATATCGGGTATTGCTTCAATTTGAAAAACTGCCTCTATTGGCTTGCCAATTACTCCTTTATTGGCCGAAATTTTATCGATTTTCCAAATTATTTCCTGAGTTCTTTCATTATATTCCGGTTGGCTTTCAATATTACTTTTTACTTCTCCTGTCCAGCTAACTCCAGATTGCAAAAATGCCTTAACTTCAACATCACGAACATCAACAGCATAATTGGTAATTACCCAATGAATCGTAAAATTACTCGGCTTATTTACTTTTGGAGGCCAATATCCTTTATTTAAAATTCCCCAATTCAACTCCCTGAAAAATGCTTGAGCGTCAACCACGGTAGCTCCAATTACTTGAGTTTCAAAATTTGCAATACCAACTATCTTTTCAGCGGCAACATAGTAAGGTACTGTTGGTGAATTAACCTCTGCTTGAATTTTTAAAACAAAATTCTTATCAGACAATCTTTTTATAGGATACCCAAATTTTAATTTTATTTGAAATCCCAAAGAACCGCTGGCGCCTGCTTCCAAAAGCCGTAATTCCGAAGTATTAGCGGTATTCCAAGTAAGAGTGTTGTCTAATGAACTGAAAAACGCCTGTGTTTCTAAAGTTGAAAAATCAAACATCTCACCGACTAATTGCGCTTTAACAATAATGTCACTTAATCCGACATCGGTATTATTGCGATAATTAATAAAATATCTCAAAGAATCGCCCGGCGCAGCCAAATAATTGGTTTGCTCATTAACTTTAATTGCCAACGAGAGGGGCGAAGAAGCAATGTTTAAACTGGCGGATTTTTCGCTGATTGAATATTCTTGTCCAAGAAAAGATATTTTCAAACCACTTTTGATTTCAAAAAATGACAATTCAGATCCAATAATGCTTCCTTTAACCGTAAAACTTCCTTTAAAATTTTTCACTAAATCGCCTAAATTCCAAATTCGATTGCCAAACATTGGCTGAATACTTGATTCCTTAAAAGTAAAATTTGGTGGGTATGTTAATTCTAATTCAAGATTGGAAAAATCTATTTCTGAAATATTGTCGTAATGAATTTCTATTTCAAATTCTTCATTATTTAATACTTTTTGTGGCGTTATTAAATCTAATTTAATCCCAGGTTCCCGAACAACCACTTCAATTGCCTTATTTTTTTCAAAACGCGCTCCTAATGTTGATTTCAGAGAATAAGACAACGTTGCGTTAAAATGTTTTACTGTCTGCTCCTCGCCTAAAATAATGATTGAAAATTCTTCTTGAATGCTTGTGCCAATGCCTAAATCTCCTAAATCCTTAACAATAATCCTCTTGCTAAAATCGTCGCCCGTTAAGGTTGAATCATCGGGCAAATTTATGGATAGCTTTGAATCAAAAAGGATATTGTTTGAGTTATTGTCAAAATTAATCAGTAAATCAAAAGGGACGCCGATTAATGTTTCTTGAGGCGCTTTTAACGAAAAATTTATATCCTTAGCAGAAAAATATTTATAAATATAAAATCCCGCTACCCCACTGACTACTATAAAAACTGCCAATAAAATCCAAAACAAAAACCGCCAATACCGACTAAATTTAGAAATAATTACAGATTCTTTGTTGTTTTGTTCTTCCGGCTCTTCTTTAGACCATTCTTTTTTTACAACAATACCTGGTGATTTCTTGATTTGCTTTTCTTTTTTTTCTGAAACAATCTTCTTTTTAGATTTCTGTTCTGATGTCTGCTGATAAAGTTCTTTTTCTAATTCTTCAAGTGCCATAGGAGTATTCGCGAATTACAAATCTTTGCGAATATAGCGAATAATCTATTCGCGATTTGTATATTCGCAGGTATTCGCTAATTAGTGATTACTCTATCAATATTACCTTATCTTTAGGAATTTTTGAAGCGCACTTTTGGCAAAAAAATATCTGTTCACTTTTATAAAAATAATTCACTGTTTTGCCGCTACAATTATTACAACTCGCGAATTTAGGGTCAAAACCTAAAATTTTCAACAAATAACGATAAGTATACTTTTCCTCAAAATCAGAAATTAAAATTTTTCTAATCTCTTGCCAAAAATACAGATCTGGCTGAAATTCATAAACCATTTCATTGATAAATTGAAGCAAAACTAATGATTTGGAAAAATTTTCAATTGATGCCTTAATTTTTTTTATTTGTTTTGGAGCCAAAACATCAACTATATGAAACCCCTTTTTCTCCACTAATCTTACTCTTACAAAATTCAACGGCTCCAAATGACCAGCCAGCTTTGATGTAATTTTACGGCTACTTCTTGCCCTAGCAACCACTTTTCCCAAATCTTTAGTATATAAAAAAATCAAACTATCAAAATCTCCACTCTCCTTCTTATCAAGCACTATAGCTTCAGTAAAATATTCTTGCATAATAACGAAAATTCAAAATTGCAAATCCCAAATTCCAAATCCTTCAACCCCGAGAATTTCAGGACCGAGGGGTAAATTCCAATGACCGAAATTCTAATGATCGAAACCCATGTTTGAAATTTTAAATTTGGTGCTTATTTGTTATTTGGTGCTTAAGATTTGGTGCTTTAATATAAATTATACTTATCCACAGTTCATTGACAAGCTCAAAAAAAACCTTATAATGATATAGAATCCCATAAAATGGGTTTTTATATTGAAAAAAACATATGGAAATTATCAGTAGAATCCCCGGATATGGGAAATTAGCGGCTTTATTACTTGTTTTTTTAAGTATTGCCGGGCCACTGACCGTATCTAATGGGGAAGTTGAAACGAAAAAAATAAGCGCTGAAAGCGCTGGCGATACTACGCAAAGCGAAGAAATAAGCGGCATAACTATTATTTCCAATGATTCGCTTTTAGCTCAAAATAAAATTGAGCCACTGTCTCAAAACATTAAAATAGTAATCACCGCCTACTCCAGCAGTCCAGAAGAAACAGATGATACGCCATTTATTACGGCATCTGGAACTTTTGTAAGACAAGGAGTGGCAGCAGCCAATTTTTTGCCAATAGGCACAAAGATTAAACTGCCTGATGTTTTCGGAGACCAGGTTTTCATTATTGAAGACCGAATGCACCCTAGATTCAATGACCGAGTTGATATCTGGTTTGCTGAAAAAACAAGCGCAAAAATATTCGGTAAACAATTAAGTAGAATTGAAGTATTATAAAAAAATAGGGAATCGCGATGATTCCCTATTTTTTTATTTATAAGAACAACTGGTACTTCCACGCGTGGAAGTACCAGTTGTTTCGTTTAATAAAATTATTGTATGGCGAATAAACGGCTAACACGGCGTATTAGCCGTTTAAATACACCAATTAAACCAAAAAAAATCAGAAAATTTTTTTAAAAAAACACGAATAAATATTTTTAAGCCAGTAAAAAAGAAAAGTATTTTCGCAGAGAGTATTGCCGAAGAGCGTCTTAAAATTCACGAACGAGTAGGAAATTTATCGGGTACCCGGAAGCGAAGCGACCAGGGTGGTAAATTTACGTTATGAGCGAGCTAAATTTTGACGCTCGGAGGCCTACGAACGAGAAAAAATTTCTCTTTTTTACGCGCTTTAGCTAGAAGGAAAAACTTTATAAGTAATAAAAAAATATGATTTTAAAAAAACACCTTTTTAAGATTCCAGTTTTTCTCGTTCTTTTTCTCCAAAAATTTTTATTTTCCCGTATTCGCCGTCAAAGCCAGGATGAATTTTTACTTGTCCGTTTCTAACACGCTTAATACCTTCTGCTACTCGCGGATCAGCAAATAATTTTATTTCTTCTTCATTTACTTCTAAAAGAATTTTCAATTCGCTGCCAAGAGATTTAATTAAATTATTATATTCTTCAACAACTTTCTTTGTTTTTGTTCCAACAAGGCCAAATGACTCAGCAATAATTTCATCTAGTGGAATTAAACTATAGTAAGGAACTCTTTTATCGTCTTTGTAATCAACGCCCCTGTCCGCCAACTCATCAACTCTATTCATCACTCCAATAGTAAGTTTTTTTCCGCACTTTGGACAAATATTTTTATGCTTCTTTGTTTCTTCTGGCGCGAAAACAACATCACAATTACGATGACCGTCATAATGATATTTTCCTTCTTCCGGAAAAAATTCTATTGTGGCTATAAACGCTGATTTATGCTGATTTTGAGCTGATTTATGCTGATTCGGAATGCCATTTCTAATCGCGTCGATTATACCACTATAAGAAAGTTCTGTATCAAAAATATTAGCTTCTCTGCCGATTTTCTGTAAACTATGACAGTCAGAATTGGAAATAAACGAGATATTATCAAGCTTAGAAAGCCGCCAGTTCATTGCCGGATCGCTTGATAAACCGGTTTCAATCGCAAAAATATGTTTTGCTTGCTTGCCAAAACATTCTTCCAAAGAATCAAATCCAGACATTGAGCCGAACACACTGAACCATGGCGTCCAAGCGTGCGCAGGAATAATAACAGCTTCCGGATTAACGTTAAAAACAATCCTTGCCAATTCTTCAGCATCTAAACCCAAAATTGGCCTGCCATCAGATTTTAAATTACCGATTAAAGAAAGTTGAGTAATTATACTTTCAATCGTTTCTATATCCGGAGCAAATACTAAATTATGTATTCTATGCACATTCTTTTCGCCTGTTTCTGCTGATACCTTAGAATAAATACTGGAAATTTCAGAAGTTAATAAAAAGCGAGTTTCTGACAAATTTCCTTTTAATGTTTTTTTCTTATATTGCGATTTTAATTTAAAAAGACCCGCTTCGGCGGGTTCTAATTTTTCTTTTATTTCCTTAAACCAGACCGGGTGGGTAAAATCCCCTGTTCCCATAACTAAAATTCCTTTGTCATCCGCCCAACGGTCAATTTCTTCCAAAACCATCTCTTTACTTGTTGCTCTGGAATATTTTGAATGAATATGAAGGTCAGCTATAAAACGCATATAATGCAGTGCTAATATACTAATTCATGCTAATTATACTTATGTGAAATGCTAATATACGAATTCATGCTAATTATACTAATATATACGAATTAGTATTTATTCGTATCATTAGTACGTATTTGTATATTGGCATTACGCTTTAGTCGAATTTTACTTTTAATTTTTTGGATTTTTGACGATCAAGCTTAGGAAGAATGATTTTTAATATACCTCCCTTAACTGTCGCTTGAGCTTTATCAGGATCAATTTCCTGAGGCAAAATAATTGAGCGGGAGAATCTCCCCCAAAAACATTCCTGATAAAGATACTCTTCTTTTTTGATTTTTTCCTCTTTTCTTCTTTCTCCTCTAATAGTTATGGAATCCGGTGTAATTGCAATATCCAAATCATCCGGATCAACACCCGCGATTGTTGATTCCACTACTATATTATTTGACGTCTGATAAACATCAATTGTCAGCTGTCCCTCAAAATCATCAAATTCATTAACTTCATTCTCTTCTGGCTCGTCTGAACTAAAAGAGATGGACTCTTTTTTGTCTGAATTTTTTTTCATCTTATTATTATTTTTAGAATTTGAAATATCAGCCCTTACTAATTGCGGCTCAAATTCATCCTTATCATCAGAATTAAAATTGGTTAATTTTTCAAAAAAGTTTTTAGTAGAATCTTCCATAATTATAAATTAGCGTATTTTTTTTAATTTCTCAAAATCGTAAAATACGAAAAATGAAATTATTATTAAAAATACACTTGGATAAATTATTATCTCACTAAATATTAGTATAAGACAATTAAAGATTGTATGCAAGATAGTGGCAATAACCAATCCTTTTAATACTTTCTTGTGAGCCCAATAAAAACCAACTATCCCAGCAGCCAAAGCATGAAGTAATGTGGCGCCAACAAAACGAAGAATCATAATATTAATAACTCCGAATCCGCCTCCACCAGAAACAACATTAAACATTACAGCTAAGTTTTCAATAGTAGCAAAACCCAAAGCCGCCACAATCATATAAATCATCGCGTCAACTGGTTCGTCAAAAAAACGGCTTTTCCTAACAACTAGATAAGCGGCTAAAAATTTAAAAACTTCTTCAATTGCCGACAAACCAAAAAAAGAAAAAAAGTTTGTATCTTTAATATTTAAACTTCTGGTTAAATCCTGAAAAATTGCCTCAAAACCAAGAGCAATAAAAGTGAAAACAGCGCCAACAAAAAAAACTTTGGCAATCATTTTCTTCGGCTCAGGATGAATATCCTCCTTAAGGAAAAAAATTAACCATGCAAAACCAGGCAATAAACCTAAAACGATAATTAAAAATTCCATATCACCATTTTTCTACTATCAACATCTTTTTATTTTTAATTGCTAAATGCTGATAGATTTCTTCCGTAATAAACGGCATAAAAGGATGAAGAAGTTTTAGTGATTCTGAAAGAACATAAATAAGAATCTCAGCATTAAGTTCTTCTTTGCTTTTTTCTAAATAAACATCGCAAAATTGATGCCAGAAAAAATCATAAATTTCGTGAAGCGCCTGTCCAAACTGATAATTTCCCAAATCTTTATCAACTGATTTTTTAATTTTAATAAGCTGAGATATTATTTTTTTATCAGCTGATGTTTTAGATTTTGGACTTTGTATTTGAAGTTTAGTATTTCCAATTTGCAACAATACAAATCTGCTAGCATTCCAAATTTTATTCGCAAATTTCTTACCCGCCATTATTCCATCTTCATTAAAATGAATATCTTGTCCACCCATCATCTGATAAATTAATCCAAATCGAGTTGCGTCAGCTCCATATTTTTCAATCAGAACCATCGGGTCAATGCCAGTACCGAGCGACTTTGACATTCTTTTTCCGTCTTTTGTAAGAATAGTAGGATGAATAATTACATCATTAAAAGGTTTTTTGCCTAATAATTCAGCACTTGAAAAAATCATTCTTGTCACCCAAAGATTGATAATATCCCGCGCAGTTGATAAAACTTGTGTTGGATAAAATTCTTTTAAATCATCTTTATTTAGTTTACCAGCCGTAGCCTTGGCGGAGTCTGGCCAGCCAAGCGTTGCAAAAGGCCACAAAGCAGAAGAAAACCATGTATCTAAAACATCCTCTGCTTGTTTCATATGGCACTGTTTGCAAAAAGGACAATGTTTTGGCGATTCTGTTGTTATTATAAAATGGCTATCGGACGAATTTTTAATTTTTAATTTTGAATTTTGAATTTGTTTAGAAATTAGAAATTGGGAATTAGAAATTGCTTCTTGTTTATTTTGACAAAAATAAACAGGAAGCTGATGTCCCCACCATATTTGCCTGGAAATACACCAATCCCTTATGTTATCAAGCCAATCAAAATATATTTTTTCCCAACGTTTTGGATGGAATTTTACATCCCCCTTTTTTACTGCTTGCTTTGCTATTTTTGCCAATTCTGACATTTTTAAAAACCATTGCTTGCTTATTTGCGGTTCAATTATACTATTGCATCTATAACATTTTGAAATTCTATGGTCATAATCTTCAATTTTTTCAATTAAATTTTCTTTTTCTAATTCTTCAACGACTTTTACTCTGGCGTCTTTTGTCGACAACCCTTCATAATCCTTCCCTGCTTCTTTTGACATCTTTCCAAATTGATTTATAACTTTATAAATCGACAATTTATGTCTTTCTGAAATTTCAAAATCCAATATATCGTGCGCTGGCGTTATCTTTACTGCTCCGGTTCCAAACTCTATTTCTACTGCTGAATCAGAGACTACAGGAATTTCACGGTTCATAATAGGTAAAACTACTGTCTTGCCAACTAAATTTTTATATCTTTTATCTTTTGGATTTACAGCAACAGCAGAATCACCAAGTATTGTTTCGGGACGCGTAGTAGCTACCGTAATATAGTTTTTAGTTTTTAGTTTTTCAGTAAAAGGCTGACCCGCCTTTGGCGGGAAGTTTTTAGTTTTAATCGGATAACGAATATACCATAACTTTCCTTTTTCATCTTCATATTCAAGCTCTAAATCAGAAAGAGACGTTTGACATCTTTTACACCAATTTACGACTCTGTCGCCCTGATAAATCCACCCCTTTTTATAATAATAAAGAAATGCAGTTTCAACCGCCTTAGCGTAATCTTTATCCATTGTAAATCGAGTCCTTGACCAATCGCACGATGAACCGAGTTTTTTAAGCTGTTCTAAAATTATATTTCCATATTTTTCTTTCCATTCCCAAACTTTTTCAATAAATTTTTCTCTGCCTAAATCATGGCGAGTTAATCCCTGTTTTTTTAATTCTTTTTCAACAACATTCTGGGTAGCAATACCAGCATGGTCAGTGCCGGGAAGCCACAACGTCTTATATCCTTGCATTCGCTTCTGACGAATTAGAATGTCTTGTATAACAGCGTTTAAAGCATGACCCATATGCAAACTGCCCGTAACGTTTGGCGGGGGAATAACTATACAATAGCTTTTAGCTTTTAGTTTGTAGTTTTTAGATACGGGCAGTTTATCGGGGTCAAAAAAACCCGACTTTTCCCAAAGTTGATAAATTTTTTCTTCCACCTCTTTAGAATTGTAAGGTGTGTTAAATTTTTCCTTAACTTTCATATAAAATTAGAATAATATCAACGTAAACCAGCGTACTCATCCGCGTTAATCAGCGTTTGGGTTCAACATAAACTTTGGTTAAGCTTGGGTCAGCTTCGTTAATGTTAAATTTAGGCAAAGCAGCAGGCGTGGTTAAAGAATTAATATAATTTCGGGTTTTTGGGCCGAAATAACCGGAAGTTGGTAATATACCTTCTTTTTTCTGATATTGAATTAAAGCATTTTTGGTTATTGAACCAAAATAATTCGTTAATTCACGATCAAAAAATCCTTGCTCTTTAAGAAATTGCTGTAATAACCTAACATCCTCACTTTTAAAACCAATAGTTAAATTACTGGTAAAATTATAAATTGTTAACGCTGGCGCTTCTGTAATTAAAGAAATATAATCAGGGAAAATAATCCTAAAAAATCTCTCCTCAAATGCCTTAAGATTATTTAATTCAGTTTTAGAAACGCCGATTCGAATGCCATTTTCATTAAACAAAAAACTGATTATGCTGACTTTTGATAATTCGAAAGCATTATTATTAATCACTAAACCACTGACATTTATTGGTTTTGTTGATTCAGTTTTAACTTCCCGCGTCTGAATTTCTGGTTTAGGAAATTCGTCTCGAGATTTCCAATTAATTTCAGAAAAAGAAAGTTCAATTTTTTTAATATCTTTCTGAATAATATTGGCTTCAAAAATATATTTTATTTCACCGGCGTAAATAAAAGAATTATCCGTCAAAGTATAAATTTTCTCGCCAATAGAATTATAAATATTAAAAGTGTAATAAAAATTATCAGCTCCGTAATTAGGGTTAGAGTTTTTTATTTCAGCCGTAATAACAGTTTTATTGCCAACAGAAAAATCTCGCACCGAAGATACTTCTAATGGATTTAAGGTTCTTGTTTCACAAGTAGCGCAAGGTCCTCCGCAATCCACTTCAATCTCGCCTTGATTTTTACGCCCGTCAAAACAAGTGGCTTCAGGTTTCAATAGAATAAAATAAACACCCGCGATAATTAAAAAAATAAACGCTAAATAACCGGCGCCATATAATATCTGTTTTGCTAAGCGAGAATTCATTATTATAATTATATAAATTTTAAATCAGAAACGCAAAATATCTAAAAAATGCGCCATCTACTTTCTAAATATAAAAAATTAGTCCGGGAGTTTTTAAAAACTTTAAAGTTGCCAAAGAAAAAATCTCCGCATCCGATTGCTATCAGGCCTTTTGGACCGTGTTGGACCGGAAAAACAACTGCAATGAAATATCTTGCAAAACGACTGCCTCTTGTCCATATTAAAAAAGAAAAAAAGTTTGTACCAGTAGAAAAAGGAGAAGGAATGGCGCCGGACAGAAAAACAGCTGTTAATTGCTACCTTTATTCAGTCAAGCATTATAATTATGATGACCTTATGCCCCGAGCTATAACGGTAATTAATACATCAAAACCGATTGCGCCTCAAATAAAAAACACTATATCTTTTCTTAAAAAAGAAACGGGGCCGTGAAATCACAGCCCCTTTATATACTTTTCTACATCAAAACCAAAATGATTTGCGAGATAGATTGCTTTAATAAAATCCCTTAAATCCTCTCCCCTTTACTAAATTACTAACAGTGACATCCCAGCGAAACCTACTTTCCCCGGAAAACCGAGTATCATCAGTATTTGTCGCTTTTACTTTTGAGTTCGGAATGGGATCGAGTAGATCACGACAGACTAAATCACTGAGAAATCACTACTAATAATTCTGTATAAAGTTTAGATAATATTGAAACAATTATTCGACTCCTCGAACCCTGACTTTCTCGCCTTCGGCGAGAACGCTGACTTATGCTGACTTTACGCAGACAGACGCAGACAGATTAAATGTCCGCGTTAGTCCGTGTCCAGTCCGCGACTGTCCGCGATCTTGTCAAAGACAAGATAGGGTAGAGATAAAAAATATGATTTATTAGTATTTCTCGGCTAAACGCATTGCTACGCTTACACCTAAAACCTATCAACCTGGTAGTCTTCCAGGAATCTATAACGCCTAATCTTGGGAGGGGCTTCGCACTTAGATGCTTTCAGCGCTTATCCCTTCCGAACATAGCTACCCGGCAATTCACCTGGTGGCAAAGCCGGTAGACCAGAGGTTCGTTCAACCTGATCCTCTCGTACAAGGGTCAACTTCCCTCAAGCGTCAACGCCTACAGCAGATAGAGACCAACCTGTCTCACGCATGATTTAGCCACTAGGGACTAGTAATTAGCCACTAGGGAAAAACTATCGACCATTACTGATCGCATGGACTATACCACTCTCCTAATTATCTAGGAGAATCAACGTATTAACTATCTTCAAAAAGATAATTCATTTGGTATCAACCAAATAGTCTCTACAGGTCTTATTAATAAATATATTTAATAAGTTCCCTCGGTATTACCCATTAACGAAGGTTGCACGTTATTTGGGGTTCACCGATATGAGTTGATTTCTGCATCTCAATATTACTATTGAGAGCCGCCTTTGTGACGGTCTGACAATATTCTCTATTATTACTAATAGTATTAGACTATACCTTCTTTAATAATTTCACCTTACTAAAGCTGACGTGTTAGCCGCCTTTAATAAAGGCGACTCTGTCGTATTATACGACAAGTCGTTACGGGGATTATCAATCTTATAAATCATAGAAGGAATAATAAATGGCTTAATAATGTTTATGAATTTCTGATAACTACTTTTATTAATTCTGATTTTAAATTTATTTCTATCTTTTACTAAAGTAGCTGTAATCTTATAGTTGTTTTTTAAAAAATCAACTATATATAACTGCTCTTGCCTCAAAAAGCTGTGCGTATTTAATGTAAAGCTTTCTTTGGTATTTGAACCGTCATCCATAAACCATATTGTCATCATTCTCGGAGTAAATAGATTAAATAAATTCTTTGGAAAAATCTTAATATTATTTTTATAAAAATATTTATAAATAACACCAAATTCTTCTAAACTTTTGGTATGGAAATACCAAGAAATCTCTTGAATATTTCTTTTTGGATTATTCCATATACTTTTCTTAGGTTCTTTTATTACTAAGCTTTTAAGAATTTCGTATTTCCAAAAAACATAATCTCTTTGTTTTTCTCCGTGATGCACTCTAAATCGTGCGGTAATTGGATATCGTAATCCAATTGAACGACATTCAAGCCGTGCATCTCCTAATAATGATCCAATAATCACATCAAATTGATGTGGTGAAAATAAAGATTGTAATCTTCCCACGGTATTATCCATTACTTAAATTTTAACATTTAAAGTATTCGGACTCCACCGTTATGAGTCAATTTTTACTGGGCTCATTTTTGGATTAACTCACCCAGCTCGCGTACCCTTTTAATTGGCGAACAGCCAAACCCTTGGGACCTTCTTCAGCCCCAGGATAGGGTGAGCCGACATCGCAAAAATCTATTATTACTAATAGTGTGGACTATATCTTCACCCTATTAGATAGCGCTTCGCGCATCTAATGGGGGCTGACGTATTAATAAGAATAAAAATTCTTATTCTGTCCTTCAATAAATTCAGGACAAGTCTCTACGGGGTCATACAAAATTTAAAAATACTTAAATACTAAAATACTTAAAAACTTAAAGCTTTATGTTTTTTAGCTTTTAGTTTTTTAGTTTTTAAGTTCTTTAGTTTTTTTGCAGACTTCCCACGGTATTATCCATATAATAATAATTTTATATGGAATTCACCGTTATAAGTCAGGTTTTTGGTATGACATTACTGCCATAGCACCCCATGTCGGTATGTTAAGGTGCCGAGCGAAGCCGTCGATGTGGACTCTCGGGCTTCACCAGCCTGTTATCCCCGGGGTAGCTTTTATCCGTTGTCTCCGACCTTTCTATAAAGAATCGTCGGGTCACTAAGTTCTGCTTTCGCACCGGCGCGGCTTGTCGGCCTTGCCGTTAAGCCAGCTTATGCCTTTACACGTCCAGCCCGATTTCCATCCGGGCCAAGCTGACCTTAATAAACTCCTCCGTTACTTTTTAGGCATAATGTTAACCTAATTTATATTTCATTGATGGTATTACGTACGACTCAATAAGATTTTTGAATTGTTTAGCGGAATCGCTATAAACATATAATCTCCATTTATTATATTGTTTATGAATACCAACTATGATACCAAATTTTTGCTCTATTACTTCTTTAACTAAAACTAATTCTTTCTTCGTGTATCCAAGCGTATGAATTATATAAGTACGATGCTTATTAGACTTCCATGATCCGTCATCCATAAACCAAATTGCTAATGATAAAGGATCTAATAATTTTTTAATTATTTTCGGCATTATCTTTTTTTTATCAACATAAAATTGCTGAGCATAAAAACGGAATAAGCCGATGGAATACGTTGTAAAGCCATAACTTAAAAATTCTTTGCCTTTAAGATTCTTAATTCTTGCTTGTGGTTCTTGATGAGTAAAATCTTTAAATTGCTCATACAACCATTTAACATATTCTTTCTGTTTTATAGAATGTTCTACTTTTAATCTATATGTACGACCATTATTTAGAGTTTCTAAATGGCCATCCCCTAAAAGCATTCCAATAATAATACTTCTCTGTTTTTGGTTAAGTTTTAGTTTCTTTTTGTGTTGTTCTATAATTTTTGATCTCATATTTAGGCAGATTACGTAATTAATAACGCAACCTTCTACGTATCGCTACATAGTTCGGACTATATTATCAACTCTTTTTTATAAAGAGTTGTTATCGTGTAGTCTCTGAGGATCCTCAAATAATTTGAGTTTCCTGCTGATTGTCCGCATCACTTGTGAGATTTTTACTTGCCTTTAACAAAATTAAAGATAAGTACTCCAAGATACTGGCGGATATTCCAGCATATAGATAATTTTTCCATACCACATCACTGTGATAGGTCCCCCTCGTAATTGCACGGAGTATACGACAATTACATTAAGGAATACGCCCCATATAAACTACCTACCAGACACTGTCCCCGAACGTTTTTGCCGTCCAGGTTAGTTCATAGAATTTAAAAGATGGGTGTTTCATTGGCGGCTCCACTCTGCCCAAAAGCAAAGCTTCAAAGCCTCCCCACTACGCTACGCAATTAAACCCTAAAAACAATATCAAGCTATAGTAAAGCTCCCGGGGTCTTTTCGTCTTGCTGCAGGTATCCCGCATCTTCACGGGAATTGCATTTTCACCGAGCTCCTCGTTGAGACAGTTCCCCAGTCGTTACGCCTTTCGTGCGCTCCGGAACTTACCCGGAAAGGAAATGCGCTCATTGTGTTACAAGCCACTAGCCACTAGTGGATTAGCCACTAACGACCAATAACTGGATAGGACATTTCTACCTATCTCTGCATATCGCTATGCAGATCGGACTATATCTTCCAAGCACATAATGTTTTATGTGCTACGGTTCAGCGTATAGTCTCTGAGGATTTTAGGAACGCTTCTTTTTACGATTCATTTTACTTGCTAAATTTAAAATCTTATTCCATCCTTTTTGATTAAGATGTTCTTTGCGACGCATCATTCCTACCACTTTTTTGAATATTATAAAATCTTTTTGTTTATAACTTCTAAGTGAAAATTTCTCAAAAAATGGAATAATTTTTAATTCTAAATCACCAAGCGAACGAACGCAATATCGATAAAGATGTTCATTGTGATTATCATATCGTCTGTTGATAAAAATATTGCCACATCCGAAAAACATCTTTATTTCTTTTAATACTGATAAGCTTTTTGCTCCTTGCGATACAACAAACTCCGGAAAAATTTGTTTTCCGAATCTAGTGGTATTATTTTTAATAACCGAGATTGAAAAACATCCTTCTCCATCTGTAAAACCGCTTATCCAGTAAGCCATTCCTAATCTTTCCTGCTGATTGTCTGCACCAGACACTTTTTTACTTGATATATAAACCATAAATTTATATGGTCGTATTATACCATAGTAGCGCTGGATACTCCAGATATTCCAGCATATAGCTGAATTTTACTAAGGCTAGCTTATTTCCACTGACCTTAGAACGATTATAGTTATCGCTGACATTGACGAGGGCTTCGGGCAGTCAGCACTCAATATTAAAAATATCAAGCACCGCCACCGTTAACCTTCTCGCATCGGTCAGGCGTCACCCCCTATACATCCTCTTACGAGTTCGCAGGGAGCTGTGTTTTTGGTAAACAGTCGCCAGGGATACTTTCGCTGCGGCCCTTGTTTCCTTGCGGAAATTCGGGCAGGCCTTATCGCTAACTTACGGCCGCTTTTTTGCCGAGTTCCTTAACGAGGACTCACTCGTTCCCCTTAGGCTCCTCGCCTCATCCACCTGTGTCGGTTTACAGTACGAAGCCGAATACAGGAAATCTTAGAAGTTTTTCTCGGAAGACTCTTCAATTGAATTCTTCGACGAATCGAAGTTTTATCAATTTGCGAATTTCGTCATTAAAGACAGCTACCCGGATTTACCTTGATAGCAATTCTAATAATCAATAACACCAAACCATTTAGATGCTCAATCCTTTTTTCTCCGTCACTCCATCGAACTATATTCGGCGGGCTGGAATATTAACCAGCTGTCCATCGACTTCAGCTTTCGCCATTGCCTTAGGATCGCCTAACCCTCCGCCGATATCCGTTGCGGAGGAAACCTTGGATTTTCGGGGCCCCGCTTTCTCTGCGGGGTTGCGGTTACTCATGCCAACATTTTCTCTTCCATACGCTCCACCCCGCCTCACGGCTGAGACTTCATCGCATATGAAATGCTCTCCTACCACACCAATGCTGCGCATTGGAAGCACCAAATCTCAAGCACCAAATAACAAACAAGCACCAATGACCAAAATTCAAATGACCAAAACGTGTTTGGAATTTTGAAAATTGGAATTTGGAATTTATTTGTAATTTGGGATTTGGAATTTGGAATTTCCAGTGCGAAGCACTGGTATTCGTGTCTTCGGTAATTTGCTTAGCCCCGCTAAATTTTCGGCGCAATCCACCATCGAATAGTGAGCTGTTACGCACTCTTTAAAGGATGGCTGCCTCTAAGCCAACCTTCTATCTGTCTGTGGTAAATCACTGCCTTGTTAACACTTAGCAAATATTTAGGGACCTTAGACGACGATCAGGGCTGTTTCCCTTTTGACCAATGGAGCTTAGCCCCCATGGTCTAACTGCCTAGACAAACCTTTACGTATTCGGAGTTTGACTGAAAAGCTGAGGTTTCCCCCATTACTTCTCAACCAGTAGCTCTACCCCATAAAGATTTTTTCTAAACGCTAGTCCTAAAACTATTTCGGAGAGAACCAGCTATTACCAAGCTCGATTAGCTTTTCACTCCTTACCCCAGCTCATCCAAAGATTTTGAACGATCTACTGGTGCGGACCTCCTCTCGACTTTCGTCTAGATTCATCCTGGCCAGGGCAAGCTCGCTTGGCTTCGGGTCTTACACATACCGCTTAAGTCCTGTATTTCATAAATATCATCAAATTTGGAAGTAAAATAATGAGACGATTTCGAGGCGCGACGACGAAGTCGTGCAAATGCACTACGAGGAGAAGCAATAAAGAAATCGGCCATTATTTCGCTTTCCCTTTAGGGACGGGCGAATTTTAGTAAAATTCTTTGTTGCTCGTCGCTCGAGTATATTCATACACTTCGCTCCTCACGCCACGAATTTTGTCAAAATTCGTTCCGCCAAATTGATGAGATTTATGAAATACAGGACCACGCGCTTTTAACACTCGGTTTCCCTACGCTTTCATCCCGTAGGATTTAAACTAGCGATATACATAAACTCGTTGGCTCATTCTTCAATAGGCACGACGTCATCCACTACATAACAAGTTATGCAGTTAGGACTCCGTCTCCTTGTAAGCGTATGGTTTCAGGTTCTATTTCAACGGCCTCGCCGGCCTACTTTTCACCTTTCCCTCACGGTACTAGTTCACTATCGATCATCAAATGTATTTAGCCTTTCCGGATAGTGCCGGATGATTCCCTCGAAGTATTCTGTCATCGAGGTACTCAAGATAATCCACTAAAAGGATTATTCGTTTTCGCCTACAGGACTATCACCTTCTTTGATCCTGCTTTCCAGCAGATTCAGCTAACAAATAATTTTATAACCTTTCCTTTCTTCATAAATCACAGAATTCCTTAAAGGTGGAACTCTGCGATTAATAAAGTAGTGTGAAATTCTTACAACCCCGAGCATATAAAAAATTATGTACTCGGTTTGGGCTCTTCCCGTTTCACTCGCCGCTACTCAGGGAATAAAAATTTTTCTCTTTTCTTCCGCTTACTGAGATGTTTCACTTCAGCGGATACGCCGCTCTATTTTTTAAAAATAGAGCCAATTACGGTTTACGTAATTAGGTTTCCCCATTCGGAAATCTCCGGATCAAAAGTTGCTAAGCACCTCCCCGAAGCTTATCGCAGCCACGCCACGTCCTTCATCGCCATTTGATGTCAAGGCATCCACCATACGCCCTTAAAAAAATTTATCTCTAAACCCATATTACAGGGTTCGAGGACTCGAATAATTGTTTTTAACGCGTCTCTCAAATAAATCCTAATTAATCGAATTAATTTCAAATACTAATATTCAAAAATTATTCTTTCTTATTTAAGAAAGATTCAAGTATCAACGTATTTATCAAAAAACTGTCGTTTCAGAAAATGAAAAAACCGCGTTATCGCGGCTTCTAAATTAACAAAATAAAATTTGCCGATTTTTAGCCGCTAAGTATTTTCATCAACATTTTCATATCTATATTATAAGTATAGGCATAGTAAAAATCCTGTCAACCCCCTACAACACGGACTTATGCGGACTAAACACGGACTAATGCGGACTATTTCACGCTGATTCTAACTAGTTTGTATCTATTTCCTACAAAACCTGAAAATCTTTAAATTCCTGAAATGGTTTTTCAATTACTTCTACGTCTTTTACTTTTGCCAAATCAGGACCAATACGACACCAATTTATAAGCTCATTAATTTTATCCTTATCACCACAAACAACAATTTCAACTGAACCGTCTTCTAAATTTTTCGCGTACCCAACCAAGCCAAGTTTCTCGGCTTTTTGTTTGACTGAATATCTAAGGAAAACTCCTTGAACCAGCCCTGATATTTTTATTTGATAGCAAGACATTATTAATATTATAACAAAAAAAATCGGCTCAGGTATGTTTGAGCCGATATGTTTGTGATTTTACTGAATAGAATTATTGTTCTTTACTATTAATAGATTTTAGCTCTTTCTTGCGCTCTCTGCGTTTTAATAATTCTCCTACTAACCACTCTTCATAATTCTGTTTTCTTGCTTTAATCCCAAAAAATCCTAAATCCTTAGGATTCTCCCATATTGTCTTGCCGTTTAAAATCAATTTACACATCTTTCACCTCAATAATTTTGACTTCGAGCGGTGGGAAAAGAACCTTCATCACTTCTTGGTATGGAACCGCATTACAGCTAATAAGCGCCTGAATAGATTTTTCAAGCCCACTAGACAATTTAACAAAAAACTTATTATGGCAACTTCTGCAATCAACCAAACCCAAAACTCCTGGAGGCCAATATGGTCGCGACATGCCTGATTCAGGACAAGATATTGAAAATTGTTCACTTCCGCAATTCGGACACTTATTGCCAACTACCATTATCGCTATTTCTTTCATTTTTAAAATCCTCCTTTTTATTTTTTTTAATGTACCTAAATAAAAAATAGCAGAATTCTTGCTATTTTGTCAAATCACGAATCTTATTTAACAAAAAACAGGTACTTCCACGCGTGGAAGTACCTGTTTAATTGAATTTACTAATATCTCAGTAAAAAATCATGCTACCACAAGTGGTAGTAAAAAAATACGTATTAAAATACGTATTTAATTCAAGGATTAAAACAGGGATTTAAACAGGGATTTAAAATTCAAACACCTCGTCTTCCTCGTCGCCGTAAAGTTCTTCGTTAAAAAATTTAATGCGGAATGGTTTTATTTTGTATACTCTGGACTCAATTATTTTGTTTTTGATTTTATCAAAACTAATTAAACTTTCAACACCAGGATTCATTTGATGCCACATTTTCAATACAGCGATTATTTTATCTTTACCTGTTATTTCGCTTGCTTCTCCTTGAATCTGCGCTCCGATTTTTTTGTCGCTTACTTTTTGATGCGAATCCGCTATACTGCATGCAATGTTTTTATTTTTAGCAATATTTATACAATGTTGAGTGTCTTGTGGGCTAATAAAATAAAAATTAAAATCATCGTCAACCGCGTAATAAACAACGCAAGCCGCAATTTCATCGCCGTAAGTAGCTAGCGACATCAATTTTTGGGATTTTAAATAATTGAGAAGTTGTTGTTTATTTGTTTCGTTTTTCATAACTATTAAGTAAATCTTGTAAGAGATTTAGCGAAATCTAATAAATGAGTTCCAACTAAAACGGCGTCTGCTCCAATCTCTATATCATTAATAGTTTTTATATTACTCGCCTGACATAACCATCTTTTGTATAAAGTTCTTGCTTCAGCAAATGATTCTTTCTTTATTTCGCCAGTAAAAAGATCTCTACTATTCCACACAACTCGTAAATTATTTGGGATAGATTTTAATTCTTGAAGTGTTAATGGCTCAATCATGCATTTATCAAGATGTATTTTCGGAATACGACCAACAACCAATACCCAATCCGCGCCCGCATTAATCGCTCGCTGAATCAATTCATCATTTTCATGAATGCCTTTTGCTAAAATCGGCTTTTGAGTAAGTTTTCGCGCTTTTTGTAATAATTCAAAAGAGCCATTCCATCTGCTATCAGTGTGAATTGAAATAATGTCGCCTATTTTATTGGCTACATTAAATAATTCATCCCAAGATTTATTGGAAAACCATCCAAATGGAGAGTGTGTTTTTACTTCTGCGATTATTTCTACTTTTTTATTCATAGCAGAAATTGATTTGGGTGCTCGACCGGATTCGAACCGGCAACCGCTCGGACCACAACCGAGAGCTCTGCCATTGAGCTACGAGCACCATAATTTTAATTTAAATCAAGATTGAGACGCCGAGCATATCCCCAATCTATTTTTAGTTTCCTACCAATTTCTCTATAAGTCAATCCTTTATTTCTTAAATTCTTCGTCTCTTTTTTTCTATAAAAATAGAGTTTCTTCTTTAATTTTTGATTATTTACAATATTTTCTAATTCAGGGATTGTTTTATTTACTAAAGATTTTTTTACAATCACAAAGGGCTTAATTTTTTTAACAAAATCATAAACTTCTGTTTGTTTTGCTATGTAATACAACCAACTATCACTCCAATGACTTTTTCTTTTTGCAATATAAATTATATTTCCATATCCAGTAAATTTTTTAATAGATAATAAAACTTCTTCATTTGTTTGAGGAATAGTAATTCTAAAACCTTTTCCATTATGGGTAACAGATCCTTCGCCATCAAAAAATCCGGCAATATATGACCAATTCATATATTAAATTATAATTCAATTCTGTGGACAATTCAACTGTGGACAAAAATAAAACTGCCACAGATTGCAGTGCTACTATTACATCAATACTTTCATAAATTTGTGCCGCGGGGGTGAATCGAACACCCGACGCGAAGCTCTTCAAGCTTCCGCTCCACCACTGAGCTACCGCGGCATATTAATTTTCCAATCCTTTATCCTCTCAAAATCGTTTTCACTTTAATCTTTCCACAACTCCAATATTTTTTCAAATATTTAACTATCTCCTTGTCATTAAAATCCTTACAAGAATAAATATCCATTGCTACATATCCTTCATTAGGCCAAGTATGTAAAGAAATGTGGCTTTCGTAAAGCATAACAAAACCCGATATACCCCAATCATAATATTTATCAGAAACCACTTTAGCCACTGCTGGCTGACGAAGCGTTCTCATCTTGAATTTCTTTGGCAAACCCCCGAGTAATTTTTTAATAGCTCGCTGGTTTTTCAATTTTTTTTCCTTAATCCCATAAGCATCTATAATTAGATGCTTGCCCCGTATTAAAACGAAGTTTTTAGTTCGGGGCTTACCCCATGTATTTTTCATCTCTTGTTTTATTTATCTTCAGTTGCTGAAAATATTCTTAAAATTTACTTTCGCCTCTTTGATTAAAGCTAAAAATATTATAAAAATATTTTCAGCAATTTACAACACTCCGTCTCCTCGCGAGGAATTTAACCCCTTTAGATATTTTAGTCCCCTCGGCAGGAATCGAACCCGCATCAACGCCTTAGAAGAGCGTTGCTCTATCCGTTGAGCTACAAGGGGATTTTTATATTTTTAAATATCTAACAAAGCGGACCTCTATCTACCAACTAAGAGCTGCTTTATCCATTAAACTACGAGGGCTTGCTTTTACCATAACAATTAAATTGTAGATAAGTTTTACGCCTATGGCAATTTGCACACCTTACCTTGCATTTGTTTATCTCTATAAGAACTGATTGCCATGAATAATGCCCCGACAACATAGTAAACACGGACTTAAATTTAATAGTTGGGTTAACGTGGTCAAAATCAAAAACTCTTGGATCGCTTTCCCCGCAATCAATGCATTTCTTTTTTGATAGAAAATCCAATAGATTTTTTCGAATTTTAACTCGATGTCTCTTTTACGCCTTATATAAATCTTTCCTGTTTTTATATGACATAACGAAAGGGTTACTTTTTACTATTCTAACCCTTCTAAAAGCTTTTATCAAAATTTGTATAAATTCTATCCGTTGAACTACGAGGACAAGAGGTATTGCTAAAAAACTTATAATAAAGATAATAAAGACAGCGGGACGTAGTATAGTGGTAGTATACATGCTTTGGGAGCATGGGGTCCGGGTTCGATTCCCGGCGTCCCGACTTCGTTGACCGAAATCCGCTTCGTCGGGCAAAGGCCCGACAAAATTAAAATTCTCTATCAAACTCCTTCATTACCTCATTAAACTTCCTGTCTAATTCGTTTATCGCCTGAACTTCTTCGTTAATTTTACTTATCAATTCAGAAATTAATTCACTGGAATTTTTTGTTTTTCCAAGAAATTTTGAACGCAAAACCTCTAAAAGCTGGAAAAGATAATCATTGTAAGTAATCAAACGGCTAATTAAGGTGGTTTCCGAACTAATCGCCTGAATAGCTGATTGACTGGCTGAAATCGGAGAAATTTCCGAAACCGCTCTTGCCATTTTTTCCAATTGAGCCGAGAGCTCAATGGCTTTTTCCCGTGCTTGACGATTGCGTTCAAGTTCATTCGCCAGCAAATTCAGCGCTTCTTTATAATTACCTTCTCTGTCAAACTCATAAATCTCATTAATATTCCCAGCTGACTCATTAGAAAGATTAACGATATCCTTAGCAATTAAAGATGCTTCTTGACGAGCTCTTAAAAAATCGTTTGGAACAGTTTTGGGCTCAACAAAAAAAATTCTGGTGATCAAATAAGCAGCTAAAATTATTAGAATAAAAATAATAAAAACTCTTAATCGCCGTGGAATTTTAAAATAAAAATTACTTATCATGGTATAAAAATAAATTAACTTATTTTGTTGAAAAAATCAAGAAAAGGCAGTAAAATGAAATTATTGTAAATGCGGGTATCGTATAGTGGTTATTATGTTAGGTTTCCAACCTGAAGACACGGGTTCAATTCCCGTTACCCGCTCATTTTTAATATTAGATGAACAAAACTCGCCATGGACAGCCTACTCAATCAAATATTCGACTTTTCTCAAAAAATTACTTACAATATATTAAGCATAAATTAAAATTTACATAAGGAGGAATGGAATGAATTTAAATTTAAAAGAATCCAAAGAAAATAGAGAAGAAAAAAAAATTGAAAATATCGCGACAATCTTAAAATGCTTTAATTTCGGCAAACTAAGCACGCAAGGAAAAGAAAAATTTATAAAAAGAATGTTCAGTGTGTATTTTGATGAAATTGAATTAAACAAAGACAGACACTGGATAGCCGAATTAATATCCATCAGGATGGAACAACAAAACGCTTGTCCTGAATGTCTTGGTTTTGGATGTGAAACTTGCCATGATACAGGCAAAAAAAGGATTTAAATTTAAATTAAAAGACCCGCTTTAAACGGGTCTTTATCTTTTAACTATTTCCAAAATTCGTTCGTATTTTATTAATCTTTCCGGTTTAGCTGGCGCGCCGGCTTTGATTCCCCAAGCGCCTACGCCAACTGCCAAGTCAGCAATAAAATTATCCATTGTTTCGCCACTCCGATGAGAAACTATTGCCTGCCAATTATTCTCATAAGCCAGCTTAACAACTTTTAAGGTTTCGGTCAGTGTGCCAATTTGGTTTGGCTTTATCAAAATGGTATTGCCGGATTTTTTATTAATAGCTGTTTTTAAACGCTCTGAATTAGTGGTTGTTAAATCATCCGCAATAACCAAACATTCAGGTACTTCCACGCATGGAAGTACTCCTAAATCTCTGCTTAATTCTGAAAAATCATCAAATGACTCTTCATAGAATGGGTCCTCAATTGATAAAATATTGTATGTTTCAATTAATCTTAAATATAAATCTTTTAACTCTTCTGTGGAATATTTTTTACCACCAACAACATACTCTGATTTTCTAAAAAACCCAGCTGGTTTATAGAATTGTGAAGCTGCTATATCCAATCCAATCCTTAAGGGATAGCCATACCGCTCTATTAGATCAGACAAAATTTCAATTGCTTCTTCATTGTTTTTGAATGGAGCTGAAAAACCGGCTTCATCGCCCAAAGAAATATTTTCCTTGCCAAATTTATTTTCCAATAATGTTTGAAGTTTGCGATAAAATTCCCTGCCAACACTTAAAGCAATACCGAAATCTTCTACGCTTGATATTACTTGAAATTCCTGAAATTCAAGATTATTTTTCGCGTGCGCGCCGCCATTAATTACATTAAAAATCGGCTTTAACACAGACTTATGTGGACTAGACACAGACCTATACTGACTATTTCTGTATGAGTCAGTGTTTAGTCTGTGTAGGTCAGTTATATACTGAAACAATTCTTTCCCTTCGCTTTTTGCTTTTAACCGCGCCCAAGTCAAAGATAAAGCCAAAATCAAATTACAGCCAAGATTCTTTTTATTTGGCGTACCGTCCAAAGAAATCAAAAAATTATCAAAGTCCTCTTGAGTACTAAAATCTTGTTCTAAAACTTTATCTTTTATTTCTTCAAATTTTTTTATTGCTTTTTTCGGCTCCAAAACGAACGCTTCGTGCGCTCCGGTGCTTTTGCCGGCTGGCACACTGGCGGATACAGAAATATCCGCGGTTTTTAATTCCGCTTCCAGTGTTTCTTTGCCCCGAGAATCTGAAATGATTTTTAAATTAGCGTCAGAAATTTTCATATTCTTTCTTAATATAAAAACATTCCAACATTCTCAAGAATGTTGGAATGTTTTTATGAATCTTATAAATCTTCTTCCATAAGGTGAGAGTGAATGAGCTACTTGCTTGCCTTGATATTTTTTATTCAAAAGGCCCGCCTAAACAAGACGTCTGGCATGCTCGGACACTGTCTTAAAATTACAACTAATCTCTTTAGCTATTCCATTTACAGAGATACCCTCTGATTTATTTACTAAAAGCAAAATTCCAATTCTTCTATGATTAGCCACTCCCTTAAAATACCTTTCTAATTGTTTTGCTGTTTTCATATTTTGTATTATATCAAAACATTCCAACATTCTCAAGAATATGAGAATGTTTTATCTCTTCTATCTCAAATTTGATTTTATTTCAGTAGTCAAAAAAATAGCCTCTTTGAGGTTTTCCTTAACTTCTTTAAGCGTTCTTCCTTGAGTATTAACCCCTGGAATTTCCTCTACCCAGCCAAGATACCACTTACCACTTTTTTTATAGACCGCCGTGAATTGATGTTTCATATTTTTAATTATAAAGATTAATAATTAAGTGTCAATTTATTATTTTTTAATAAAATAATTAAATAATTTATTTATTATTGGAACTCCTATAAAAATATAAAATAGAAATACCAATAACCATAACCAGTTAAATATTATAAAAATTAATATTGAAACTCCTATCAATAAAATAAAATTAATTACTAGAATAATGAAATTAATATGACCATGAATCAAATTAGGTAAAAATAAAGGTATTCGTATTCCTGTGGCTCGTGATAAATCTCGTGTTCTTCTTTGTAATCGATACAAAATCGTATAAATAATAATAGAAATAGCGACTAAAAATATAACTAAATTTTCCATTTTAAAATTAAATTTTCTTTTTTAACTTTTTCTCTTTTTCGTAAATCTTTTGAGTTGCTTTAATTACTGTGTCGGGGTTTAAAGAAATACTTTCAATACCTTGTTCAACTAGAAATTCAGCGAATTCCGGATAATCACTTGGCGCTTGGCCACAAATTCCGATATATTTTTTCTTCGCGCGACATTTTTTAATAACTTCTGCAATTAGTTTTTTAACTGATTCGTCTTTCTCGTTAGTAATACCACGAATTTGTTCGTTACCGTCACGGTCAATTCCTACAGTTAATTGCGTTAAATCGTTTGACCCAATACTCATACCGTCAAAAACTTTCAAAAACTCATCTGCCAAAATCACATTGGAAGGAATTTCGCACATGACAAAAACTTTCAAGTTTTTGTCATCCTGAGGGGATTTATCCCCGAAGGATTTCATCTTTAATCCGTTTTTTGCCATTATCTCCAAAACTTTTTTACCTTCTTCCACTGTTCGGCAAAACGGAATCATCACTTCAACATTATTAAGGCCCATTTCTTCGCGAACTTTTTTAATTGCTTTAACTTCCAAAACAAACGCGGACGCGAAATTTGGATGGTAATATCTGGAAGCGCCCCTCCATCCGAGCATTGGATTTTCTTCTTTTGGCTCGTAAATATCACCTCCTATCAACGAACTGTACTCATTTGTTTTAAAATCTGAAAAACGTACGATTACCGGCTTTGGATAAAAAGCCGCTGCGATTTTCGCAATCCCAAAAGCAAGTTTATCAATATAAAATTGCTTTTTATCTTTCCATCCAATGGTTTTTTTATTTATTTGCGCTTTTAATTTTGTATTTTTAAGTTCTTTGTATTCAATAAGCGCCATCGGATGAATTCCAATATCACTGGCAATAATAAATTCTTCTCTAGCCAATCCTACGCCCTCATTAGGCAAAAAGGATTTTTCAAAAGCCGTGTCTGGCGTGGCAATATTCATCATTATTTTTGTTTTCGGTTTAAATATTTTTTTTATATTATGCTCTGTTATTTTAAATTTCAAAGCGCCATTAAAAACAAATCCTTCACTACCGGTAGTATCAATTGTAATTGTCTGACCGGTTTTAATTTTCTTAGTAGCATTACCGGAACCAACAATAGCGGGAATTCCAAGTTCGCGACTTACTATTGCTGCATGAGATGTTCTTCCTCCTTTATCCGTAACAATAGCTGAAGCAATTTTCATTATCGGCTCCCAATCTGGATCGGTCATATCAGTAATCAAAACTTCTCCAGTCTTAAATTCTTTAATTTTTTTAGCGTCTAAAATAATTCGCGCCTTACCAACAGCGATTTTACTTCCAACCGAAGCTCCTTGAACAATAATCTGCGATTTACGATTTGTGATTTGCTCTAATTTATATTCCCTTACTTTCGAAAAATCCCGCAAAGCATGAACTGTTTCGGGTCGCGCCTGAACAATAAATAATTCTTTGGTTTTTCCGTCTTTTGCCCATTCTAAATCCATCGGCATCCACTTGCCATGATTTTTCTTTGAATAATGCTCTTCAACCATCATCCCCCATTGAGCCAATTTCAAAATTTCATTATTAGATAAAGTAAACGATTCTCTTTCTTTTTTTGAAGTAGAAATAATTTTGGTTGGTTTATTTCCCTTGCCATAAATCATCTTCCTCCGCTTCATCCCTAATTTCTTATCAATAATCGCGTTTGTCTTCTTAAATATCAAAAATTCATCAGGAGTCACCTCTCCCTGAACAATCATCTCACCAAGCCCCCAAGAACCGTTTATTAAAACAATATCCTGAAAACCGGATTCTGTATCCAATGTAAACATAACGCCCGAGCAAGCAAGATCCGAACGCACCATCTTCTGAACACCGACTGAAAGAGCAACATTAAAATGGTCAAATCCCTTATCTTCCCTGTAAGAAATTGCCCTATTAGTAAACAGTGAAGCCATTGCCGCTCGCACTGCCTCTAAAATATCTTCTTCTCCTTGAATATTTAAAAACGTTTCATGTTCGCCCGCAAAAGAAGCTCCCGGTAAATCTTCGGCAGTAGCGCTTGAACGAACAGCGAAGTCGGCATTTTTGCCATATTTTTTTTCAGCTCCGCGATGAGCAACAATAATCGCTTTTGTTAAATCCTCTGGAAATTCAGTTTGCTTAATTGCTTCTCTTACAAGCTTGCCGCATCTGGCCAAATCATGAAGATTTCTAGTATCTAATCCTTTAATTGTTTTCTTAATAAATTCGCTTAAACCGGTTTTTTGAAGAAAATATCTATAAGAGCTAGCTGTTATAACATAACCGCTTGGAATATTAATTCCTTTAGGAACTAAATTCTGAATCATTTCGCCAAGCGAAGCGTTTTTTCCGCCTGCCTCAGCAACGTCTTTAATCCCGATTTCTTCAAATTTTTTAATAAAAGGTTTCATAAAGTTTTCGCGAATAATGCTAATTTTAAATAAATAATGCGAATTCGCATTATTTGAAAGTTATTCGCATTAATTATTAGTGATTACTCTTTAATACTAACATCAAATCCGAAACATTAAAACTTTTCTGCTCAGTAAAAATTAAATCTCCTGTTTTTTCAAAAAAATCAAAGGATTTGTTGTTTTTTAAAAATTCTTCATGGTTTAAATTTAATTCTTTTACTTTTTCTATTGTTAAAGAATCAGCAATAGCGCCTGCTGCTTCGGTATTGTCTCTGCCGTCGCTGGCAAAAGACATTACCATTAAATTAGAATTTAGAATATAGGATTTAGAATATAGGGAATGGACTACTGCACCTAAAACTGCCTCCATATTCCTGCCGCCTTTCCCATAATTCTTAATTCCTAATTCATTATTCATTGTTACGGTTGTCTCGCCGCCAGCTAAAATTGCTTCGTTGAATTTTATTTCTTCAATCATAGGCAATAAAGAATCTTTAGCTTCCCCGTGCAATTTAAGAGAAAAAATTCTAGGTGAAAACCCAAGCTTTTTTGCCTTGTCTACCATTGCGGAAATCGCACTTTGATTGCAAATAAAAAGAATATTTTTAACTTTTTCAAAATATTTTTTATCCTTCGGCGTTTCTCTAAATTCAATATTAAGGACATCGGATGTCCTTATATTAATATTCTGATATTTTTGCCAAATTTTTTCCGCGTCTTCTTTTATTGTTTTATCAAAAACCGTAGGGCCAGAAGCTATCATAGACAAGTCATTGCCGCAAACATCAGAAACAATAAGGGAAATTATTGTTGCCGGATAAGCAGTTTTTGCTAACCCGCCACCCTTCACTTCAGATAAATGCTTCCTGACGGTATTTAATTCTTGAATATCGGCACCGGCTTCGGTTAATTTATTAAAAACATCCTGAGAATACTTTAATTCTTCTTCAGAACCGCAAAACAAGGCTGAACCGCCACCGCATATAAAAGTGATAAGTAAATCATTTTCATCTAAGTCATCTGCTAATTTAATAATTTTTTGAGTAGCTTCAACATTTTGTTTTGATGGCAACGGATGCGTTCCGGTTAAAAATTCTATTTTGGAATTTGGTTTTTGGAATTTATTTGAAATTTGGAATTTGGAATTTGGAATTTTAACATCTATAACTATACCTCCTGAAAACCGCGAACCTAAAGACGTTAAAATCTCTGCTAATGTCATTACAGCAAGTGAAGACCCCTTGCCAATTCCAATAAGAAAAACTCTTTTAAAATTATCAAGATTAATTCTTTCTTCTTTATTATTTGGTAATTTAATAATTAAATAATTTTTCTTGACACCTGACACCCGACACCTAACACCTACTACTTTTTCAATATCAATCGCGTCATAACCCGCTTCAGCAATCAAAAGCGCCTTTCCCCGCAATGAATTTCTTGATAAATTTTTAATATTAATAATCATAAAATCAAACTTCTAAT
>CAJVXI010000011.1 GCA_913009635.1 uncultured bacterium
TTTCACCACGCTGAAGCTTCTACTTTGTCGGAGCGAAAGCGGGTTTCACCACGCTGAAGCTTCTACTTTGTCGGAGCGAAAGCGGGTTTCACCACGCTGAAGCTTCTACTTTGTCGGAGCGAAAGCGGGTTTCACCACGCTGAAGCTTCTACTTTGTCGGAGCGAAAGCGAGCTTTACCCGTTCGCTAAAACTCGCAAGAACAGAGACTAATAATTTATCAACTCTAAACCAAAATTATCCGCAAAACAAAAAAATCTTACGCTTTTGTCGTAAGATTTTTTTACTATATTTTTAAATTATACTTTTAATTAAAAAATATCTAGAAAATAGCCGGTTGAAGCTTTAAAAATATATCTGATTGAAGATACCAAGGAACAATAACAAGAAGCTTAACAGCGCCCCAAATAATTGAAAAAATAATAATAGTTAGTCCTTCTTTACGATGCTTTTTTTCCGTCAATAAAGCAATGCCGTAGATTAAACCGCCAACTACGTTAAAAACAGCTACTACTATTCCAATCCAAAACCATTTTTCCCAAAGCTTAAATTTATCAATTGAAATTGGTGAAAATTGTTCGTCCATATTATTAAGAATTTAAAATCTAGGATTTAGGATTTAGGATTTTTAACCCTTATATTCTATATTCTATATTCTATATTCTATATTCTTACACTATATTTCGACCTTATTTATTAATATCTTTTAAGTTAACAATCTTCGCAAAATGGGTCTTGATATTCTGACGGTACTTCAAGCGCTTTGCGCGGTGAAATTTCTCTTATTGTCGGCCTGTTGACATTAATAATAGCTGTTGAAAAGGTTTGATCGCCGTCGTCATTCTCGCAAGTTAAAACGAATAAAGTGGTTTTATCTACTGTGATTGGTATATTTCCCCCGTTTTCACAAGTAGTGGCATCATTGCAAACATCGCCAATACCTTGAGAGATTGAACAATTAACGGCATCATCACAATCCCAAAACAAAGTTGAATCAGTATCGGGGTAAATAAGAGCGTCAGGGTTGGCGCTAAAAGAGCAGGTCGGCAAACATTTAGTAGCGCTTTCTACGGGACCAAAATCTTGAAAAATACCAGAATCAGTTCTAACAGTTATGTTATAAGAATAAGTAACGCCACCGGTTAAACCAGTATCCTGATAAGTTGTCTGTGAAATAGGGACTGATTGAGCAATTAACACGCCATCCCGTTCAATATCATATTTTGTAACATCGGATGAAAGCGGATTAATTGACAAAGTAATACTATCGCAATCAGTTCCGATAATTGCCACATTAGCTAAATCGCCATCTTCATCTCCATCTTCACCACAGCTATCTAAACTCCCGGTTTTATAAACATTAATTATTGGAGGAACTTTTGAGTAAGTACGAGACATTCTATAAGGATATTTTCCTTCTTTAGACGAAAGAAATTTATTATCGCATTTCCAAGTAACAAGTTGATAGCTATCAGCGTTAAAAGTATCATCCTTAGCAAAAGGACCACGCAATCCTTTTTGTCGCCAAGTTAAATCATTCCACCAATCCCATAAAGGATCCCCAAGAGAAGGCACAACAAAAGCGCTTCTACTACTGTCACATCCATAAAGCCCGTCATCGCCATAACCTAAACCAATAGCGTCAGGGAATGACGGCGCTGTTTCATTATAAAAATACGCGGGCGAAAGCAAGTCATAAGCGCCCATTACCTTAGCAACATAAGCGACATAAGATTTTTCTGGTAAAATATCGTTAAAAGTACAAACTCCGCTATCATCACAAATATCGGAATAATTAACGGTTGCATAAGCAGCTGGCACTGCGCCACTTCGATAATATGCGCTAACATCCAAATAGCCTCCTGTTCTTAAAGATTTCATTGCTTCTGCGACAACCCTGCCAGATCCTTTCTCAAGAGTAATTCCCTTACCAATTAATAAAGGAACACTGTCGTTAGTAAATGGCCACGATTTAGTAAGCCAATAAGCTAATCTTTCCGAACTTATGCTGGTTGGCTTTGTAAATCTGTAAATTTTAATCTGGCGAGTTGAATCATTTTCTCTATCATGAGGAAGAGTATTATAGAAAGTTACACCTTGCACAAAAGCGCAGTTAATATCTTGAGGCATAACAGCAATAAAAACACCGCCTCCTTCAGCCTCGTCACAATCACCTATTGGTCCGCCAAACGTACAAAACAGTGAAGCAATAAAAATTATATCTCCTACTATACCAATAGTAGTAATTACAAGTATATCCATTACTAAAACATTAACTAAAAAACCGATAAGTAATCCTACTGCAGGACCAGCCTGAACGATTTCCGGCAAGGAGACGGAAATAACTGATATAATTAAAATCAAGATAAAAATTTTATTTTGAAAGATTTTCATTGTTTTTATTATAACATATTCAAAAAAATAACATCTGTGGATAAATAAAAAACGTCCAGTTGTTGTTATTAAACAACCAGACGCTTAAATCAAAACACTATATTCTGTTAAGCTTCCGATGGAGAACTATTGTTTCATTAATCATTTCCGCATTAAAATCAACTCCTTGCTTAACCAGTTCAATATCGTTCTTGCTTAATGGTCGATCTATAATCTCTAAAATATCTCCATCAAAACGAACAATTTTTAAAACTATAAAGGATGTCTCTGTTGACTTTACAATTGAATTCTCTACCACAAGTTCACTCATAAAAAAAATCAAATTCTCGTATACGGCGTAATACAGTTTTTCCGGCACAGTATCCTGCGTTACGACAACCCCGTCAAACGATGCACTAAACCTAACTTCCTTGTCAGGAGTAAACTCGTATACTACAATCATTGTTTTTCCGTCAACAACTTTTGTTGTCGTCCACTCCCCGACAATTGAGTCCCGTCTTTCAACATCTGCCGCCATAACCGTGGCAACGCCGATTGCCAAAACAGACAATACAATCAATAAAGCGATTATTCTTTTCATTCCATTCCTCCTATTTTTAATTTTATTAAAAACCTGCTTAAATTATACACCTAAAACATAATTTGTCAAGACAGGGACATAAACCGAAAAACCTGATAAAATAAAGCTAATGATTATTGTTTTGCCTGTTTTATCGGCAATTTTGGGAATCTTGGCGTTTTTGCCGGCTAATTTATGGTTTTTCGGATTTCTTTTTTTAGTCCCTTTATTTATTTTTTTTCTTAAAGAAAAACTCCTTTGGCGATTAATTCTCGGCGCTTTTATTTTTAGATTTATTCTTATGTTAGGAGCTGTTTATTACACCCTTGAACCGCTCGCTTGGCTTTCTTCAATTGGAATTTTTCTAGGCCTCCCAATTTCTATTTTTATTTTTAAAAAAGTATTGAAATACTTACAAACCCGCCAATTCGTTTCATTACTCGTCTTATTGCCTTTCCTTTGGACCGTCTTTGATTATCTTACGGCTCGCTACTCTTTATTGCCGGGCTATATTATTACAACCGGCAATATATTCGGGTCTTCGCCATTTTTAGGACTATCAGCAATCGGAGGTTTAACCTTATTAACTTTTTTTGCGGCATTAGTAAACATGCTAATCACGTCAATTTTCAATTTTCGGAAGTCCGACTTCCGAAAAATTACTGTCATTGTCATAATTATAATTATAATGCTAATAAGCGCTTGGCAAATTTCAAATTATCAAATCCAAAAAAATGCGGAAAATTATAGTAATCTTGAAAATTCTTTTAATATCGCCTCTATTTCTACTAATGAGAATTTTAACTGGTTATCTTTTAATAAAATTAAAGACAAATTAACCGACAAAGATATAAATCTTATTATTTTTCCTGAAAATATTTTTAATAATGCCGTAAACAATAAAAAAGTTTATCAAGATTTAGCCAAAAAATTAAATACCAACTTAATTGCCACCTTTAGCACCATTCAAAACACCAAAAAATATAATTCCTCTATCTTATTTGATAAAAACGGGAAAATTATTGATACATACAACAAAAATCATTTAACTTTTATCGGCGAATATTGGCCATTTGGCAATTGGCATCCTTTCTTTTTTAATTGGCTGAAAAAAAACAACCCAAGCATCAAAAATTACGCGGTTTTCAACCCTCAATCTCAATATTATAAAGGAGAAAAGAAAATTTTAACAATGAAACAATTTAACAATGAAACAATTTTATTCGCTTCTCTTATTTGCTTGGAAATTCATTATCCGTCTGACATTAAAAAATATAAAAAAATGGGAGCTCAATTTATTATTAATCCCACCAGTAATCGCTGGATATATATTGGAACAAGACACTTTTTGTATCTTAATAATAATTTAAGAAAAATAAAGGCGACGCAATTAAAAATACCGATTATTTTGGCTGGAATAAAAGATTTTGCCGGTATTATTACACCAAGTGGAGAAATTAAGTTTGTGGATTTTGCGGACCAAAACAAAAACTACGAAATATTTTTAGGAAAAATTAAATATTAAGGATTAATTATTGGCCTTGAGCTGATAGTTGTTTGAAGATTAATTGTTACGTCTTTAATATCTCTGCCTATTGGGCTTATTGATAAACTAATAGTAATTCGCGGCTGTAAATTATCTCCGGTATCGTTACCTGCAAGGATAATGTTAAAATAATTAATTTTAACATTATCAGCGGTAATTTTTTCATCCATAGGAATGCCCAAAACATCAACTTTTTTCCAAATCGCTTCATTTTCAAAACGATAACTAACCTCTCGTTCAGAAGCATTTACAAACGCTAATTCATTATTTACTAAACCGTTGCAATGCCCCGTAAAATCAGCATCTAAATTTAAAATAGGCGCTATATTGGTGCAAAACCTGTAACCGGTTCTGATTTCCCGAACCATCTGCTCAAAAACCAAACTAATATTATCATTAGCCTCCATTAATGCTGCAATTGATCTCTGTGCCCGAAGCGCTTGAATAAAGCTAACGCTAACAATAGATATAACAATAACAAAAATACCCATTGCGATTATCAACTCTATTAAAGTAAAACCTTTTAGCTTTGAGTTTTTAGCTTTTAGTGAATTTCTAGTTTTCATATTTTAATTTTTAGTTTTTAGTTTTTATTTATCTAACCGCTAATAGCTAAAAACTAGTTATTGCATAGCCAATTAAAAAAATGGTCTTCTAGATCTATTGAAAAAGAACCTCCTCCCCTAGTTCTCCACTTAATAATTGAATTAATCTGAATCTCGTCATTGCTTAATGGAGCAATCTGAATTGTTCTAAAAAATCGGGTAGAAACACCGCTGTCATAACTATATAAGCCATTAGAAGAATCAAATAAAAGAGGGTTATTGCTTCCATCAGGACAAGAAGTAGAAGTTAAACCAGGAATCTTAGAATCTTGGTAATCAATCTCATAACATTTAGTAACGCCGCTAAATCCCTGTTTATTCCAGGGACCTTTTCCATCAAGACAATCAATAACATTAGCGTCAATAATATTTTTTACAATTTCAATACCTTCCATTGCTAAATAATTTGCCGTAAATTGGCTGCTAATTACCCGATTAATACTTAATGACTTAGAAAGAAAACCAATGATGCTCAAAATTCCCACTACAATAATTACAATGGCTATTATTAATTCAATCATTAAGTAACCGTCTTTTTGAGAATTTAGAATATAGGATTTAGAATTTAGGGACTTTATTAGACCATTTATCATTTTAGAAACCTCAACAACTAATAGAATCAAATCTTGATAATCATTTTCCTGCAAGAAACCAAGTTTTTTAGAAATTTCAATTTGGCTTTCCAATTCAGAGGCTGAACTATAAGCAACGTTATAAAATTGTAATTTTTCTTTTTTATGGACTCTTTTAAATCCTTCAGCAAGATTAGAGCTAATAGAAATAACTGCCCGCCTCATCTGATTAATAATGCCATAAAGCTCCGAACGAGGAAATTTATCGGTTATCTTATAAACTAACACCGCTAAATCAGCTGCTTTTTGCCAAACACTTAAATCTTTAAATGATTTTAATTCTTTGTTTTTCATTATATTATTAACTAGAATTTAGAATATGGGATTTAGAATTTAGGGGGATGCAACGAGAATTAAGGATTTAGTATTTAGAATTTAGGGGAAACATAAATTAAAATTTATCTCTATGTCTTATATTCTAAATTCTAATTCCTCGTCGTATTCTTCCCTATATTCTATATTCTATATTCTAACCCCACGTCGTATTATTCCCTAAATTCTATATTCTAAATCCTAAATCCTCGTTTACTGCGTAGTAATCATTCCAAATTTATTAACTTTAATTATAACAATTGGCTCTGTACTGCCAATGATTTTTAAACTAATAGTTGCTTCTTCTTGAAAATCCGGCAAAATAGCTATAATTGGCTCGGGTGGGAAAAAAATAATATCATCCAAAGTTAAACTGTCAAAAACAATAAAAGAATTTAAATTAAATACTTCAAAATCTTCTGATTCTCCTGAATATTGAAAATCCACATTTGAACAATCTATTTTGGTTGCTAATTCCTTAAAAATAATAAAACTGCCATTAGAACTGTCAAAATGAACTCCAAAACCGCAAGGAACGTCCTGTTGGTTAAAAGTATTGATACTTAAAGATTTTGCCCTTGAAATGGCATTAAGAATTTTTACTTGTTCCTGAAATAAAATTATCTGCCGTTCACCGGTATGACTGTAAAAAATTGCCATTGTGGAAAGTAGAGTTATGATGCCAATGACAATAAGAAGCTCAATAAGAGTGAAACCGCTATTACGAGAATTTAGGAATTTTATTAAATCTTTAATCATAAATTAAAAAGTTTGAAATACGCGTTAATTATTTGATAACCGAAGAAAAAAATTGAAGCCGCGCCAATAATCAAAAATGGGCCAAATGGTACAGCGTCTTTCATTTTCTTTTTACCGTTAACCAAAAGAACTGTACTGAAAATTCCGCCAATCAAAAAAGAAAATATTAAAATCATTATAATGTCTGGCCAGCCAAAAATTAAGCCCAAAGCGCCAACCAATTTCAAATCGCCCCAGCCCATTGCTTTGCCCTTACTTAAAAAAATAATGAGCCAAAAGAAAACTACTCCAAAAATAGCGGCAATAAAATGGCTCAACCAGATATTCTCAAACATCCAAGATGTCCCAAAAAGATAAGCGTAAGAGCCTAGAAACGAATTGGAAATTGCCTGCCCGCCAAAACCTGCGGCTTCAGACATTGGAAGACGGGAAAATTGAAAATTAAAAATTATTAAAACTATACCTAATACTGCCAAAGATAAATTAATTTGATTAGGTATTATATATTGGCGGAAATCTATAATAGAAAGCAAGAGAAAAAGCAAAAAAATCGCTATCCAAACTATAGTAATCAGTAATTGATAATTGGAAATTAATTGAAAATTGAAAATTGAAAATTTAGAATTTAGAATTTTTATCGGCACCAATAAAAAAATTAAGCCCGATAAAAATTCTACGACTAGGTATTGCCAAAAAAACCGCTTACCGCAGGAACGACAACGGCCTTTTTGAACAATAAAGCTTAAAATCGGAATTAATTCATACCAAGACAATGTTTTCTGGCAACTCAAACACTGAGAACGACCGCTAATAATTTTTAAATTCAAAAGCCGATTGCCTGGAACATAACGGAGAGAAACTACATTAAGGAAACTTCCGACAGCAAGACCGAAAATAAAAAGTAAAAAATAATACATAAACCCAAAAATATCAGCATAAATCAGCCGATATCAGCATAAATCAGTGTCTATAATTTTAGAATGACACGCAGTAAATTGGATCAGCGCAATCAATTGAATAAACCGTTCCATCAACATCGTCATTAAGCGCCCTATGATTTGTATCTTCTAAACGCGCGCCAAGAACATAACTTTGAAGCGAAGGAAGACCACCACTGTCAACACCATATCTGTAATAAAAATCAGTATCATTTAGTGGATCAAGCGAAATAGATCTAACTCCAACACCAGCGCCTATCAAAGCTGTTTGTAAAGCGCCCCATGTGCTTACATCAGGATACGCATCATTTACTTGATAATAAAGCTCAAGCGCCTGCTGCGTTGACCTTAAATCAGCTATTCTTTTGGCATCTCGGGCTGCTCCTCTGCGAGAGCCTAAACCAACTATTATTATTCCTGCTAAAATTCCAATAATAGCAATAACAATCAACATTTCTATTAAAGTAAAACCTCGTCTCATTATTTTATTGTTAAATTGTTACATTGTTAAGGATGCTATTTGTTTAATAGTTAATCGATTTAACAATTTAACAGTTTAACAGTTTAACAGTTTAATTTATCGACCTTTCTTAAAATGCTTGCATTAAATTATATATCGGAATCAAAATTGCCGCAAATAATAAACCCACCAAAACACCCATAATAATCATCATAAATGGTTGGATTAATTCCAATAAATTATCCAAAACATTATTAACTTCTCGCGTATAAAAAAATGAAATTTTTGATAAAGTTTGATCAAGACGGCCGGTACTCTCGCCAATAGCCACCATTTGACTCACTAATGAAGGAAAATAATATTCGTTCTGAGATAAAAGCTGCGATAGCAGTTCGCCCCGACGAACACCTTCACTAATTTCATGAAGAATATCACGATAAATAATATTACCAACAGTATGACTTGTGATTTCCAATGCCTGAGCTATAGGCACTCCACCTTTAATTAAAACGCTTGTTGACTCAGCAAAACGAACAACGTAAATTTTCTTAAACAAATTACCAAAAACAGGTATCTTAATTATTAATTCATTAGACAATGCCTTTCCTTCCGGACTTCGAAAATAATCTATCAATACAAAAACAAGAAGACCAAACATTAAAAGAACAACCCACCACCAAGCAATAATAAAATTACCTGTTCCTAATAAAAGCTTAGTAAGAAACGGTAAAGCAATATTAGATTCCTGAAAAATCGGTCCGAGTTGAGGAAAAACAAAGGTAAACATTATACCGCAAACAATTACAAACAAAACCGCGATAACAGCCGGATAAATTAAGGCATTTTTAAGCCGAGCGCGCCAAACAGCTTCTTTTTCCAAATAGTCAGCTAAAAAAAGCATTGACTCTTCTAAACGACCGGTGATTTCAGCTGAACGAATCATACTAATATAAAAGCCGAAAAAAATATGACTATGACGTTCTAACGCTTGAGATAATGACAACCCAGAATCAATATCAGAAGAAAGCTCAAATATTATTTCTTTAAGAGTTGGGTTCTTAGTTTGTCTATAAAGTGAACGGATAGAATCACCAATTGGAACTTTTGATTCTAATAACGTAGAGAACTGTCGCGTAAAAATCATTAAATCATTAACTTTTACTCGTTTAAAAAAATTCAACAACCGCTGATACCAATAATTTTTTTCAGCGCTTTCTATGCTAAGAATAAAAAGCTCGTGGCCAGTTAAAATATTTAAAGCTGCCTCACGATTAACCGCATCTATAAATCCTGTTTGCAACTCCCCTTCTTTAGTTCTGGCTTGATATTTGAACTTCATGCGCTTCGCTTAATGAAATACTAATATACTAATTCATGCTAATTATACTAATGGATACGAATTAGTATTTATTCGTATCATTAGCACGCATTCGTATATTGGCATTACGCTTAATTCCTTTCTAACAATATCCTCAACTCGCTCGGATTCAATGAATACAATTCCGCGTTCTCCAAAGATATTTCCTTTCTTTTTACTAATTCCATTAAAGAATGATTGAGCGTAATCATCCCTTCCTGCATACTGGTTTCAATTACCAAATCAATCTGATAAGCTTTACGTTCACGAATAAGATTGCGAACTGCTGAATTGGTAATCATTATTTCACAAGCTGGAAGTCGACCTCCGTCAATTCTGGAGATTAAACGCTCTGAAACAACACCTACTAAAGTAGCTGCCAATTGAGAAGCGACTTGCCCTTGCTGTTCTGCCGGAAAACTATCAATAATTCTATCAACGGTTTGCGCGGCTGAATTAGTATGAAGAGTGGAAAATACAAGATGTCCAGTTTCAGCCGCGGTCAAAGCCGTGGCAATTGACTCCTTATCCCGCATTTCACCAATCATTATTATATCTGGATCCTGTCTGAGAATTGAACGTAAGGCCTTATGAAAACTCGGACTGTCAATTCCTACTTCTCTCTGAGAAATAGTGCTTTTATCTTGACCAAAAACATATTCGATAGGATCTTCAACGGTAATAATATGATCAGTACGTCTATGATTTATTTCATCAAGAATGGCGGCTAAGGTAGTTGATTTGCCATGGCCAGCCGGTCCAACCAATAAAACAAACCCCTGAGAAAGACGAGTAAAATCATGAATAATTGGGGGGAGATGCAATTCATCAATAGTTTTTATTTTTGCCGGAATCAAACGTAAAGCCGCCGCCATAAATCCTCGTTGATGAAAAACGTTAATTCTGAATCTTGCTTTATCTTCAAGGGCATAAGCAAAATCAATTTCTTTTTCTTTTATAAATACTTCTTTTTGCTCTGGAGTTAATAAAGCAAAAACTAAATTTTCAGCCATTTCAGGAGTTAAAATCGGCTCTTTTTGAAGCGGGATTAAAACGCCGTCAATTCGAAGAGTAGGATGACGACCAACAGCCAAATGTAAATCAGAAGCATTTTGACGCGCTGTCGTAAGTAATAAATCTTTTAATTTTTGATTGTAATCCATATGTGTTTAAATTCCAAATAACAAATTCCAAATTACAAATAAATTCTAAATTCCAATTACCTAAATTCTAAACACGAGTTTTGGTTATTGAAATTTTGGTTATTGAATATTATTTGAAATTTGGTGCTTGGGATTTGTAATTTTATTCTATCATACTTCTATTGTTTCTCTCAATATCACCTCTATTGAAATCAATCCTTGAAGAGCTTTTAAAATTCCATCTTGACGTAAAGTTATCATTTTTTGCCGTTTAGCTTCTTCTAAAATACGACTTTCGTTTGAGCCACTATTAATTATTTCTTTAAGCTCTGAAGTCATTCTAAAAACTTCAAATATAGCGATACGACCATCAATACCTTTATTTTTACATGCCGAACACCCCGAAGAATGAAAAATTTTAAAATCTTCAGATTTGTTTAATTTTAAATTTTTAATTGTTTCTTCCGGTAATTTTTCTATTTCTTTTTTGATAATTCCTTGAATTTCCGGAGGGGCAACTTCTGTTTTTCTGCACTTTTGGCATAATTTTGGAATCAAACGCTGAGCCAACATTAGATTCAAAGAAGATGGCAATAAAAATGACGCAACTTTCATATCAATCAAGCGAGAAACAACTCCCAAGGAATTATTTGTATGTAAGGTAGAAAGAACAATATGACCAGTAAGAGCAGCATGGACTGCCAAAGCAGCAGTTTCATTATCGCGAATTTCTCCAATCATTATAATGTCGGGGTCTTGCCTAAGAATTTGCCGCAAACCAGAAGCAAAGTCGTAACCAATTTCCGGTCTTACTTGTGATTGGTTCAAACCATCCATAAAATACTCTACTGGATCCTCTAAGCTAACAATATTAACATCTTCTTTATTAAGTAATTGCATTAGCGCGTATAAAGTCGTAGTTTTTCCCGAACCAGTAGGACCTGTTATTAAAATCATTCCATACGGCTTTTCTATTCCTTCTTTAACTATTTTAAAGTCCTCGCCACTAAGCCCAAGCTCTTCCAGCCCCTTAAGTCCAACCTGAGGATCAAGAACTCTAATCGCAGCTTTTTCTCCAACTGGAGTTGGGAAAGTTGAAATTCTAAAATCAATATCACGCCCCAAAATAATACTTCGGAAACGACCATCTTGAGGAATTCGTGTTTCGTCAATTTTTAAGCTTGAAAGAACTTTGATTCGTGAAACTATCGGTTGATGAAGTTCAATTGGCAAAGAAGAAACTTCCTGTAAATCACCATCAATTCTAAAACGAATCCTCAAACGACTTCTTTGCGGCTCAATATGAATATCAGAGGCCTTTAGCCAAACCGCTTCTTTGAGAGTGGAAGCGACTATTTTGATAATCGGAGCTTCTTCAGAAACAGCCACGCCTTCCTCTAATCGAATAATTTTTTGCCCTGAAACCAATCCTTGGCCCGGCTGAAAATTTAAAGATTTAACCGCTTCTTCGACTTCGCTTTGAAAAGGCGAATAACGCCTTAATATTGCTTCCCAAACTGATGAGGTAATTAAATAAACTCCGAGATTAACTTTAAGCTGTTTAGCAATAAATTTTAGGGCTTCTTGAGTTTTAAGATTATCGGGATTAAGCATTCCAACAACTAAAAGCTCATCAGAACGACTAATTGGAATTACTTTATAAGTACGAACAGTTTCTTCGGAAATTATTTTTAAAACTTCGTCATCAATATCCTCTGGTTTTATTTTCTTATAGGGAACGCCCAATAGCTTACTTTTGATTGCGGCAACAGTTTCTTCATCTACTATTCTACGGTCATAAATTAAAACCTCAACGTTTTGTCGAGTTAAAGAAGATTCTTTAAGAATCTTCTTGGATAGTTCTTCGTCAAGCAGCCCCTGCTTAACTAATTCATTAACTAAAATTTTATTATCCATGCCAATATTGTTTAAATTTATAAGTGAAACTCAATGCTCGCCCCGTTAGATAATTAATTATATTTTCTTATTATTCCAAAAATGACTTTTAAGTATTAATTTTTATTTTAGATATATCACGTATTTATCTAACGGGGTAGACGAAATAAATTTATCTACAACATTGAGCACCCCATTAGATAACCCCCGTTAGATAAAAATTTATAACTATCGACTCGAAAATTTATAGAAAGCCCTTTACGGCATAAAAGGATTTTCTCTGATGGTTGTAGTAGACACGCTTAAAGAAGAAACAGTTTGCTGAAGAGTATTGTAAACAGGATGGCTAAAAACCTTCTGCGGGTTGAATTCTATTTGAGATAATTCGTTTAAGGATTGAACATTTAACGGAATTATCACGTCAATCAAAGGCGGTTTAATAAAAAATAAATAATAAATTACCACACTAGTCAAAACAACAAACAAAAGAGTTGTTACTATGGTAAACAAATTTCTTTTCTTACCTTCTTCTTTAATTATAATGGCCATAATTTTCTAATTGCTAGTCACTAGTGGCTAGTGGCTAGTCAACCTGATAATACGCGTCAATTGTTATTGTGTCTAAAAATATATTTTGGCCCGGCACGCCAACCGGATCAATTCTTAAATCAACTAAATCCATTAATCTAATATTATTCTCTAATTGCTTAATAAATGTTTTAAGTGATAAATAATTTCCAATTAAACGAACTTCAAACCTTAATGTTCCCAATCCCTTAATTAACCCCAAATCAATTGGCGGCTTAATTGCTAATTGCTTTAAAGTAAGCGATTGAATAGATAAAGCATTATTCTCTGCTAAGCCAATAATTTGAGCGATAGCTTGCGGAACGAATGGCTCAACCGGTAAAATTGCGGAAACTGTTTCTTGCACAAGACCTACGTCCCGATATTCAACAAGTAAATTTTGGATTTGCTCTGCTGCTGATTTAAGCTGCTCCTCTATCATAAGCTGAGCTGCTAATTCTGCGCGCATTGCTTTAATATCTTCATAAGCCGGCTTAATAAAAGAACCGTAAACAATTAATGTTCCAATAAACAAAATCACAACTATAGCAATACTTATTAATCTTTTACTTGATGATCTCATGGTAATTAGTTTTTAGAATGATAACACCCTTGATTTTAAAACTATATCTATAGTAAAGCCAATATCTCCATCTTTTATTTTAGAGTTATTAAGGAAAACTTGCTCTATTTTAGGATTCAATCGAAATAATTCCAGTTGTTCAGATAAAATTCTATAAGAAGAAGCCAATCCCTTAAGACGAGCTTCGTTTTCTTGCGCGGATAAATTCATTGAAACAAAGTAAACGCCCTGATGAGTATTTTCTTCTAAAAGGTCAAAAATATTAGAAGCTAAAATATGAGAATTAAATAATTTTTGGATATTTGTTAACTGAGAATAAAATTCAGTTAAATTTTTCTGCTGTTCTTTGTCAACTCTTTCATCAAAAACGGAAATTCCCTGACTAACTTTACTTAATTGTGAATTAAGATATGGTCTGTAGCCAATTATCATACTTAAATAAATAAAAATCGTGAAGCCAAAAAGAATAACTGCTAAAAGCAAAATTTTCCACGGTAAACCTACTGATAATTTTTCGGTTTTTAATTCTTTTTCAAGAAGAGATTGGTTATGCTGCATAAAAATTTAAAATGTAAATATCAAAATGTAAAATGACAGATTAAAATGTTAAAATGACGCTTCGACGGAAATCATTTAAGCAAAACATTTCAGAATGACAATTTTGTTATCATTTTGAAATTTTACGTTGTCATCCTTCAATATTCTCAGGATGATACTGAGTGCATCGAAGTATCATTTTGATTTTTGATTTTTAAATTTTGCATTTTAAACGAATTCCCTTATTCCCAATCCAATACTTACTGCAAATGGCGGACCTAATTCTTTAATAATTGGCTTAATTTCCGGAGAATAATCAACCTGAGAAAATGGGTCGCCTATAACCGTTGTTAAGCCAATCTGTTTTTCAAAATACGTATCAATTCCTAAAAGATTAGCGCCACCGCCAGTCAAAATAACTCGTTCAATCCTTCGACTTTGCTCAGGATTGATGGTGAGCGAAGTCGAACCATCAATTTTAGAACCGGAATTTTTTTCGTAGTTGTCTTTTGCCCGCTTTACTTCAGTAATTATAGCATCTAAAAATGGAATAGTTAATGTGGATAACTCATAATCACCTCCCACTCCAATAATGCCTTTTTGCTTTTTAAGCTCTTCGGCGCGCCTAATATTAATATTTAAACCGCTGGCAATTGCTTGAGTTAAGGAGCCACCAGAAAAATCTGTCTGACTATTGTGTCTTAAATAACCTTTATCAATAATAGCAATATTCGTAGAGCGTGCCCCAATATCAACAATTGCGGTCGGCGTCGGATCATTGGCAATTAAAGCTCTAACCAAAGCTAAACTTTCAACCTCTAAAGCCCGGAGATTAAGTCCGGCTAATTTAAAAATATTTTGATACTTCCTAATTTGTTCATTTGGCACAGAAATTAAAATAACCTGCTGCTTATTCACTCCTTTTTCATCTTGTCTTTTACCAACAGGCAGCCAATCAATAGTTACTTCTGAAGTTGGCAATGGAATATATTGACGCACCTGATACTTCATTGTTTCCATAATTTCCGATACCGGCATTTCCGGTATTTCTAAAAGAGTAATAAAAGCCGAAAAAGCTGGAATTGAAGCAACAACGTCGCGACTTTTGCATTTTAACTGCTTTATAAGAATTTTTAAAAATTTAGCGGCCTCTTGGTCCATTATTTTTAGAGAACTGGTTTGAAGAGCATCATTTAATCTCTCTAAATGGCCATAACTTTCTAAAAAACCATAAGTTTTAAGTTTTGGTTTTGTAGATGTCTTAATAATCTCAACCACTTTTATAGAAGTGGTGCCAATATCAACACCAAGATAAGATTTAGTTCCAAAAATATTGAACATGATAATAATGTAAAATGTAAATATCAAAATGGAAAATGACAGATTAAAATGTTAAAATTGTTTTCGTTTTTTTGACTCATTTTGAAATTTTACATTGTCATTTTGATTTTTGATTTTTGATTTTTACATTTTTGAAATTTGATTAGTAATTAACTATTAACTATTTTATAATTATACCATGTTTTTAATAAAAGCCAAAAATACCATTCTAAATATCCTCTTCTCTCCTATTTGTATAAATTGCCAACGGCATTTAGATGAAAAAAATAAATTAATCTGCAAACAATGCATGTCTTTGATTAAATCCAATAATACTTTCTTCTGCCCAATTTGCAGAGCCAGATTAACTAAAAATAAAAATACCTGCCATAGTAATTCTTATCTCTTAGCCGCGGCTGGAAATTATTCTGACCCGATTTTTCAAAATCTAATACATTATTTCAAGTATAAATACTTTGATAATTTAACTCCGCTTTTAGGCGGATTACTTCTGAAATATTTCAAATATATAGACCCTAAATTCTATATTCTAAATTCTAAATCCTATATTATAATCCCAATCCCCCTTCATCCCAGCAGAGAACGCCAACGTGGTTTTAATCAGGCAAAATTATTAGCAAAATTCGTATCCAATAATTTAAATTTAAAATTAGTTGAAGGATTAAGGCGAATTAAAAATACAGGATCACAAAGTCAGCAAAAAAATAAAGAAGCTCGTAATAAAAATATTATTGGCTGTTTCAAAATAAGAAGCTCCGAATCAGTCAAGGAGAAAAATATTATTTTAGTTGACGATGTTTTTACTTCAGGAGCCACCATGAACGAAGCAATAAAAATTTTAAAAATGAATGGCGCTAAAAAAATTATTGCTTTGGTTTTAGCTAAAGCGTAAATTTTCACAAAATTCCAAATAACAAATTACAAATCACAAATCCTTCGACCCCGAGAGCCTCAGGACCGAGGGGTAATATCCAATGACCGAAATTCTAATGACCAAAATCCGTCGGGTTTGGTCCGCCAGCTGGCGGATAGAATTTATTTGTTATTTAGTGCTTGAGATTTGGTACTTTAAAGTTAAAATACTATCTGCGCAATTACGAATAAGACATAAACGCCTATCAACACAACTCCTTCCCGACGACTAATACAATCACGGGTCTGGAGAAATAAATTAGCTAAGAACAAAACCAATACCATTGCCACAGCGCTAACCCAAAACGAAGTTACATCAATAATTTTAATTGGGCTTATTAATGCAACTAATCCTAAAATCCAAGTAGAATTAAAAGCGGTAGCTCCAAATAAGTTACCAAGCGATAACCCTTCGTGATTTCTTAAAGCAGCCCTGATACCAAAAGACAATTCCGGTAAAGTCGTGCCAAAAGCAATAATAAAAATACCAACCAAGAGCTCAGAAATCCCGATTTTTAAAGAAATTATCTCAGCGCTATCCACCACAAAAAAAGCTGAAACCAAAACAATAACAACCGACACAATAAATATAAACAAATTCCTAAAAAAATATTTAAGATTTAATCCATCGGTTCGATGCTCAAAATAACCAATAAAAGAAACCCAAAAACTTTTTCGATGTTCAAAAATTTCTTTAAGATGAAAAAGTCGCGCTAAATATAGAAAGAAAATAATTATCAAAATTAATCCATCAAGCCGGGAAAGTTCTAAATCAAAAAGTAAAATTACCGGAGAAATTCCTATAAAAAAAGCAATCCAAGCTTTATGATGATGAGACGGTGAACTCCTATCAATAACCAGTGATTTAGAAATGATTACAACTAAACCAAGAACTAAGCTTAAATTTAGGATATTAGCGCCAAAAATATTCCCCAAAGAAATTAACGGCTCACCAGAAAAAGCTGAATTAAGACCAATGGCAAATTCCGGCAGAGTAGTGGCAAAAGACATTAAAATAAATGCCAGAGCAAATTCGGAAACATTTAAAAAATGCGCCATTCGAATAAGCGAGCGCACCACAAAAACTCCAGCCCGAATTAAAACAAAAACCGCTATTGCTAAAATTAAAAAATTAAATGTAATTTCGTAATCCATACTAGACACAGACCAAATACGGACTATACACAGACCTATACGGAAAATTTTCTATATGAGTCCGCGTTAAGTCAGTATAAGTCAGTGATAAAGTCGTAAATATTTAAGACCGCCTTGATGCCATCTCCGATAGCGATATTGTTCTGCTTATATAGAACATCCGTGATATCGCCGGCTGCCCAAATTCCTTCTTGAGTCGTTTTTTGGGTTTTATGGTCAACTATGATTTGTTTATATTTATTTAACTCAACTAAATCTTTTACTAAACCGCTGTTCGGCTCATAGCCGATTGACACAAAAACTCCTCCTAATTTAATTTCATTTATTTTATTAGTTTTTCGATCTAAATATTTAAGTCTGGAAACAAAATCTTCTCCCAAAATCTCTTTAACAGCAGCCATGGTGATTATTTCTACCTTAGAATCTTTCTTTATTTTTTCCTGAAGAATGATATCTCCCCTGAACGAATCTGAGCGTATAATTAAGTAAATTTTAGAAGCGTAAGAAAGTAAGTCAATCACCGCTCCCAAAGCCGAATTGCCGCCGCCTATCACGGCCACTGCCTTATTCTTAAATAGGGGCGCGTCGCAAATAGAACAATAAGACACGCCCTTGCCTTCAAATTCTTTTTCGCCAGGTATATTTAATTTGCGATAATGGCTGCCAGCCGCAATTAAAATAGTTTTTGATTTAAATTTTTCATTATTATCAGTTACTACGGTAAAAACATCTTTATTTTTTTCTACGCTAGAAACCGAAATACCGCTTTTAATATCAATCTCTTCTTGGACTCGTAAATGTTCTTCCAACGCTTTTGCTAATTTAACTCCGGAGATTGATTTAATGCCGATAAAATTATTAATTTCCGCGGCAATAGTTGACTGACCGCCAAAATCTTTGGCAATCAATAAAGTTTTTATTTTCTTTCGGGCTCCGTAGATTCCAGCTGCGACAGCTGCCGGCCCACCGCCAATTATGATTAAATCGTACATAATATTCAAATTATAACAAGATTTTAAAAATAAAAAAGGGTCCTTGTAAAATCTTACAAGGACCCAAAAGTCAAATCAAAACTTCAAGAACTCAAGTTTTCGGACTTCCGGACAGACGACAAACCAATACTGCCATCGCGCCGGTCATCCCACCAGTAGGCGATCCGGAGACCACCAAAATCGAAGCTGCCGACACTGACACGGTGGCCGTCCGAAAGCAAATCCGAGCAACGAGCATAAATATTTTCAAATAAGCGCTCTCCAGTAGCAAGGTAATGACCTATAATCGTGTAAACCATTATTCGGGCTTTTGGTGTTTCCTCGTTTTCGACAAGTAAAGCTTGCTGTTCATTCCAGGTTTTACTTGTTGAATTAGGCACGATATCCTTACGAATAAGATGCCAGCTTGCTTCGCCTTTGTCTCTTGCAAAAGATTGCTTATTATACCAGGAATCTTCGTGAGAATAAAAGAGTTTTTTCTCAATTTTCTCGCGAATCTTAAGAATTGACATCGGAAAAGCAGCAACGAGAATATGAGTTTTTTTATACTCCTCCAAAACACCCTCTGTGAATGGCACTTCAACAAAAAGACCTAATTCTCTTTCGGTTGGATTAACTCTAAGATGTTGGATGGCTTTTTCAATACCAAAAAAGTTTTTACCCATAATAGCACAAGCTGTTTTTTGACTAACTGTGGCTTCATAGCCGCCCTGACGAATGAATTGCACCACCTTTGTAGCAAGCTTATTCCCCTTACTTTGAATCACTGACTGAGCTTCGGTATCGCCAAGACCTGCTGCCTCAAGTTTCCAAAGAAGCTCATGCTCCTTGTGCACCAACAACTTACGTTGGCTTACGATGTTTTTCATCGCGCACCTTCTTAAAAAAATTTAGATTTGATATTTATCCCGCTAATGCAGGATTTGTAAAAGACCTAATTTAACTATAATTATACACATATTCCAAGCTTTGTCAACTTTATCCGCTTTAGTTAGCCCCGAATAAATCCCTTCGGGATTATGCAAAGCATGCCAAAGCGCTCTAACCGGTTAGAGCGCTTAAACTTTTTTTCTACGCATTTCTGCGCAGTGGATATCTACTGAGATATTAACGTAGATATCTACATTAATATCTCATGAGATATCTCAGTAGAAAAATCCTGCTGCTACAAGTGGCAATAAAAAAATACGTATTAAAATACGTATTTAATTACATAATAAATCCTTGAATAAATTCAAGGATTAAAACAAGGATTAATTCAAGGATTAAAACAAGGATTTATTCAAGGATTTCACTTTACTATCTTATACATGCGATCGCATGTATAAGATAGTAAATGTGTGGATGTACGTAAATGTTCTGGCGAATGAACAATAAAAAAACTCGCCCTGGATAGGGCGAGTTTGAATAATAATTTACTAAGCAGCAGGAGCATCTTCTCCTTCTTTAGGAGCTTCTCCTCCTTCAGCAGGAGCTTCAGTAGGAGCATCAGTAGGAGCATCAGCAGGAGCATCAGATCCTCCTTCTGCTTGCTCTTCAACCATAGGAGTGCCACAACACTCTTTTGCCTCGTCTGAGGTAACATTACATGAATTGCATTTATAAGCCATAATAATTTTATTTTCTTAATTAAACAAACAAAAAACGACCTTTTATTAAATAATCGTATTTTATGATTATTTTATCCCTAATGCTTTTTCAAGCTCAGGACGGTTAAATCCTACTATAATTGTCCCATTAATGTCAAGTACCGGCACCCCCATCTGATGTGATTTATCAATCATCTCCTGTCGAGCTTTTTCATCGTTTGTAACGTCAAGTTCTTCATATTCAACGTCATTTTTCTTAAAAAACTCTTTTACCATGTCACAATAAGGGCAAGTTGATGTTGTATAAATTTTGACCATAAATAATTAGTAAACAGTAATCAGCAAACAGTAACTAGGGATAAAAATAGTTTAATTTATTTCAACCCTAGTTCCTAGTTGCTAGTTCCTAGTTACTCTTTAATAATTTTTAGATTTTCCTCCAAATATCATCCATAAAGACAATATCACTATTGCAGCTCCAGCAACAACATTACTCCACAAAGCCACATTATTAACATAAAATCCGAGCAACCATGGCGAAATTATTACCCAGAGACCCAAAACCAATTGAAACCAACTTAAAATCATAATATTAAAAAAATTTAGAATATAGAATTTTATTTATTCTACTCTCTACTTTCTACATTAACAAGCGCCTCTTCAATGGCTTTGACAAAAACATCATAAGGATAAGCTCCTTGAATCATTTTACCGTTAATAAAAATAGTAGGGGTTGAAATATTCTGCCCCATAGCGGCTTTTGCTTCATTAGCATCATTTTCAACTTCAGCGGCATATTTTTTAGAATCAAAACAATTAAGAAATTCCTCAACATTCATCTCTAAATTAGAGGCGATTTCCTGAAAAGTTTCTCTATTTAAATTCCCCGTATGTTCGCTATTCCCCTTCTCTTCAAATTCTTTAATTTCAATTTCAAACAATTGATCATGATATTGCCAATATTTCCCTTGATCTTTAGCGCATTCAGCTGCCTGAGCGGCAACAGTTGATTCTGGACCAAGAAAAGCTAAGTCTTTGTGGATTAATTTTGCTTTACCTGTTTCAATATAATTTTTGCGGATTAATGATTCTGTCTCCTTGTAATATCTGGCGCAAAACGGACACTGATAATCACTAAAAACAATTATAGTTACGGGCGCTTTGGGGTCTCCAAGAATTACGTCATCGCCAATTTGAGGTTCAGATAAATTAATTATTGGTTCTTTAAGATTAGCTGCTTGATTATCGTTATTAACTTTTTTTAATCCAGCGCTATAAATCAATGAACCGCCAATTAAAACTGCTGCGACTAAAACGCTTATAGATAAAAACTTGTCTGATTTATTTTGATTTTCCATAAAAAATAGTATAAATTAAGTTATATGATATCTTTGTTAATTGTTAGCCATTATTAAATAAATGTCAAGCTATCCAAATGAAAAATTCAAATATCAAAATGGAAAATGACAGTGTAAAATTTCAAAATGAATTAAAACGAACGGAAACAATTTTAACATTTTGATTTGTCATTTTGAATTTTTAATTTTTACACTTTCAATTATTTATTTATGTCAAAAATAAAAACAATAATAATATTTTTAGGTGATATCGCTATTTTATACGGGTCATTAGCCCTTACTTTATTATTGCGTTATGGGCCATCTAATTTCCAAGAATCGTTCTTAACCCACCTTAAATCATTTTCTTTAATTTTTATTATTTGGCTCTTGGTTTTTTATCTTGCCGACCTTTACCAAAATAAAACTCTTAAAAACAATTTTTCGTTGGCTCGCTCCATTATTCCGGCGATTACAATAAGCGCCATTATTTCAGTTATATTTTTCTACGCATTCACTCCGCTTTTTAACCTTACCCCAAAAACAAATCTTTTAATATTCGCTTTTATTTTTGGAATTATAGATTTCATCTGGAGGGCGTTAATGATTAAAATTCTGATTAAAAGCGGGTGGCGCACCAATTTATTGATAATTGATAATTCAGAAACCATAACTAAAATCACGTCCTATTTGGAATCCAATCCCCAATTTGGCTATGATATTCGTCATTGGCTCAAAGAAGATTTGAATAACAATAATCTAAAAAATTTAGAAAAAACAATTTCTGATAATGAAATTGATATAATTATTATTCCTCCCAACATCATTAAAAAAAATATCTCTGTTGTTAAATTTATCTATAAATTATTGCCGTTGAAAATCAGCGTGATTGATTCAGCGAGTTTTTATGAATTAATTTTCCAAAAAGTGCCTATTGATGAGCTTGAAGAAAGCTGGTTTATTGAAAAAATAACAACCAGACGTCATGTTTATGACGCTGCCAAGAGAACAATGGATGTTATTTTGGCCTCTCTATTGTGTATAATTTTACTGCCTTTAATTATTATTATTGCGATTTTAATTAAAGCTACTTCACGAGGAACAATAATTTATAAACAAAAAAGAACAGGCAAAAACGGGAAATCATTTACTCTCTATAAATTCCGAACTATGCGAACCAATCAAGACGGACCGCTCTGGACCGCTAAAGATGACAAACGGCTCACTTTTATAGGAAAAATTCTCCGCCACACCCATTTAGACGAATTCTCACAATTTTATAATATTATTAAAGGCGATATTTCTTTTATTGGTCCGCGCGCGGAACGTTCGGAGCTAGTTGAACAATATCAAAAACTCCCCTATTATGACATGCGTCACATTATCAAACCCGGACTGACTGGATGGGCTCAAGTTAACTATCAACCAAGCGTTTCTTTAGAAGAAGCGTTTGAAAAACTCCAGTACGATATTTATTACATTAAAAATCGTTCTCTGTTTTTGGATTTCTTGATAATTTTGAAAACAATTAAGTATTTATTTACGTCTAATAACTAATCGGCATAAATCAGCTATATCCGCATTAATCAGCGTATTAACACCACCAACACTGATTTATGCTGATTTTAACTGATTGATGCTGATAAAAAATGAGGATTAAGGAATTACTTTTTCAGAATCGCGGAATGCGCCAAACAATAGCTAAAAATGTTTTTTGGTTAACCCTAAGCCAGGTTGGCAGTCGATTAATTAGAGCATTAATAATAATCTACGCAGCTCGAATTTTAGGCGCGGCTGAATACGGTATTTTTGCTTATGTTTTAGGTTTTGCCGGATTTTTTACTCTTTTTGCTGACGTCGGAATCAACCCACTACTTACTAGAAATACAGCTAATCATCCTGAACAACGAACTGAATACTTTTCAACGAGTTTTTGGATAAAAATAGTCCTGCTTTTAGCTACTGCTTTGTTGGTTATCTTTGTCGCGCCTCATTTTACAAATATTGAAGCAGCTAAAGCGCTAATTCCGCTTGTTGCTTTATTGGTTATTTTTGATGGTTTGCGGGATTTTTCTATTGCTTTTTTTAGAGGTTTAGAAAAAATGGAGCGAGAAGCTCTTATTGTAATTGTAATGAATATAACAATCGCGGTGGCTGGTTTTATTATTTTAAGTATTTCCCCAACTGCAAAATCATTAATATTTTCTTATATCGCCAGCGTTGGAGTTTCGGTTATTTTATCTGTTATTATTCTAAGAAATCAGTTTTTTAAAGTTTTCCTTTTTTTTAAAAAGAACTTAGCTAAGCAAATTATCAAAGATGCTTGGCCTATGGCTTTTTCAGCAATGTTAGGAATTTTTATGATGAATACTGATATTATAATGCTTGGTTGGTGGCGAACAGCTGAAGAAATTGGTTATTATTCAGTCAGCCAACGTATTATTGGACTACTTTATACCCTACCAACACTTTTAGCTATTGGAATATTTCCGACCTTGTCCCGGCTCATTAAACAAAGTGAAAAACAAAAAATAAAAAATCTTAGTGAAAAATCAATGACTTTAACTTTTTTGATGGCAATTCCGTTGGTAGTGGGAGGAATTATTTTGAGCCAACCGATTATTGAATTACTCTTTGGTCATGAATATTTACCGGCTATCCCGGCCTTTAAAATTTTACTTATCAGCATGCTTATAATATTCTCCGGACCTCTTATTTTTAGATTCGTCGTAGCACACAATCAACAAAGAAAGGTAATTAAATATGTAGCAGTTGGAGCTTTTGGAAATGTTATTTTTAACGCCATATTAATTCCTATTTACGGAATTATTGGCGCTGCAATTACCACAATTGTTGCCTATTCTTTATATTACGGTTTAACCTGGAGAAAAATTAAAAAAACAGCTGACCTTAAAATATTGCCTTATCTTAAAAAAATAACCGCAGCCGCGATTATTATGGGAGTATTTACTTTCACTCTTAATCAATTTGGCTTGAATGTAATTATTAATATTATTATTTCAGCTGTAATTTATTTGGGAGCGCTTTACTTGCTGAAAGAAAAAATCCTAGAAGAAGTTATGTCTTTATTTAAAAAGATATAGAAATCTAATAAATGTCACGGCGTGGCGCCTGCCACCATTCTATTAGAAAAACCAGAAAAATCCCTAAAAATAGACCTGACAATCCTCCTATAATTATGTTTAATATCGGTCTTTTATTTGTTTGTTTTTCTGAAATTACGGGGGTTTTTACTATTTTAGTAAATTGAATATTACTAAATGAATCTAAGGGGCCAATAATTCCATCTCTTAGGAAATCTTTTTTAACATTAATTCTTTCTTTATGTTCAGCTAAAATCTTCCCGCTTATTTCCTCTAAAACACTTTGTGCTTCTTCTGGTTTAATTGCTTCAATTTTAATCTGAATTAAATTCGTTTTAGTTGGATTCAAGACAATCACATTATAAGAAAATTCTCCATAAATTCCTTCCTGAATTTTTTCTATTAATTGTTCGGGTGATTCTATTAAAATATTCTTATCAATCTTACCAATTTCTAGCCAAATATTTGCTTCATAGGTTTTTATCTCGTTTAAAGTAAAATAAAAAGTTAAGCCGCCGGCTATTATAACTCCCAATAAAAACGCGCCGAAAATCAACCATTTTCTTTTAAGTATCAATCTAATATAATCCTTTAAATCAACTTCTTTTTCTTCCATAATTACAATTTTATTATTCAAATTACTTGTTTAATATATTCTACAATAAGTTTTGCGGCTTTACCATCCCCATAGGGATTGCTTCCTTTTATCATTAAACTATAAGCGTCTTCATTGTCTAATAATAAAAACGTTTCATTGATAATATTTTCAGGCGATTTTCCCACAAGTCTTGAGACGCCAGATTTTACTCCTTCTTGACGTTCTGTAATGTCTCGCATAACTAAAACGGGTTTTTTAAGCGAAGGCGCTTCTTCTTGGATGCCGCCGGAATCGGTTAAAATTAAATACGATTTACTCATCAAAAAAACAAATAAATCATATTCCAGCGGTTCAATTAAATGAATATTTGAAATGCCGCTTAACATTTCCTTCGCCAGATAATAAACATTTGGATTTAAATGAATCGGATAAATTATTTCCACGTCATTCCTTTTTCGCGCGATTTCTTTAATCGCAGAAAAAATATTTTTTAATCCCTCGCCGAAACTTTCTCTTCTGTGCGCAGTAATTAAAATTATTTTCTTATTGTTTTTTAAATTAACGCCATATTTTTTTAAGAATTTACCCTCATATTTTTTGGCATCTTTTTCTTGCTTTTCTTTTACCATAAGCAATGCGTCAATTGCCGTATTTCCGGTCAAAAATATTTTTTCTTCCGTAATGCCTTCATTTAAAAGATTGTTTTTCGCCTGTTCGGTTGGAACAAAATGAATATCAGCCAAACGAGATATAAGTTGACGGTTCATTTCTTCCGGAAACGGATTATATTTATTATAAGTCCTTAAGCCCGCTTCAATATGAGCGATTTTAATTTTAAAATGAAAAGCTAAAAAAGCGGTTAAAAAAGCGGTAGAAGTATCGCCCTGCACCATTAAAATATCCGGTTTTTCTTTTTTGAGAATTCGTAAAAATTTTAAAAATGAAAACCCGCTTATGATTAAATTTTTAATTTTTCTAAAAATATTAATTCTCTTGCTAAATAGCGCCTTATCGCTCAACATAATTCTTAAATCATAATCTGGCGCAATGCCAAAAACTTTTAACACATCGTCAAGCATCTTATTGTGCTGACGAAAAACACAAACAATACCTTTTAGGGAAGGTGTGTTTTTAATTTCCTTGATTATCGGCGCAAATTTAATCGCTTCCGGCCGAGTGCCGAATACCATCAAAATTTTTTTCATATTATTTATAATAATTTTTCAAATTTATCCACACAAACTTTTTTCTCCATATTTTTTAAAAGATATCTCAAGCCGTTTTCGCCGTATTCCTTCATTTTTTCTTTTTCATTATACATCTTTAAAATTATTTCCAGCGCTTTTTCTTCATTGTTTGAAATCGCGCCATAACCGCATTTTGCTTCTTTAACAATTAATAAACCATCGCTTTCTTTATGTAAAAATGCAACAACCGGCACAGCGGCCGCCATATAACCTAAAATTTTTGCCGGCACTGCCGGAGTGGTATTTTGCGCTGTAAGACAAATTATACCAACATCACAATCCTTAACTAATTCTGGATATTCTTCCAAAGAAACAAAAGGTTTGAAAACTACATTTTCCAACTCCAATTTTTCTGCCATTTTTACCAAATTTTCTTTTGCTGACCCGCCGCCCACAAAAAGAAAAATAATGTCTTTGTTGTTTCTTATTTTATCAGCTATTCTAATAAATAAATCAAGTCCCTGAGACGGTCCAAGCACTCCGCCGAACAAAAATATAAATTTATTTTCCAAACCGTACAATTTTCTAAATCTTCCGGTTTTTTTTGCCTTTAAAAAAGGCCCGCTATCTATCCAATGATACACTATTTGCGTTTTTTCTTTTGGCACGCCCTTTTTTTCTTCAATAAATTTTTTATGCTCATTGGAAGGTACAATGATTAAGTCTGAATTTTTATAAGCGTTTTTTTCCATACGCTCAAAAAGCTTGATTAAAAATTTATTGCGCAAAATACCTAAATCAACCGCGTTCTGCGGAAAAATGTCATGAAGATTAAGCACATATTTCGCGCAGTAAAATTTTTTAACTTTATAAGCGGCTATTGATAGCGGCAATGGCGGACTATGAACAATAACAACATCAATTCTTCCTTTAATATTTTTCTTAATTTTGCGGAAAAAAATATAAGGCATTAGAAGCTGCGCTACGCCCCTGGTAATAAAATTCACTTTATGGTGCGGAAGAGTTTTAATCCGTAAAACTTTTATTCCGTTTTCATCCGCCATTTCCGGCCAAACAGCGTTTTCGGAGTCCGTCAAATTATATTTAGGATAGGAAGTGGCCACCCAAACATTGTGGCCTTTATCGCGTAAACCGTCCGCCAAATTTCTCATCAATTGCGAGGCTGAACGGATCTCCGGCGGATAAGAATCCGTAATGATTAAAATATTTTTCATTTAAAATAACTCCAAAATTTTTCTTTAGCTCTCTTATATTTATCGCCCCATCCTTTCATCTCCTGAAGTTTTTCCTCAAGGTCCAACATTATTTTTGCCGAAATAAGAATTGATTCTATTGAATCCCCCTCTTCATTGTTGGATATTCTTCTTCCTATTTTTTGATACATATCCCTATAGCTATCTGTCTTAAATATTCTCTTTTTTCTGATTATTCTGTGGTTGTCTTCGGATTGATAATTTATGGCGTCCGTTATTTTTACGTTCCTGCCATAAACTTTTAATTCCACATGGTCTCGAGGGCCAACCCTTAAACTTCCCTTCTCGCTGAAAGTTGTCGTGAAAGACGCGCCGTTTTCAAGTTCTATCCACACCTCAACGGCGCCGTCTTGCAAGAGCTTAATGCCAAAATCTTTCGGCTTACTAAAATTATTAAGATGGAGAAAATGGTCAATCTGATGGCAACCGTTCGCGAAAAAAGTACTTCGCGAGACTGGCCAATTATACCAGAAAAATTCCGGCTGAATTAATTCATAAACTATGGAGTGATACGAAATCGGGTCGCCGTATTTTACGCCAAGGTCCTCAATGGCCATTTCATTAAAACTCCCATAACGCTTATGGAATCCAGTAAAGAGACGCCTTCCGGATTTTCTAAGAGCTTTTTCCAGCTCATTTAGCTCGTCATAATCCATAACAACCGGTTTTTCCACTACGACATACGCTCCTTGCCTTAAAGCATGTAAAGTTATTGGAATATGAGTATGGTTATAACTTGCGACAAAATAAACATCATATTTTTCGTCCTTTCTCGGAAAAGGATCTGAATCCCATCTTTGAATTCTCTTTTCCAAAAATATTTGTGTCGGATCAATTTCATGAACCGTTTGTATGTCCACGAACGGCTTGGAATAAGGAATAATATTGATTTTCGCGTAATTGCCATAGCCGAACAAAATTCCTCTTTTCGCATTAGAACTTGTTTTTTTAACTTGTCCTTTCGTTTCCGCGACGCGACTGGCGTTCCGCGCGTCAATTTTTTGAAACTTAAGCCATTCACTGTTTTTAATCTCTTTTTTTAATCCGTCCACCAGTTTTTTTCGCGTTTCTTTGGAAATTTTCATTCCAGAATAAATACTCCATCCCCTTATATCCTTCCACCACGCATCTCGATGCTCCTTTTTATCAAAAAAAGAATGCAAAATCGTATCCGCCGAAATTTCGGGAATATCCGATTTATCAATTTTTTCGTCAGAGGCGAATCCGCCTTCGACGGGAAAAATAAGTTCCTCGGGCAAAACAATTCGCTCCACGAGAGCCGGATGCAAAGGTGCCACGAAACCTACCAATTCTCCTTCGGGGAAAATTTTGCCATCAGCGCTCTCAATAATTTTCCCGAAACCGCAGGAAATATATTTTTCGTTACGCCTTTCTTCCCTAAGACGAGACCACGTTTTTGTAAATAACCCATGAAATCCAACAACAGGGAAATAATTAATTAATAATCTCAAACTTTTAGCCCTCGTATGATAAACATTTTCAAGTTTTTCAAGATTTTTCCAAGCAAGAACTTGAATCCTGTACTCATTTTTATTGCGGTGATAATCCAAAAAACCGCTTCTCCATTTTTTACCCGTAAATATTCTCATAATATGATTAAATCACAATTATTTAAAAAATTAAACACTATTAAACTTTTTGGTTTTTAAGTTTTTGTTCGTAAATTTTAGCGTCTATTAAAAATCTATACCAAAAAGCATGTAAAAAATGAAAAATTAACCCCTCTTTACCATCCAAAAAACCGAAACGAATAAAATAACGATAAATAAAATAAAGAAAAGCCCGGCAAAAAAGCGGTAATTGATAATAAATTTTCTTTTTACCACGCCCGTAATTACCTGACAATATTTCTTTTGCCTCGCGCGATGAATAATTATTATGTTTATTAATCCAATCTTCCAAATCATTTTTATTATCATCAATAAAATCATTTTTTAATTTTTTCGCTTTGCCTTCCAATAAAACAATATGCTCGTCCATTTTTCTCTCTTCTGATCTGCCTTTGCCATTTCTAAATAACCGCAAGAGCCAAGTTGGATAATAACCGCCATGTTTTATCCAACGACCCATAAAATAAACCCTGCGCTTGATATAATAACCGCTTATATTACTAGGTGTATTTTCAAGTTTTTCAGTTATTTCGTTTTTAAGTTCTCTAGTTAGATATTCATCAGCGTCCAACCGCAAAATCCAATCATTTTTAATTTCCAAATTATCCAGCGCCCAGTTAAACTGCTGAGCTTGATTTTCAAAAGGATGCTGAATTATTTGGCAATTATATTTTTTAGCAATCTCCAAAGTTTTATCAGTAGAATAAGAATCAACAATAAAAATTTCACTCGCCCAATCAGCAATATTTTTAAGACAATTTTCTATATTTAATTCTTCGTTATAAGTTAAAACTATAACGGTAATAGACGTTCTCATGTCTAATTATACTAACTTTTTAACAATTTTAGGTAAAGTTCTCAGCACATAATTAATATCATTTTTAGCTGTATCTCTTCCTAGTGTCATCCTAAGGGCGCCTTTAGTAAATTTTGGCGATAATTTAATTGCCGAAAGAACATGGGAAAAATTTGTATTGCTTGAAGCGCATGCGGAACCAGTTGAAGCGGAAATACCGCATTTATCCAACGCCAGAACCAACGCCTCACCATTAACGCCAGGAATTGAAATATTAATGTTATTCGGCAATCTTTTTACATAATGGCCATTAAGCCGACATTTTGGAATAGATTTTAAAAGATTTTTAATAAAATAATTGCGCAAATCTCGTAAGCGCTGGCTTTCTTTTCTTCTCATTTTTTCCGTTAATTTCAACGCTTCGCCAAACCCAACTATTAAAGCTGTATTTTCGGTTCCGGCTCTAAAATTTCTTTCCTGACCCCCTCCAATAATCATCGACTCTAACTTAATTTCTTCTGATTTATACAAGCAGCCCACTCCTTTGGGTCCGTAAATTTTTGAACCATTCAAAGTCATCAAATCAACGCCTAATTTTTTAACATTTAGAGACAGAAAATTAGCTGCCTGACAAGCGTCGGTGTGAAGCAGCGGCAGTACCGCTGCTGAGCTTTTAGCTTTTAGCTTATAGCTTTTAGTCTTTCTAAAATTGCTGATTATTTCAGCAATTTTAGAAATTGGCTGTATGGTTCCGATTTCATTATTGGCATACATTATTGAAACTAAAATCGTATCCCGCTTAAATGCCCTTTTAAGTTCTGAAATCTTAACAATTCCTTTTGAATCAACATTCAAATAAGTAACCTTAAAACCCTCTTTTTCTAGTGTTTTAACCGCCTCTAAAACCGCTTTGTGTTCTATTTTTGAAACGATAATATGCTTTCCCTTATTTTTATAAGCTCTAGCAATTCCCAAAATAGCCAAATTATCCGACTCCGTACCTGAACCGGTAAAAATAATTTCCTCTGAATTAGAATTTAATACTTCAGCAATATTTCTTCGCGCGCCTTCAATAGCGGATTTTGCTTCTCTACCAAGAGAATACAAAGAAGATGGGTTGCCAAATTTTTTTGTTAAATACGGCAACATTTTATTTAAAACCCTTTTATCAATATAAGTGGTAGCTGCATAATCCAAATAAATGTTTTTCATATTAATTCATTATATTCTTTTATAAATCTATCAGTAATTTTTAGTAAAGAAAATTCTGTTTCTACTAATTGCTTTCCTTTACGGTCTATTTCTTTACTTAGCTTCGAATTACTTAAAACTTTCAAAATTGCTTCAATCAACTGAGTTTTATCTTTTTTAATAACTATGCCGGCATTGGCTTTTAAAATACTTGGCGATATGCCGACTCCTTTAGTAATCACTACTGGCAAACCAAAATACATTGCCTCAATTACCGCCATTCCGAAATTTTCCGAATATGAAGGCAAAACAAAAATATCACTATCATGGAAAGCGGCAATTTTGTCTTTGCCAATAATCATTCCCGTAAAAATAACTTTCTCTTTAAGATTGTATTTTTCAATAAACTTATCAACTGTTTTTTTATACCCTTCGTCATTGCCGCCAGCCAAAACCAAAATTGCTTTTGGCTCTTTTTTTATAACTTCAGCGAAAGCCGGTATTAAGGTATCCAAACCTTTTTTCCAATTCAAGCGGCTTAAAAACAAAACTATTTTTTTATCCGCAGCAATACCAAACTTCTCCCTAAAATCAATCTTACGAAGTTGAACTTCGTAAGATTTAAATTCTTGGAGGTCTAAGCCGTTGGGAATGATAATGGATTTTTTAAGCGGCAGGTTGAAATTTAAATATTCATCTTTTTCCGCTTCAACAGTAAAATGAATTGCCGCCGCCCCTCGCAAATTTCTCTTTTCAATTAAGGAAATATAAATTTTCTTTTTAAGCAAACTTTTTTTCTTTAATGGCTCTTTCATCAAGCTGCCCCGGGAGATCGGAAGAGCACACGTCTGAACTCCAGTCACATTCCTTTATCTCGTATGCCGTCTTCTGCTTGAAAAAAAAAAAGAACAAAAAAAAAAAAAAAAAACATCTTACACCTATCTTCACACAATCCTAATTACCTACAGTCTACTTCCTTCATCTTCTCCTT
>CAJVXI010000012.1 GCA_913009635.1 uncultured bacterium
GTTTTTGAGAGCGAACGGACATTTTTGTCTTTTATTTTTCTCCTTCCCATTAGCTTAAGTATAACAAACCTAATTAGAAATTTCTAATAAAACTGGCACTACTACGCGTAGTAGTACTCGTTAAAAAAATAAAAAAGGGGTTCGTTTATGAACCCCTGTTTGTATGTTCTTCTTATTTTCTTATTTTTACTCGCTAATTCTTTCCAGAACTAACTCATAAGAATAATAAAGCTTGCGCGAGTATCGCTCCACATCATATATTCTTTCAATAGTACTCTTTGTTTATAGTGTAATACATCTTTTAGCTTTTCTAGTGAATGACTCTCATTTTTATCCAGGCACTCTAAACATATTTTGTGTTTATCAATACGATATCCCTTCTTTTCTCCGCACTGTAAACATACATATTCCCAGTTTTCCAACCGTAATTCTTTTCTTATGCATTCAATACAAATCCCAGATCTACTTGGTACTAAGCCAACCTTTCTGCATTTTAGACATTTTTTCTCAAAAGGTTTTAGAATCTTTTCTTCGTTTCTCAATTTATTTCCTCCTTTTTATAAGTTTTATAAAATTACCGTTTATTCAATTCTCAAACAACTAAAAACAATATAGTATATTTCAGCTATTTTGTCAATAATTAATTTAAAACAACAAAAAATCCCTGTTTAAATTCAAGGATTTAATCCCACTAACTAACTTATATACGCGATCGCGTGTATAAGTTAGTAGATTTAATTACGCAAAATTACGCAAGAAATATCTGGACAAGAATTCAGGGATTTTAACAGGAATTTGTGATTATCTCTATTTCATAAAAATAATCACCCTATCCCCTTCGCTAATTCCTTTGATTATTTCTATATTTCCGTAAGAGCCGCGGATGCCGGTAATTACATTAACTTCTTCAATTGTTTCATCATCTTTTAATATCCTAACTATTTTGTCTCCGTTTTTTGATATTACTGCTCTTTGCGGTATGGCAATAACATTTTCTTTCTCTGCGGTTAATATATCCAAATTAGCAGTCATTCCAGAACGAATTCGTTCGTCTTTTTCGTCAAAATGCAAAGTAACTTTATAATTGGAAACGCCCTCAATAACTGTTTCAGCCGGATCAATTAAAATAACCGTGGCGCTGAATTTTACGTCTTCGCCATAAGCATCAAGAGTGAGTTTGGCTTTGTCGCCAATTTCAATTTTGGCAATGTCCGCTTCCGGCACATCAGTTTTAATCTCCCAGTTGGCCTCTGAGATAACTGATACAATCGCAGTATTAGCTGAAATAATCTCGCCAACTTTCGTATCCTGATTGGTAATAATTCCATTAATAGGAGAACGAATAGCGGTTTTTGCCAATTGCGCCTGAATATTTTGTTTTTTTGCTTCAGTTTGTTTAACTTGAGCTTCCTGAGCAGTGATTTGTTCTGAAACCGTGCCGGCCAATATAAGGTCTAATTCATTTTGAACTTTTTCAACTGTGATTTTTTGCGCGGCAATGTTTTGTTCTTGGTCGCTTACACTGGTAAATGCCGTGTTAACGTTTGTTCTGCCAGTATTTATATTTGTTTTATAAGTATTAATTGTTGAAGCTGAAACTCCAGCAGCGTTATCTACGGCAGTAAGAGCTTTTGCCATAAAATCACGAATTATATTCAAATATTCTTTTGTGTTTTTAAGCGCTTGTTCAATTTTTTCATCTGATGAATTTACCTTTATGCTTTGCAACTCATTATTCCATTCATTTAATTTTATTGTTGATAATGACCGGTATTGTTTTACTTCGTTTTTTGCCCGCGAATCACTTACTGTAAAAGTTAATTGCGGATTATCTGAATAATCGTTTGTAAAAAGCTCGTCTGTTTTTGTTCCTACTGCGTCATCTGCCTTAGCATAAGCATCATTAAGAACATCTATTGAGCTAGCGTAATAATTATTTAAATCCTGTTGAGCTTTATCCAGTTCCGCTTCTTTTACTTGAATTTCTTCCGGCCGGGTTCCCCGTTTTAATTCATCTAATTTAGCTTTTTGAATTTCAACATTGGCTTTAGCTTCGTTTAATTGCGCAATAAGCTCAGAATTATTTAATTGCATTAATGACTGACCAATATTCACTTTATCGCCAATTTCCACGTAAATATAAGAAACTCTGCCTCCTTTTTCAAAAGCCAAATCAACACTCTCAGCCGGTTCTACATTGCCCGTTACATTCACCTCTTGAATAAGAGTGTCTTTTGAGGCAACGATAAATTCATATTCTTGAGCATTATCTTTACCAAAGAAAAGAAATCCAACAACAATAATAATAACAACTATAATAATCGGAATAAAAACTTTTGGTTTTTTTAGGGCAATTAAATTCATTATATTAATAATAACAAATTCTTAATCTCTAATCCAGTTTTTAATTCGAGGTTATTAGAGATAATATTCGAGATTGATTAGTGAAACTTTTTAACTTTTACAATTGAAATAAAAATGCCGGCTATACTGCCCAAACCATTCATTATTAAATCCCAAAATGTGTCTTCGCTTATAAATTTTCCGTAATATCCGAGCATTTGAGTTTTTAAAATAGAATCTCCCAAAAATTCAAATAATTCCCAAGCAAAACCTCCAACAATGACTAAAATTGTTGACAATATAAGAGATTTGCCAAATTTTTGTATATCATACCAATGATAATTAAAATAAGTCAAGGCAATAACAATAAGAGAAGGAACAATAAAATGAAGAAATTTGTCATATTCAAAACCAATTTTATAAAGTTGGAAAAGGCCAAGCGCACCAGCAGCGTTTAATAATAAAATTATAGCCAAAATATTTTGAAGAAAAGTAAGCGCTTTTTCTTTTATTTCAGATATCGCTGATTTAAATACTAGACGTGGCAAGATAATCAAACAAGCGCAAAGCAGACCAATTACTCCCATAAACTTCGGATTATAAAAATCAGGAAACCAATTCCCTTTCCCGAAAAACAAAATTAAACTACCAGCTATAAAAGCAATTACTGAAAATTTTATAAATTTATTCATAGACGGTGATTTGCGCTAATTTCTACACAGATTTACGCAAATGATTACTACGCCATTTTTTTTCTAACTTACGAACTTCAGCTTCATTAAAACCGAAATGATGGGCAATTTCATGCCAGACCACTTCTTGAACTAACTGGGGTATTCTTTTCTCTGAACCAGCTAATCTTTCAATGGTTTTTTTATAAATCGTGATTTTGTCCGGCAAAACCATTGAGTAGCCGGTTCCGCGCTCAATTTTTGGAATACCATGATAAAGCCCCAATAAATTTCCTCCCGGCGCTTCTCTTTCTTCAATAACAATAGCCACATTTTCCATTTTTCTTTGAATAGATTCTGGCAGAATTTTTACTGCTTTAACAACTAATTTTTCAAAATCACTTTGCTTCATTTATTATGATTATAGCTATAAATTATTAAAAATGAAAAGCCGGCTAATTTTGATTTTTAGTCGGCTTTTTATTTCTTTGCCTTTTTGTATAACCAATACGCTCCTGCTGCTCCTACTACTCCTGCGGCAACACCTGCGCCAGTGCCCATAATACTGAACCACTTTTTTGCTCTTCTTGCTTTTAATCTTTTTACTAACTTCTCAGCTGTTTTTTCGCATTGTTTTATTTCATCTTCGCTGAAATCAAACATTTTTTCGTAAATCTTAGCTCTTCGTAAAATTATGTCTCTTAGAACCGACCAAGAATTGTATTCTTTTTGGTCAATTGTTATTTTCTTTTCTTTTGATTCTCTTATCCTCTTTTCTAATTTTATTCCTTCTACGAATTCTTTAACCAGTTTTTTATCCTCGGCTTCTTTGTAAATTTTAAGTCCGGGATTGTCAATTTTTTGCAGAACTGACCATTGATGTTTTTCTTCGATTCTCAACAATAAATCACATAATATTTTTCCAACTTGCCTATAAGTAACCGATTTGGGTATTGAGACATAAAATCTCTTAAGTAAGATTGTAGGTATGTTTGTTTCAATGCATTTTTCAAGAAATTTCTCTTGACTAATCATTTTATCACATCCTTTCCGCGTATTTTAAATTTTGTAAAGTTCAATTTTAATATAAAAAGAGTGACATATTTTTACCACTCTGTCAATCAGCACTTATTATTCATAAAATCTCAATAATCTTTTGTTTTGATTTTTCACCATGAATAATGTGTATTTTTGACTGTGAAACGTCAAAAAAATTAGCCAGCGCCTTTATAATAGCTTTATTAGCTTTTCCTTTAACAGGTGGTTCTTTTACTGATACAATATAATGATTTTCTTCAATTTTTTTAACCTGTTCTTTTTTTGACTTTGGCTTTACGAGGATAAAAAACTTACGTTTTATCATTTTTCTAAATTTTTGTGAAAAATTTTCTGCCAAAATTTAGGATTGTCAACGATAATTTCACTTATAAACGCGAATGGCAAAACAATAAGGAAAACAACCCATTATTTATACTTGCGCTTGAGAAGATTCTTGGCAATATTTTGAACATTTTTTACAAACCAAATTATAAACTAAAGCAGTTAAAAATCCGAAAATAAATCCATCAACAAATCCCCAGATTGCTCCAATAATTCCTCCTATAAAACTTGCATTGTATCCAATATAGATATCTCCAACCAAGCTTACCATATTAACTCCCCAATTAAGATAAGCAGCTGCTAAAGCCAATAAAAATACACACAAAGCTGAAACAACACCTATACTTATACCTAAAGCATTTCTATTTAAACACATGTTTTTATTTAATTGATAATTAGCGACCTTTTATTTATTATACCACTTTTAGTTTTTTTGATGAATAAGCTCTTGTTTTATAAAAATATTGAGCTTGTTGGCGTATTAATTTCTCATCCTCTTTCTCGTTTGTTTTTACCGTTGTTCTGTCATAAGTAATCATTCTATCTACAAATAACGGGTGTAGATTTTTTAAAATTTTGCGCTTGTTTCCTGATTTAGCGTATTCATAAAAAGCTGTATATAAAATCTCTGTCCATTCTCTGTAAAATATTGCTCTTTTTTGCGTTTTTACTGTTTCCAGCGATACGCTTCTTCTAAAATAACTTCTTTTAAGCGTTTTAATTCTGCAAACACAGCATGTTTTCTTAATATTAACTTTTTTGTTCCACAATCTTTTATTTTTTATCAAAAGATTAAAAAACTCAGTAACAACCTCCATAAACATTGGTTTTAAATTTGGCAAACTTGATTTATGTCTTTTTATGCCAAGATCCGCTTCCGCTATTCTGAAATTGCCCTTAATTGCGTTTAATGATATAAAAATATCTATTCCAAATTTGTATGTATTAGCATCCCATTTTTGCTTTAGCAAATAATCGGCGAATTTCCTTGAAAAACTGAATTCTCCCCCAATTGGCTGCCTTATTTCATAGCCCAAAAGACCATAAATTAAAGGATAGCAAATATGTTTTGTAATTGATCCGTCTTCCTCGTCTCTTTTATATATAGGAGTAATAAAATCATAATTATTTAAGACGGGGCCTATTAAGCATTTAACCCATTCTGGCTTAATGCTTTTTAAATCCGCATCAGCAATCATTATTGTTTTGGCATTTAATTCTTTAGATTTCTTTAAAATATTGTAAACATTTATCCCTTTACCCTTTTTATTGGTAGAAATAAGTATTTTAGGAGTTCTTGTTTTTAACGCTAAAAAAACTTTTCCTGTTTTATCTGGAGAATTATTGTCAGCATTGATTATTACGGCTTTTCTGCCTTTAAAATATTTTTGAATACCTTTATCAATCTGATGAATAACATAAGAAATGCTCTTTGCTTCATTATAAGAAGGTATGCCGATTACTATATCAACTTTTTTAATAGAATTATTCATAAATTAAAATTTTACTACTTTCTCGATATCTTTTATTGTGCCTTTAACAATTTTGTAAGGATTGGCAAAATCCCTTAGTTTACCTTTTATATGATGTTTTATTCCAGATTCGGAAAATTTAATTCCGCTAGCCGTGCTAATTGCAACTATTAAATCTTTTTCTTTAATAATATTTTTTTTCTTTGCTTGCAAAAGAGCATCTAAAGCAACAGCAGTTTGAGGACAAATATTGGCGCCTCCTCCCATAAATAAAGCCCTTGTTTTTTGAATATTTTTTTCAGCTACATCATAAAATTCTATTCTGAATTTCTTATATAATTTCTGAATTCTTGGAAAACTAACAGAGTCCTGTATGTTCATTGCTGAAGCAATAGTATTATGAAAAGAACTTGGATTATAATTCTTAAATTTACTTTTTTTCCACCTGACTAAAGTATTAGCGACTTTTGTCTGAGCAACAATAATACCTGGCAATGAATTAATCATTTTCCTTTTTTTCATTCTTAAAAGAGAGACCAATAAAGCGGTTAAATTTCCTCCATTTCCGCAAGGAATAACAATCCATTTTGGCGCTTTCCAGTGAAGATCCTGACAAATTTCTAAAGCAATGGTTTCTTGACCAACAATCCTAAAATCATTTTTGGAATTTACTAAAACAATCTCAGGATGATTAACGCAATACTTTTGGATTAAATCCATACATCCGTCAAAACCTCTCGGATGTTTAATACTTAGAACCAAAGCACCATGCGCCATTGCCTGAAATAACTGGCCAGGTGAAACTTTTTCATACGGAATAAAAATAATGCATTTTAATCTATCTTTTACGTAAGCACTGTAAATCGCGGCTGCAGCAGAAGTATCACCAGTGCTGGCGCAGCCAATGAATTTGATTTTAAGCTTAGGATATAATTTCTGTAAACGTATTGCTTCTGAAATTGCCGTTGACATACCGCGGTCTTTAAAACTTTCTGACGGTAATTGACCCTCCATTTTTATAAAAAGTTTTTTAAGGTTTAATTTTCGTTTTAGCCAATCAGGAACTTCAAATAAATCAGTAAACCCTTCTCTTAAAGAAATAACATCTTCACTTGGAAATCCCGGCAAAATTAAAGGCAGCCACATAAAAACGCCGCTGCCATTTGGATATTTATCTCTTTTTTTACCAAACCTAACTTTATCAAAAAACGATTGCGCTTTTTTGCCAACGCCAACATGTTTATCTATCCATTTTTCATCTCTTTCAATTAAGAGTAAATTATTGCATTTTGGACATGTATAAAAAAATCTATCCGGCTTGAACACAGAATCGCATTTTATGCACTTGTGCCAAAAATGAACTTTTTTCATAGGTATATTTAATTATATCACAAAAATAAAAGATCTATAGAAAACATCATGGACCTTCTTAAATACCTATCTTATTAATGATGGAATTGTTTCTTTGTTTTTTGCGCGAAGTAAGTTTAAGAAAATTACAGCTGCTGCTGCCAAAATAAAAGTCCATTGTATTGCGAAAAATAACGAAACTATTATTATCATTCCAGCCATTAAAAATTTGCCAGTCTGAATAGCCATTTCATGTAAAACGGTAAATTCATCAACATAATGCCCTTCATCAGCGGCTATTTCGTATGTTAAAGCATCAAATGGCGTTCTGGTAAAAATCCTTGCCAAGCTATGATAAGCACCGACTACAAAAAGCTGGAAAGCCGTAACAATAAAAATTTTTATAATCCAACCCAAAGAATAAAGAGCGCTTCCCCAATATAATATTTTCTCTTTTTGCTTTTTTACGTCAATATATTTTCCTAAAGCAAGTTGAAGCACAATAACTACTCCTATAATTAAAGTTGAAATAGCGCCCACTTTGAAATAATCCCCATTTAAAAGCTGAAAGATAAAAATCGGCCAAACAATAAATCCAACTACTTCTTCAGCGCCATCGGCCATAAAAGCCAAAATTGTTTCTCTTCTTTTTTTAGAAAAGAATTGTTTCCATGTTTCCAAATAACTCCAACTGAATTTTTCTTTGGTATGAGGAATTGTTAAATACGGGATAAACGAAATAAGATAAAGAATTATCACGATAATAAAAAGAACATCAAAGTTAAAACGACTTATTATAAATCCGGCAACAAGCGGAACAAAAACTCCTATTACGTTTCTTGTGGCGCTTATTGCGCTAACCTCTCTGCCTCTATTTTTTTTATCAGTGAATTTTGCAAAATCAACATGATAAGGAATCCAATAAAATATGCGGAAAACGGTCAAAACCAAAAGAGAAAAAGGAAGAAGATAGATAAAATTTTCTTGAGAAATAAAATAGAAGATAGCGTAAAATAGCGCGCCTAAAAAAGCGCTGATACGCAAAGCTCTGCGAAATCCGAATTTATTTAAAAATCCCGTACCAAACGCAACAAACAAGGCATATAGAATATATCCTGTGCCGAAATAAAGTATTGTAAGCTGAAAATTCTTATCAAAAAGATTAAATAAAAAAATTGGCAGAAATATGCCTAAAAGTCCCGTACCAATCATTACTATCATTTTGCCAGTGTAAAGCGAAACAAATCCGTGCGAAATCTTGTCATCAAAATATCTATTCATTTAAATTAAAGCTTTTTTAATTCCATAATTTTTTAATATAAGAACATTATTTCTAAAATATATCCAATAATAATAAAAAATAATACTCAAAACACCGAGCACAATTTCCTATTTCATAGAGCTCAAAACATCTCTGTTTATTCTACGCTTTTTTATAACATTCCAGTAAATGCTCAAAATCATGATACTCAACAATACTTTTCTTATAACATCAAAAGTTCTTACCAAAAAAACATATCCATTAAGTTAATTATAATCCTTAATAGAAATAAAAAAAGCCCCCACTATAATAAAGTAGGGGCAGAATTTAATGTCAAAAATTAATAAAATAGAAATAAAAAAGGGATGCGAGGTCGCATCCCTTGTTTGAGTAGAATCAAAACGGAAGGTAGATTTTGAATTTTGTTTTGCCTTCCCTGCTTTCAACAAAAATCTCTCCTTTGTGAATTTCAATAACAGCTTTCGTGTTTGCCAATCCAAGTCCTGTTCCATCCGGCTTAAATGACATAAAAGGATCGAAAATCTTGTCTAGCATATTCTCTGGTATTTCATCTCCGTTATTGGCAACTGAAATCAAAACTTTTTTGTTATTTTTTTTCAAACTTGACCCTAACTTTAATTTTGATTTTATCAAGATTTTTTTTGCCGAAGCCTCAGCCGCATTTTGAAGAATGTCATTTAAGCAGATTTCAAACATCCGCTTATCAAAAAATACTTTAGCGATTTCCAGATGAGAATCCAGTTGAAGCTTAACTCGAATGTCATTATTGTTGAAACTGGTAAATTTTTTAACAGTTGTTCTTAGAAATTCATTCAAATAGCAACGCGCTCTTTCTGGTTGTTTAGCGGAAATAACTGAAAAAATTAAAACATCTTTAGTGATTTTATCCAGCCTTTTCGCATCTTTGATTACAATGCCGGCGTAATCATTGATTTCTTCACTTGAACGTGACTTGAGTATTCTCCGAGTAAACCCTATAATGCTTGTCAATTTATTTCTCATTGTATGGGCAATTCTTGCTGAATTCTCTCCAAGAGCCGCTAATCTTTCCAATCTTTTCATCTCTTGATACTTTTCTCTTCTGTTATATTCTTTTGCGATTGCAATGGATATTGGACACACTATCGCTTTTGCTCTCTCTACATCTTTAAGAGAAAATGTTCGGCCGTTAACGCGGTCAAAAATCATAATTCCGATACACCCATGTTCATTGTAAAGAGGAACATAAAGTATTGAGCTTATAGAATACTGCTTCGCTAATTCCCTAATATAATCCGTTTTTGGATTAGAAATAGGGTTGTTTATTAAGACTATTCTTCCGTTTTCCGCTATTTGACGAAGAAAAGATTCGCCAAATTCATTGGTTATTTTTTGATCCATTCCGTGTCTATCTGCCGGCAATCCAGCTTTCAGCACCATTTCATTTCTAAGATTTTGAATGATTATACAGCAACGTTCACTGCCAACTATTTCAGCCGCTTTTGTTATTGATACATCCAAAACTGTTTTATAATTGTCAGCGGCGAAAATTAATGACTGCGCCATTTCAAATAACTTAAATCCCAAGTCCGTACTCATTTAATCACCTCTCTTCTTTTATAATTTCTATGAATTTCAGCGTTTCTTTTAGTCCACGGCTAGTTGAAGACCGTGAAGATGGCAATGTTATTTCCGGAAGTTCTCCGAAAATCGCAAAATCGCAGGCATCAAGAAAACCTGTTGAACCGACACCTTTGTAAATAACCTGCGTATTTAGCACTTTAATAATACTGAGAGTCGCGGCTACATTGTCTTCAAATTTCTTTCCGTTAAAAGCTACTCCAATAACGCTGATTTTTTTATTGCGTAGAGCATACCTAAGATATGCGTCTATCGTGCCAGTCAAATGATTAGCCATACCCGCGCCAGCAATAATAACATCCGCTAAATCTTTTTCAGCAACCCGACTGATAACTTGCAGTAATTCATCTGTATTACGGTGAATACTGCAGGTTATAACGCCGATAACCTCAGTTTTGTCTTTGTTGCTACTTAGAAGCATCAACCCTTTTTCGCATTGAGAAATATCGCTATCCGATCCGATTATAATCAAAACCCTTCTTTTTTCCATTTCTACCTCTCCTTTCTTTATTTATATTTTGTCAATGAACGTTTATTTTACTTTAATAAATAATAGAATAAAATCTGATATATGTCAACTTGAGATATTTTTGGATTTTATCACTAGTATTCCTAAAATAAAAAGAATTATTGAAACGCCCGCTGATATGAGGCAGTAGAGGCAGAGCGCTTTGATGATGAAAAACTGAACAAACAAAAACCAAATTGAAGCAATAAGACCGACAACAACGAATTTTGCTATAAAGTTTATAAAAAATCTTTTTTTAGTGTCAAGATAAGCGACTACAAAAATAAAAATAATAAGATAATAAATCACGCCCAATAAAGCCGTTGGAATATTGCCAATTGTCGCGTATTGACTAGCTATCACATCTTCACATCCATTAATAAAACAATTAAAGGGCGTACCAAGATACTGTTTTGCCGTAATATAAGTCGCGTCAAAAAAACCAATAAAACTGGCTATCAGAAAAGCGAAAATCAAAAGCTTAGGAATTTTTAATAATGGTTTGATTGATGATATTTTTGAATTCGTCATAATTTCGTGGATTTTTTATTTTTTCGCCGTTTAAGAAAAAAGTGGGAGTAGAATTTATTCCCGCCTTAATACCGCTTTGAAAATCGTTTTCTACTTTATTTTTTATTTCTTTTGAATTAATGTCTTTTTTAAATTTTTCAATATCAAGATTAAGAAATTTAGCATATTCTATAAAAATTTTCTCAGCATTGCGTGACGACCAATCATTTTGATTTTCAAAAATCATATCATGCATTTCCCAAAATTTGTCTTGCTTTCCGGCTGCCTCAGCAGACCAAGCGGCTAATTCAGCGCTGTGATGCGCCTGCTTAAGAGGAAAATGACGATAAACAAAACCAATTTCATTTCCAAATTCTTGAACAAGTTGTTTTATTAGCGGGAAGTAATGAACGCAAGCTGAACACTGAAAATCGCTGTATTCAATTAAAATAATATTTGCGTCTTTATTCCCCTTTACCCAATCTAAATCAGAAATAGAATTATTAGCAAGTTGTCCGGGCAAATAATTATCAACTGATTTTATTACTACAAAAATTGCCGCGCTTATTCCGATAACAACAGAAACCCAAAGAGCAATACGTTTTAGTATTTTTTTTATTTTTCTTTGCTCTTTTTCTTTTATTTTACTTTGTTTTTTTAACTCCCAGTTTTCTTTAGAAGTTAAATTTTGATTATTTTCCATAATTATTATACATTTATTTTATCATAAAAAAAATCAGCCGACAATATATTGCCGGCTATACGTATGTAATATTGGGAGTTAAATTTTCTCCGCCGTGATCCTGATACCCTTTTCGGTCTCAACCACAATCTTCTTTATCAATTCAGAATTGCCGTTTACCATCATCAGCATTACCTCTGAGAAAGATCCAACTGGACGAGATGAGGCTGTCATTTCTAACTTTTTCGAATCGACGGTTTCAACTTTTAATCTTTGTGTGTACTTCCTTTTTTTCTTCTTAGCTTTTACGTTCTTCAAAACATCCTCCTTTCCTTTTTTTTCTGATAAAGCTTCGCCTTTTTTAAACCCGATTCCTTTTTTGAAGGCTTTGATTAATTTATTCGCCTTATCGTTTGAGAAATCATTTTCAATTATTTGCGTTGCCGTTTCTATTTGAATAACTGCGGGCAATACAGACAACTTGACAGCAATAGCAAAACCGAGCGGATTGGGAGCATCTTTTTTTAGCATTTTCTTCACTTTTTCATCAAGATTATCCGCCTGCATATAAAAGCCTACAAGAGCTAAAGATATGCCTAACTCTTCGGCTGCAGCAGCGTTACCTCCTTGATTAGAAGACACTGCGTCCCTAACTACTTGTATCCTATCAAAATGCGAAAGTTCTTTAAATGTTTTTTTTATATCACCTCCTTTCTGATTATTTTTTTCCTTTTCTCCTCTTTCTTCTTTCTTGCTCGACATCGCTGAATCGGATATTTTTGATTTTTCATATCTGGCAATATAATTATCCGCTTCTTTTAATTCTTTTTGAGATGCCACTCTACCTCCTCCATTAATAGCTCTTCTATCACTATTTCCATCATTTTTTGCTTCTGGCCCGTGTTTCTTGTGAAATTTACAATATCCTGTCTTAAGCTCAACTGAGCAAGAATTATTTACGCCTTGCTCTAAACATATTGGACATCTACGCCACTTTGAAGGACATTTTGAAATACAACAATATGCTCTGTTTTTTCCAAGAACGGAAGATTGAGTTGCGCAATTATGCTCACCAAGCCCTTTGATTGATATGCCAAAAAATGGACATGTAAAATCGCCTATTTCTTTGGTTGAATAAACAACTCTATTTTTATCCATTATTTCCTCCTATATTATTAAACTGTTAAAGTTCTTATTTAAGATAATTGTGTTTAAATTACCAAAATACGAATAATTTGTCAACTGCGTGTTTTTGCTTGCCGTAAAATAAAATGGGGCAGAATATTCCACCCCATAAAATTTACTTCTCATGAAGGAAATTTTTATTTCTTATCCTTTTTAAAAATTCAGAATGTGCTTCTCCTTTTGTATTAAAAATCTCTACGTTTCTTTTGTTCCAATGACTTCTATCCATTAATTTTCTCTCTCCTGAATTTGTATGCTCTGAACCAATTAATAAATCCATGATAGGCGCTGCTTTTACTATTTCTCCAAAACCAACAACGCGTCCAGTAATTCCGCTCATTATTCCCCACTGTCCAATTTCTACTTTACAATTTAATCTTTTTACATTAAACATATAATCCCTCCATTTTAAGGATTTATTTGCATTCCAATTATTTAATTTTTAAATTTCATTCACTGCTTCCCTGTATCTGCAAAAATCGCATTCTTTATTGGCTGGCGGAATTTCATCGCTTTCCAAGCATTTACGCGCGTCGATAATTGCTTTTTCCACCCATTCACTATTACCTTCATAAGGTATTATCTTTATATCAAATTCCAGCTTTTTGTCAAATGCTTCTTTGTCCGCATCTCCATTACAATAAACAAAATATCCCGTATTAGAAACATTAAAACCATTCATTTTTAAAAGCCATTGATACATTTCTATTTGCCGTTTGTAGCTAATTTGCCATTCCGCGTCAATATTAACTTCTTCGCTTTTACTTGTTGCTTTATAATCCACAACCATAATTTCTCCTTTAGGGTTTATCCATAAATCATCAATTGCTCCGTGAACGATAAAATTAGTCGGCTTATGATGATACCGGATGCCTGTAAAATTTTCACGCCATTCATTCATCATTTCATGCTCAAACGGAATCACGTCAATTCCATAAGTTTTCATAAGCGGATGCGCGGTTTTTTTCACTCTGTGAATATCAAATTCCTTTTTTAGAAGCTCATCAACCGCTTTGTTCAAACTAAAAGGAAATCCGCCAGGCTGAGCAACTCCAAGTCGCCGATCAATATAAAAACATTTTGGACAATTCAAAAATGCCTCAATTTTGGAACGGCTCAAATTAAAAGTTGCCTTTGAATCCGGATTAAAAATATTTCTTGTTCGTTTTGGATTATAATATTTAGACATTAGTTAGTTCTCTTATGGCGTCCTTGGCAATCCATTTAGACGCTTTAGAATTAATTTTTTGTATTTCTTTGGCTTTCTTAATCGCAAGTTTTCTTAAATTTTTATTTCGTTTTCCAATCTGGCGAAGCGCCCAGTTTACCGCCTTTTTAACGAAATTTCTTTCATCAATAGAATGCTTTTTTATTATTTGGAAAAATTGCTCAAATTTCTTGTCTTTAGCTTGCTTATCGTGCACTGACAAAGTTGCCATCAAAACAAAACCGGTTCTTTTTACGAATTCTTCTTTTCTTTCACTCCATTCAAATGCCTTTTTATAGGCAAATGGAGTTTTATCAAAAAGATTACTGCATACTTGGTCACAAACATCCCAAGAGTCAAAATCCTTAACCCATTTTCCCATCTGCCTTTCAGTGACTTTCTCTGCTTCATCAACCATACTAGCAAGTATTCTTGCCTCATGAATACCTGAATCCCAAAGTTTTTGGGCGATTTCGTGGTTTTTTCCAATAACCTTGGCTAATTTCCTCAAATTTGGAATTGACACGCCCAAAGTGTTTTTAGCGCTAATCCCAAACCTAGCCATTCCTTCTGCGGCTTTTGGGTTAGAAAGAGATTTCAGTTTTTTAATAATGTCAGCGTATTTCATAGTATAATATCTTTTTCGTATTCTGGAAAATAACGGAAGATTTCCTTAAGGTTAAATTCTTTTAAAATTGATTCTTTTGGTTCTCTGGCCAGTAAAAATTCAAAAGATTTTTTAACCAAATCTTTTGATTTAATCTTGCCATTGGTTAATTTATTATAATAAGATTTATCAACTTCAATAATATGAATAGTTTTACTACCATCTTTATCCTGAGATTCATTGAAGAGCTCAGCAATTTCCACTTTAAAAATCCAGCCATTCTTATCTTGGCTTTTGATTTTAATATTAATTTTAGGCATAAAACGATTTTTTATTGAGTAAATTTATTGTAAACCTTAGCGAATATCCAGCCACAAACATAACCGCCAACGAGATGTTCAATGACTATAATAATCATACCTCCAAACGTATAGCTGAAAAAAGGATGAAAAGAGCCGACTGTTGTCAGTGTAATTTCGCCTATTCCAGTCAAAAACGAGATAATCATAGCCACCAACCAAAAGGCGCCTCCCAAAATTCCAGCGGCTAATCCTAAAGCATTAGAATTTAATTGCATATATTTATTTAATTCTTAAATTTTTAATGAATATTCGACTTTTATTTTTTTATTTACAACAGCAGCAACTGCAAGGTTTTTTTGACTTACGTTTGCTCTTAGGTTTTGATTTTTTTACCTTTTTTGACATATTTTATTGAATTTACTTTAATATCCGACCTTTGTTTAAAATTAGACGGCGTCCTATACGCCGGTTTCCCTTTTTTTCCTCCTATTTTAGCATAGTTTTTCATAAATTTATTTGTAGTGAGTATAATCGAACTATTTTTTCAAAACAATCGTAAACCACTTTTGCTCTCTTAATTCTTGAATATCTGAATAAACAACCTTATATTTATTCTCTACTAATTCTTTTATTATTTCAGGCGTATAAAAATAATAAATTCTAATGCCAAATTCGTCTTTTTTCGTTTTTTCTTGATAATCACCGTATTTCAATGAAATAAAGAAAATTCCTCTTTCATTTAGCGATTCATGAGAACGCTCTAAAATCTTTTTTACATTATCTTTATTTGAATGCAGTAAAGACGCAAAAGAAAAAATAATATCTGTATTTTTAGGGAAAATATAATCCTCAACGTCAGCAATTTCAAATTTTCCATCAGGCGCGTATTCTTTGGCAATTTTTATCATTTCTTCTGAAATATCAATGCCAAGATAATCAGAAGTATGCTTTATGATTTCTTTGGCATCCCGCCCATTACCGCAGCCAATTTCAACCACCTTGGGATTAGATTTTTTAATATATGAAAAACCTTTTTCTATATCATCTATTCTTGCTCCTATGTTGTTAAATTTCTCAGCCAAACCCTTTGCGTTTTTATTATATGATTCTATTGTTTGAAGTTTTTTGTTCATATAATTTGTTTTAACATTTTTAACAGAATTGACTAATATCAAAGCTTTGCGATAAAATACTATAAGCAAAATTAAAAATTAAAAGGAGGTATTTCACGATGAAACCGACCATAGAATGGACGCTGGAAAAAGAGCAGTATATTATTGATAATTATAGAATTCTACCGAATGAATTAATTGCAGCGCATCTTAGCACAACCCAAAACATTGTCAGATGCCGAGCTGCGCATCTAAGAAGAAACGGCAAACCAGTTGCTAAATATCCGATTATCAGCTGGAGAAAAACAGAAAACAAGGAAAAGCTGACAAGTCTTTACGGAACCATGCCAACTCATAAAATGGCTAGTATTCTCAATACAACCGTTCATGTTATTTATCGAGCAGCTGCGCAAATAAATCTTAGCTTCCGAGGCAACGATGGAAACTATACTTTTTCAGAATTAACGCAAATACTTAAAATTGACGGAAAAGCGATTAGGCGTTGGGTGAACTTTGGATTAAAAATCAAAAAATTCGTTAAAGACGGCCGTACGCGCCCCAAAATACCAAAAAGCAAAAACACTGCAATGCGGCGATTCAACGCGCTTATTGATTTAAGCGACTTGAAAAAATTTTTAAAATTACGGCCCGAAGCTTACAATCTCGATAAATTGGATGCTGAAACCGTACATTTACTTGAACTTTCAAATTACGAGCAACAATGGAAAGAAAAGAAAATGCATTGCAAAGAATGCTCTGTCTACTTCTGGATTAAGATTTATAATTCAAACGTAATTTGTCCAAAATGCAAAAGGTTTTTAGGTAAGTGGTCATCCGGAGAATACAGAAATTAAAAAGACCTTAATATTACATTGAGGTCTTTTTTTTGATAAACTTAAATTTATGAAAATAAAAATGAGGTGGCCGGTTTTTCGGTCGCCTCATTTTTCCAGAATGAATTTTTGTTATGTTTGCGAACTTTCCGCTCGTAAAGATGCCGCATGCCTCAATAAATAAATAAATGAAGCAAATGAGCTTATCGGCACTATTACAAATAAGGGTATTATTGGCACAGCAAGAAATATTAAACTTGAAATGCTGATAGTAAACAAACCCATAAACAAAAGAAACTCTACAAAATTTAATATTTTTTTACGTTTTTTTATTTTTACGTTTAATACTAATATAAAAAATAAAATAACCGTTTCAACATAAATCTTAAATACTAATATCATAAATATTTCTTTGATTGCCTCGTTCACTTCACACCTCCTTTACTTAACTATATTTATTAAATTGTTAAAGAAATATCTTTCTAATAGTAATTATAATATATTTTCAGAAAAAAACACCATACAAAAATTCAAGGATTAAAACAGGGATTTAAACAGGGATTTTGTTTTGTTAAAAATCAGGTACTTCCACGCGTGGAAGTACCTGCGCTCTATTTAGATAGCGCATGACGTAACAGAGCGCTATAACACGTATATAGCGCCTCGCATACGGCGTTCTGCCACAAACGGCAGAACGGCCAGTTCAAAATAAAAAAGAGCCAGTGATGTTTGTGTAATCACTGGCTCTTGAGGTTTTTTTACAACTAATAGCTTACCATGCGAGACAAGTATTTCACTTATTTTATCGTCGTATATTTTCTTCCAGTTGCCTGTTTGTATATCCTCTGGACTAAAAAACATACTAGTAGCGCCCGCTGTTGCTTGCACATCCTCATAAAGCCCGTTTTTCTGAAACCATTCCTTTCTTTTCTTTAGGAAATTTTATCAAACAAATCTTTAGGAAATAATCTATACGGAGATACGAAAATCATTTTCTCAATATCATCTCCTTCAACTCCGCAAAGCACGGTATTAAGAAGGGATTTTGGTATGCCACTATCGTTATTAAACATACCGCACCTAATTAATATATCCTCTTCGTCCTTGCTTAATTCCTGAGATTTACCGCGGCACATCATTACTAATTTATAAAACGCTATTCTTGTATTTTTATTCTTCTTTAAATATTTAAGCGATAACATCGCGCTCTTAACAAGATTTTCATCTATAAACACTCCATTATTTAAAACCACATTGGCCATTTGATTTCTCCTTTCTATTTTATGTTAAGTTTTCATAAATTTATCCCTTATTCAATTATTCAAATTACTAAAGATAAGATAGCATATTTCAGCTATTTTGTCAACAACTCTCCAAGTTTTCTTATTTCCTCGCCGTACAAAGCCCAATTGCCTTGACGTTGAGCCTGCATAGCGCGGTCAAAATAATTCTTAATCTGCTGGATTAAATTTACGCCAATCACTGGCTTAATTGGAACAACTTTGACTATTTCTTGGTCATGAGAAATCTTACCGCCAAACACGCTAGCTAAAGCCAAATCCAAAGTTTTTTCCATGGCAATGCGATTTTCATAAGCTACAATCACCCTTTTAAGTTCAGGAATTCTTCCGCCTTCGGCGCGCAAATAAATCGGCTGGACATAAATGAGCGATTCTTCAATTGGAATTACCAATAAATTACCCCTGATAACTTCAGAACCCCTTTGGTCCCAAAGAGAAATCTGGCGAGAAATATCCGCATCCTGATTAATACGATTACTAATCTGTTTTGGTCCAAAAACCAATTTCTGCTTGGGAAAACGATAAACCACCAATTGACCGTAAAATTCTCCGTCATTGCGCGCGACCATCCAAGCTGAAAGATTGTCTTTGCCACGAGGCGTAAACGGAATCATTAATATAAATTCTTCTTTTTCTTCACCAGGCAATTTCATAATCATATGCCTCATCATAGGATCAGCTTGCCCACTACTGGCAATAAATGGAATCTGCCATTGGTCTTCTTTATTGTAAAAAATCTGCGCCTTATCCATATGATAAATCGTATAAAGATTTGTTTGATAAGCGAATAAATCTTCCGGATATCTAATATGAGTTCTCAAATCGTCGCTCATTTCATCAAGAGACAAAAACGAACCATTAAAAATCTTGGCATATGTCTGAATAAGTGGGTCTTCTTTATCCGCGATATAAAATGTCATTTTCCCGTCATAAGCGTCAATTACCACCTTAACCGAATTTCTTATATAATTGAGACGCTGACCCAACAAACCTGCCTGCCGGTCTGGCGTGGAACTAAATACGTTTTTGACTAATTCAGCATAAGGATAACTGTCCGAAGTAGTATAAGCGTCATAAATCCATTTCAATTCTCCCTTTTTAGTGACAACCATATAAGGGTCGCTGTCAAAACGCAGGAATGGCAGAACACGCTTGACTCTTTTTTCAATATTGCGGTAATACATTATTCTTGAATCCGAAGTGATATCGTCGGATAAAAGAATTTTCATTGACCCAAATTTCATGGCAAATAAGGCCTTACGGAAAAATGACCCAATTTTTACTCCCCCTTTTCCTTCATAGTTAACGAAAACATTTTCCTCACCCGAAGGATAATTAAATTCTTTGGTCTTGGTATTGACCACTACCCAATCACTGGCCAACTCTCCGTAATATATTTCCGGCCGATTAACTACAAGAGATTCTATACTGGAAGAAGGAGGCAGATCTTTTAAAAACAGCACTGGCAAACCCTCTGGCGTTACTTCATTAACCGGGCTTAAAGTAAGACCAAAGCCATGAGTAAATGTCAGACGTTCGTTAATAAAAGTGCGCTGAGGCAAACTAGCCGAATCAAGCTCTCTAGGAGAAAGCAAAACCTGGCGAAAATCGTCGTTTAACTGATAACGATCATTGTCAATAGAAATAAAATCATAGTAAGTGCGGATTTCCTGAAGCTGACCAAAAGTGTCAAGTAATGGTTCTCTATCCCAAAGCCGCACGTTTTTAACAGTAGAACGATTATTGTTAATGTCAGCAATTGTAAGAGTAGTTTCACCGGTTAAATCGCGCTCTAACACCTTATCTAAAGTAAAAGCTTTTTGAGTAGCTGTGATGTTGTATTCTATATAAGGCGTTTCCTTAACCAACTCATTTGGTAAAACCACGAATTTTTGCAGAATTAAGGGGTATATCCAGCCGCCTAAAACAAAAATTATAATATAAAAACTAAAAGCCAGGACAGCAAGACGATTGTTGGATTTAAAAATATTTATAATTACCAGTACAGCCGCGGCAAGCGCGACAAAAATAAGTATTTTTAAGAATGGTAGAACAGCATGAATATCAGTAAAGCTGGCGCCAGTAAACGACCCGCCAGAACTATAAAGCAAAGAAGGAATTTTTACGGCATAAATCTTAAAACTCGTTAAAATAAACAATAGAGCAATAAGAATTGATAAATGAATCTTGGCCGGCTTTTCTATAAATAAAGATCTCAAAACTTTAATGCCCTTCTGAGTAACAGGAATACTCTGAACTGCTTCTTTTAAAACAATAGCGCCTCGCAATGCATAACTGGCAATAGCGCTAAACAAAGAAATAATAATAATCCAAAATCCCAGACCAACCAAAAATTGGATAAACGGCAAAGAGAAAAAATAAAAAGAAATATCACGGCCAAATATAGGATCAAGCGCGTTGAAAGACGTTGCATTAAAATACTTCAGCACAATTTCCCATCCGCTTGCTCCAGCCAAACCGGTAAAAAATCCAAAGAGCAACGAGACAGGTATGGCAAATCTACTAACATGTTTTTCTAAATCTAATTCTTTCACCAGATTAACTCCAGCTTGCGCGCCGCTTTTTAATCGAACAACTAATGGTTTTGACGCAACAATCCGCTTGGCTAACCAAAGATTGCCGTAAATTATAAAAAAGCTCAAAATGCCTACTGCTAATCCCAAAAAAATCTTAGCGCTAAGAATTGTAATAAAAATATTTTGAAAACCTATTTCCTGAAACCAAAACCAATCTGTAAGCAATCGAAAAATGCTGGGTCCCACAAAAAACGCCAGCAAGAGCAGACCATAGATGATGTAAGAAATTAAACGCCTGGAAATCATATCTTTAATAATACTATTATTTTTGAAAATTAATACCCTAAATATTTTTTAGTTTGGTCGGTTAAATCGCGCAAAAATTTATTTTCATCAAAATCTATATTAAAAACTTGTTTTAATAAAATCTTTGCCACGATTGCATTACCGAATTTATTGTAATGTATTGGATCTATCTCGCCTTCTTTTATGCCAAGAACTTCATTTTCTTCGCTTATTAAAGTATATGATTTTTCAATTAACTTTTTTGAAAATAATTTATAATAATCAATAAAAATAAAATTATCTTCTTTAGTAAATTCTTCAGCAACAGATCTGTCAACTTCAACATATTCACTTATTTTTTCATTCAAATCAGACCTTAAGGCAGGCACTGTTGTCGCAAAAACAACTCTTATATTTTTATCCAAAGCTTTCTGGATTATCTTTCTTGTATTTTCTTCTGTAATTTTTTTATCTATGCCAAGGTAAGCATCATTTTTACCAACGCTTAAAAATATCAAATGTGGTTTTTTATCTAAAACTAAATCATCAAATCTTTCTAATAAATTTATTGAACTAGCGCCATCAATACCCATATTCATAGCATGTAAATAGTGATAAACTTTCTCGTCATCATCTGCGTCATACAAATAATCTTTTAAAACATATCTGATTATTTCTCCCCAATTAGGAAAAACAAACTCAACGCTTGTTGTAGAGGCGCCGTAATAAGCAATTAAAAACGGTTTGCTTTGCTTAATATGTTTTTTAATATCATCTAAGAATTTCACAATATAATCATCTCATTTTTTTATTAATTTTTCCAGCTCATATATAATAAAAAACCGCGATTTGATTCCGCGGCTTTATTAGCAAGCTAGTCGCCTAAAATAACGCCCTATAAAATCAAATAACAAACTACCATTATCATATACGGCGCGCTATGTTTATCCCGAAACAATAATCTCAGAACAAGAATTGATATGCTGATTATAAGAATTTTAAGCGAAGCCATAGCGAGAAATTCAATGATTTCTAATTGATATCCCAAGCCATATACGCCAGCAACACTATATAAACCAGCCGCAAAACTACTATGTATAATAATTTTCAAAAAATCAAAAATATAGAAACCTGCTAAAATATTGCAGTACATTGTCATTTCACACCTCCCTATTTTATTTATTAAAGAGCAATTCTAAATAAATTAACAAATTTACCCAAAATTGTCAATTAGCTTGCTTGACAAATAAAATTCCGCATGCGTATAATACATTTATTATAGAGTAGGTTCGAGAATTAAAAGGACTTGCGTCATTTTTACCTCGGGTCTTTTACGAAAGGTCGGGAAAATAAATAAAGAATTGACCACGCATAATTAATCGTAAATGATTGTAAGCGAGGTAAATAAGACAAAATGACAGAGAGAAACGAAGGAGGTTTTCAAAGACAAATGTTTCAGGGAAACTGGAAATGCTCAAAATGTAATACAGATATAACTCAACTTCCATTTGAGCCAAGCCCTGACAGAACTGATCAATTACAATGCCGTGATTGTTTCCGTCAATCACGTCCAAGCCCAAGATTTAATCGAGGTGGAGGCGGCGACAGTTTTCAGCGAAAAATGCATGAAGGAAACTGGAAATGCTCAAAATGCGGAGGCAGTATAACTCAACTTCCATTTGAGCCAAGCCCTGACAGAACTGATCAATTACAATGTCGTGATTGTTTCCGTCAAAGATAAAATAAAAAAACCCCGACGTGATGTCGGGGTTTTTTATTTAAGAATATTAAATATTGAGCCGAATAAATAAAGTATGCTTCTGAAACTTGTTGGCGGTTCACCTTCCATTTCCATTGGCGGCATTTCTTCTTGAGGCATCATCATATCTGGAGGCGACATCATTTCCTCAAATTCTTTAGGAGGACCGAATTCACCATCTTGAGCAGGCATCATCATACCATCTGGCGGCATCATTTCCTCAAATTCTTCAGGATGACTATACTCACCTTCTGGGTACATCATTTCCTCAAATTCTTCAGGATGACTATACTCACCTTCTGGGTACATCATTTCCTCAAATTCTTTAGGAGGACCGAATTCACCTGAAGGCAACGGGCCATCAAACGTCTCTAAACGATTAATCCTCCTTTCTATGTCATGCTTCTGCTCTATCATCATATCAACATGCTCTTTACTCATCATCCCATGTTTAGCGCCGAAATTCATACATTCTTCCATGTGTTCCGGATTACTGCAAAAATCGTCGCATTCCTGCGGTCCTCTGCACTCTCCAGGACCCGCCATTGTATCCAGTTTTTTTATAATCTCCATTTCTTTTTTCATTCTTTCAATTTCTTCAGGAGACATTAAATCATTTTCAATTACAAAATTCATACATGTATCACGGTTTTCTTCTTGACTGCAAAATTCATCGCATTCTTGCGGACCTCTGCATTCGCCAGGTCCGCCAATTTCCATCATTCTTTTTATTTTTTCCACTTTTTCTGGAGGTATAAGGCCATGCTCAATGGCAAAATTCATACATGTTTCATTATTGTCAGGATTACTGCAAAAAATATCACATTCGTCCATTGTACCACAACCGCCAGGACCACCAGTTGTTTCCAAAAGCTCTTTTGCTTTTTCTTCGTCAATATCACCACCAGGACCGCCAGGTCCCCCAGGCCCACCCGGACCTCCTGGACCGCGATGCATTTGCGCGCTTTCTGCTAAAAAATCAGCTTCTTCTTGCGTAATCTTTCCTTCTTCAACAACAAATCTCATACATTCCCCCATATTATCCGGATTATCGCAATAAGAACTACATTCACGGTCTGATTTACAACCGCCAGGTCCACCTCTGTTTGCTTCAGTAATAATTCCGTCTGCTTCTGATTGCGACATAAATCCTTCCTGAACATTGTATTGCAAGCATTCTTCAAGATTCTCAAGCGCCCTGCAAAAAACATCGCATTCCCGTGGAGTTATGCATCCGCCTGGTCCGAATTTTTCCGGATTTCTTTCAAATTCCGCTAAGTCCCTGATTTTATTCGCTTCTTGCGTGGGCATTAATCCACTGTGTTCTGCCCAATCTACGCAAGCAATTTGATTATTTGGATTATCACAAAAAATCTTACACTCTTCTTGAGAACCGCAATTACCCAATTCGGAAATTGGATAACTAATATCAAAAACATTCTGCGCTGAAGATACAATAAAAAAAGAAAGCAATAATGCCAAAGACAATATTGCTCCCGATAGAATTAACTTAAAAGATATTTGGCTATTTTTAACCATATTACCTAGTGGCTAGTGGCTAGTTAATTATTGCGCAAATGGATTCGTATAAACATCCTTAAAAGGATTCGCCTTATTTTCAATATCTGAAAATGGATTAGCAGCTTCCTGAATTTTTTTTAATGCCGTTTCTTCTGCGGCTTTTTGTTCATCAAGCAGTGTTTGCCTTCCATCAATAACGCCCTTTTCATACGCAACAGAGTTACCGTAATAATATCCAGCTACCGCGCCAATAACAAGCGCCAGTATTGCTATTATTATTAATTTTGTGTTTCCCATATATTATAATTATAACATGTACAATTTAAGACAATATCCAGTTATCCACAGTTGGTTATACGAAATAAAAAAGGGAAGATTTTGATCTTCCCCTAAATCATCAAAAAACTTTTTTATTGAGACATATTAATCACATCCTTAATTGAGCCGTTGGATATGTAATATATTTTCCCTTCATCGTCTTTTAATACGGTGGAACGCATCGTGATTTTTATAACGTATCCCTCAGAACTACCTACTTTTATTTTATCTCCTATTCCGTATTGATTTTCAATTAAAATAAAAAGCCCTGAAACGAAATCTTTAACCAATGATTGAGCTCCAAAACCAATCGCCAATCCGATTACGCCCGCGCCAGCTAAAATTGGCCTTATATCAACTCCGAATAAATTTAAAATCATAAATAAAATTATGACGTAAATAACTATATTTCCGATTGATATAATAATGCAACCAAGGGTTTCCGCTCTTTTTTCTTCTTGAGAAGTATGCGCGTCGTCCCCGTCATCAACTATCTTCGCCATCCGTTTAACTATAAGATTTAAAGCTATCTTGCCCAAAAAGAACAGGATAACAATCCATATAATATCTACGGCGTTTTGTTTAACAATGTTAATTATAAATTCCTGCATAATGTTTAGTTTATTATTTTATCAAATTAAAACCAAATGATTTAACTTGCGCTTTATATTGATTTAACCGTTTCCTAAATTAATTTTTTATAATTTCAATGCTTTCTATAATAATGTCTTCTATGGGATGATCTCCTCTCGCTTTATCAACTTTAACATTATCAATTTTAAATACTATTTCCATACCGTCAACAACTTTACCGAAAACAGTATGTATTCCGTCAAGCCATGTGGCAGCATCGGCAGTTACGATAAAAAACTGACTTCCATTCGTATTCGGACCGCTATTAGCCATAGCTAACGCTCCCTTAACGACTTTATTGGAATTTATTTCATCCGCGAAAACATACCCGGGACCGCCCATACCGTCATTAGACCAGTCATCATCTTTGCTATTTGGGTCTCCCGACTGAATCATAAACCCCTTTATAACGCGATGAAATTTAACCCCGTCATAAAAGCCGGATTGAGAAAGTTTAATAAAATTCTCCACTGTATTTGGCGCGTCATCGGAAAAAAGCTCCAGCTTTATATCGCCAAAATTAGTTTTCATATTGGCAAATACTTTAGATGCTGATTGATTTATATTATTATTTGATTGCTCCATAGATTTTTCTTCTTTATTAAATATAAAAAGATATCCTCCTATAAAAAGAATAATAACAATTAATGCTGATAAATAAAAGATTGTTTTATTTTTTGGAATCATAAATTTAAAATTTCAATTATCGATTTCTTCAATTATCGATTTCGTAAATCGATATATTGTATTTCTTAATTGTCTTTTTATTCTACTAAAAAACCGCCTCAATTAAAAGATATATTAATAAATAAAAAAGCCCCGCGAGTGCGGGGTCTTTTTATTACACGCTTAAACGCGTGATACTTTTGTTGCGTTAGGTCCTTTTGGACTTTCGCTCACCTCGAACTGAACTTCATCGCCTTCTTTTAAATCATTAAACTCTACACCCGAGAGTTCATTAGAATGAAAGAATAAATCCTTTTCCGCACCCTCACGAGTGATAAAACCGAATCCACGATCTGTCAGACGAGCAATTTTTCCTTGCTCCATTGTGATAAATTATTAATTATTATTAATGACACATATATTACGATACAAAAAAGCTCGACTAAACTACTGTTGTACGCTCTGTCACACGCCTATTGTATCATACGCAATATTTATGTCAATAGCTTGCTCCCGATTACCGCTTTAATACTTTTTTTCTGAGTCGAATGGATTGTGGAGTGATTTCCAGCAACTCATCATCAGCTATAATTTCTAAACCACGTTCCAGGGTAAGTTTCATTGGAGGCGTCAAAGTCAAAGCATCATCAGATCTGGCCGCGCGCATATTAGTTAACTGCTTTCCCTTGGTTGGATTAACGGTCATATCCATTCCCTTGCTGACATTTCCAATAACCATACCCTCATACACTTCTACATTTGGGCTAATATAAATAGTTCCGCGATCTTGCAAATTATAAAGAGCGTATCCAAGCGCTTTACCTGTTATCATTGAAATCATAGAGCCGACTTCACGATGTTTAATATCGCCTACATGCGGCCGAAAACCAATAACGCGTGAGGCCATAATTCCTTCTCCTCGCGTATCAATCATAAATTCCGAGCGAAGTCCAAGTAAACCGCGTGTTGGAATCTCAAATATTAACCGAGTATTGGAATTATGCGTTTTCATTTCCGTCATAGTTCCTTTGCGTTTAGCAATCTTTTCAATAATGACGCCGGACATGGATTCTGGCACATCAATAATAAGCTCTTCAAATGGCTCAAGAGTTTGCCCATTTTCTTCTTTTAAAATCACGCGCGGCTGGGAAACTTGCACCTCATAACCTTCACGACGCATGTTTTCCAGCAAAATAGCAATATGCATTTCTCCACGCCCATAAACTGTATACTGATCTGTTTGAGAAAAATCAATTTTAATTCCCACGTTCACTTCCAGCTCTTTTTCTAAACGCTCTTTTAATTGCGAGTTTGTTACAAACTTTCCCTCCCTGCCGGAAAAAGGAGAATTATTAACCATAAACCCAAGAGAAATAGTTGGCTCATCAACGGCAATGTGCGGTAAAAGGTCGGCTGACTCATCTATTGCCATTGTATCGCCAATATTAACTTCAGGAAATCCCGCGACAACAACAATATCTCCCGCCTCAGCGTATTGAACTTCTTTTTTCGTAAAACCCTCAAAAGTAAAAAGTTTTGTTACTGTCCCCTTTTGCGTTGTTCCATCAACCCGCTTAATAAAAAGCTGGTCTTTTTCTTTGACTGTTCCTTCGTAAATACGGGCAATAGCTAAGCGACCAAGATAATTATCATAATCCAAATTAAACGACTGCATGCGCAATGGCTTGTCTGCTTCCGCTGATGCCGGAGCAACATTTTCTATTATCGCGTCAAGCAACGGCGTCATATCTTTTGAATTCTCATCCAATTCCCTTTTAGCTATTCCGTCTTTCCCAATGGTATAAACTACTTGAAAATTCAACTGCTCATCATTAGCTCCTAAATCCATAAACAACTCTAATACCTCTTCAACAGCTTCTTTTGGCCGGGCAGCCGGTTTATCTATTTTATTTATAATAACCAACGGCTTAAGGCCGATATCCAATGATTTTTTCAAAACAAATTTTGTCTGCGGCATAGGGCCTTCTTGCGCGTCAACAACAAGAAGCACGGAATCAATTGACCGCAAAACGCGCTCCACCTCTGAGCCAAAATCCGCGTGCCCTGGCGTGTCAACGATATTAATTTTTGTGCCGCCATATAACATAGAAGCGTTTTTGGCGTAAATCGTAATGCCGCGCTCTTTTTCCAGCACGTTGCTATCCATACTGACGGACTCGCTAGTAGTTGCTCCGGTTTGGTGCAATAAGGCGTCAGTAATTTTTGTTTTCCCATGGTCAACATGGGCAATAATTGCGATATTTCTAATTTCCATAAAATATTTATTCTCTTCGCCTTCATACTCGCCAACAAACTACGCAATATTCAGCGAAGGAGAATAAAAAAATGACATGCCTCACGGACATGATTAATTAACTATAACAAGTTTCTATTAAATTGTCCACAAAAAAATCCGCGCGATTAATGCTATAATAAACTAAATATCAGAAAAGGTCGTATTATAAAACATTAAATAATCACAAAATAAATTATGAAAAATAAAACTATAATTATTATTTCTGTTTGTCTAGGCGTTATATTAGCGGTTTTAATCGGCGTTTATTTTTTCAAACAAAATAAATCAACTGTTAATAACGCGGAAAATATTCCTCAAGAAAATTTTGGCGATACAAACAATACAACGGCTAATAAATCTCAAGGAAAAACAAATGACACTGCCAAGCAATTTCAAAATAAACTGGAAACTGATGATTTTTCCGTTAATTTGCCAAATGGCTGGGCAAAAACTTCTCCAGCGATAGGAACTTCCGCGATGGCAATCAATATGAATGAAAATATCAGCGACCCCGCGGCGCGAAAAATTAATTTCAAAAGTTATTTTGCCGTGAGTTACGACACTCTCCAAAGTAAAAGTATGGACGAATATATGCAAACCGTTAAAAGCGGACTGCAGCAAGCTATTCCGGATATAATTTTTACCGAAAATAAAAATATAGAAATAAACGGCAAGCCCGCCCGCGCGCTAGAAGCGGAACTGGCCCAAAAAGGAGTAAACTTCAAAATTTTAATGGTAGCTATTAAAGGAAATGGAGACGACGTCTGGGTAATATCATTCAATACAACCAAAAGTAATTGGGATGGATATAAAGAAATATTCTATTATGTCGCCAATAGCTTTAATCTTAAACTTTAATTTTCAAGGATGATACGGACTTTGAGCGCGGAAGAAATTAAATTAATCTTATCCCTGTTTTAATCCTTGGATTAAAGCAGGGATTTTGGTTTATAAAAGCTTCATTATGCTTTCTGAAACTTCTTCTACGTTTTGAGTGTCCGTTCTAAATGTAATTGCTGAAGGATTTTTTTCTTTGTGAAAAATATCGTGAAGCTCATTAAATCTATCCTTAGAAAGATTTGAAATTTTTATTCCCGGATTTTTTAAAGCGCCCTCCACTCTTTTATTAAACCTCTTTAACAATACATCATGTTCTGCTTCTAAATTAATTTCCAATATTTCATATCCTGCGCGAACAGCTAAATCAATAAGTTTTTTTCTTTGCGCATCATATAGCGCTGAATCAGATATAATATTGTATTTCAATTTAAATACGGCATTCACTACAGCAAGAACAACCGCTTGAACGTCTTTAGAGTGTTCGTCGGGTGAATATTTAGAAAATAACCATCTGAGCGAATCATACGACAAATGGAAAAAATGTTCTTTTCGCTTCATTATATTTTTTACAATAGTGCTTTTACCCGAGCAAGAACTTCCGTTTACGATTACAAATTTCATATTTTCTATTATATCAAAGATTCAAGATTAATTTAAGATATAAAAAAATAACCCCGAAAAAACAGAGGTTATTTTCATAAGCTTATTTACATCGTTTGCCGGCCTTTTTTGCCAGCATTTCATGTTTTATCGCAAGCCGCTTTTTGGTTTTATGCGAATGCGACTTGTGCCTTTTTCCTATTGCTGTTCTTCTTTTTGCCATATATATAACTATACACTATTTATTCAATGTAGCAAATAATATTAAAACTTATTTATAATAGTCAAAAATAACCATTTAATTATAAAATAAACGGCTCACACGCCGTGTGAGCCGTTTATTTTGGAGTGTGAGGTATGTAATTTGGCTTACACTGAGCCCCCTCAGTCCTGAGCTCGGAGTCGAAGGACTTGTCGAAGTAGGAACTTTTTTTTCTCCTTAGCTTGGCAGTAACCAAAATACTAAGTTTTAATATTAAACGAACGCTTATTAACCTCGCAAAGTATTTTAATCGTCGCATGCACCGAAAGATTGTCGCTCGCCAAAAGAATCAAACGATCGCCTAATTGATCCAGTAATGGGCTTAAAAACTCATCTGCCCATGACGGCGATAATGTTAACACTCCTGAAAAATCTATTTCCAGCTCTTCATCTTTTGAAAGTTCGCGCAAAGTCGGCTGGAAAGCTTTAAGAGCCTCGCTGCCCAATTCACGAGATATTAATGTTTTGCCGAACTTTTCTAATTGTAATTTCATATATTTTTTAAAATGTATTAAAACTCTATTTTTGCTAAACACCCTCGCACAATACGCTGACCACGCGTAACGCGAAATACTTTATCAGGGTTTTTTATGCGCACTTCAGCGTCGCCACTCGTAAAAAATAAATCAATCGGATATTCTATGACCACCTCTCTAACAGTCTTAAGCCCATTACCGCGTTTTTCCGGCGCGCGTCCGGAAATAAATTCAGTAAACGCGACTTCCACTGCCGCAACATGATTCGAAAGTTTCGGTCGAACACGACGTAATGTTTCTAAAACACCTAATCCTCTATCAGCAAGCACTATAATGTTTTTATCAAGGTCGTAGCCGAAAAAAATTCCCGGTGTATCAGGCCACTTTCCCAAATTGTGAGCAAACGAATTATCGCCGATTTCTCCGGCAATTAAAACAATTAAAGAATACAATTTTTCAAACCCAGGTTTCTGCATCAGCGTATTCTGCATTTTCACTAGCCTTGCGTTAAAAATCGAGCTTGTCGGACAATAAAAGATGCCCGGAAATTCAACGCTGTCTTGAATCCACTCAGAGGCAAATTTCATTAGATCACTAGTAAAAATTTCTAAATCTTTTTCACGATAATATCGATGGGTGCCGCCACCTTTTTTAATCGCAATTAATTTACCGCTTTCATCCCAACGACGAAGAGTATTCAAAGAAACCCCGATGTATTCAGCTGCCTGGCTAATTGTAAATAATTTTTCTTCCATATAAAAATCTTATCATACTATATAAATCTACACAAGTAATGTCTAAATCTACCCAAAAATATACTAATCTACCCATTTATAACACGAAAATATGCTCTCTAAAGCTCATATAAATTTTCTTAATATCTTTAAATTCTATCATAAAAAGTT
>CAJVXI010000013.1 GCA_913009635.1 uncultured bacterium
ATCCTCCTTTTTTAGATTGTTTTTAATTCCAATCTTTTATATAGTTATTAAAGTTCTTGTTCCAGGATTCATTCCTGAAACTTGCTTCAAAAAATACCAAAGGTATCTATTGAAGATATTAAAAATATAGCATAAAATCATTAAAAAGTCAACCCAAAGCGCTCCCGTGGCGGAATTGGCAGACGCGCATGGTTTAGGACCATGTCTCGCAAGAGGTAGAGGTTCAAGTCCTCTCGGGAGCACAAAAAATTTAGGATGACATCACAATATAAAATTATGTCATTTATGGGTTCACGCCTAACTTTAAAAAGTTAGGCGAGGCTCGCCAAAATTTCATTTTGGCGGCAAGTCCCACCCTCGGCACAACCAAAAAATTCGTTTTTTTTTATATTTTTATTTATTTTATTATCTACTTATTTACTAACTTATATACACGATCGTGTATATAAGTTAGTAAATATTTTATTTTAAAGTTTTTTCTAAGTAATATGTTTTAAGCTACCGATTTTACTAATTTCAAAAATCTCAACAAAATCAACTAATTTTAATTTAAGTAAATCATTTAAAAATTCTTTCGGTATTTTTATCTTTCCGATCCAAACACTTTTTTGAATCATCTTAAATCCTAAATTTTTAATAACCTCCCTTAACCAATCTCTTTTTATCCTTTCTGTTTCCGGCACATCAAAAGCAATAATAATAAACTTATCGCCTTTTTCTTTTTGATAAAAAATCTTAGGAAGCATCTTCTTATTTCTTTTTATTAACAACGATAATTTATCTTTCCCCTTTTTAGTAATTATAAAAAATTTCTTGTCGCCTTTTGCACTCTCTTTAATTAAATTATCTTTCTTTAATTTGTAAATTAAACTATGGTATCTTTGTTTCGCTTTTCTTTTTAATTCTACTTCTTTGGATACCCAATCTTTATCTTTTCGTTGTTTTAATGATTGATATTGAATTTTGCCGTAAGAAGCTCCATATCCAGCATCCAAAAAAGTGCCAAAAAGATCAACTACTCCAAACGTAAAATGTTCAATAGCGTCTAATATTTTTAAAATAATATCTCCTTTTCTCATTGTTATTTTTTCATTTTACTATCTTTTACACGCGATCGCAAGTATAAGATAGTTAAGTATAGTAATGATAATTAAATAAAATAACAATTAAACAATTACATCACTTTCTTCTTATCACTTTCTTCTTCTAGAATGAAAAGCTCTGTGGACTTCATGAAGTTCTTTATTTGTAAGATGAGTATATATTTGAGTAGTAGAAACATTCGCGTGTCCTAAAAGCTCTTGAACCGAGCGTAGGTCGGCTCCCCCGATTAAAAGGTCTGTAGCAAACTGATGCCGAAGCTGATGCGGAGTTACTTTATCTGGAATTCCTGCTTTTCTCGCATAACTATTTACCAATCTTTGAACCGTCCGAGGAATAATCCGTCCGATAACTTTAGGACTTTTAATTTTTGGTTTTGTTTGTCCGCCGACTTCGTCGGCCGAAGGCAACTTCGTCGGCCAAAGGCCGAGGCCTTGGCGAAGGCGGAAACTTTTAGTTAAACTAATAAAAAGCGCTTCTTCAGTATCAGTACGTTTATCTAAATAATTCTTAATTGCTTTTTTGGCGCGTTCGGAAAGAAAAACTATTCGTAACTTATCGCCTTTCCCACGAACTGAAATTTCTCCTCTACTCAAATCAAAATAACGATTAAGTCCACAGAGTTCGGAAATCCGCAAACCAGTAGAAAAAAAAGTTTCTAAAATCGCTCTATCACGCAATGCGCGCAAATCCTGTCCTTTTGGCGCTTCAAGTAATCTTTCTAAATCTTTATATTCAATAATTTCAATTTGTCTCATTGAAATTTTTGGTAATTCAATCTTATCTGGCGATAAAACATTATAATCCTGCTTAATTAAGTATTTTAAAAAATTTCGTATAGCAATCACATAATAGGTCTGAGTATTTTTTTTAAGAGTTTTACCTTCCAATATTTTAGTTCGAGCCAAATGAAGCCGAAAATTCCGCACATTATCAACAGTAATGCTTTTTTCTGTCTTTATTTTTTCAAAATCTATAAATACATTAAGATACCGTTCATAATTCTCCCGCGTTTTCGGTGAACGATTCTTCTCAATCTCTAAATAATCAAGGTAATTTTTGAGAAGTTTGTTAATATCAGCCATTTGATTTAATTATATAACAAATGTCGCAAAATTTCATAGAGATTTTGCGACGCTATAAATATCTTTACAAAAACTCTTTAACCCACTTGATTTTTATTTTAAAATAAAGTAATATAATAAAGTAATCGCTAATTAACGAATATCTACGAATATGGCGAATAAAATTCGTATACTCGTACGAATTCGCCAATTCGTGAACACTCCCATGCTTACACCACGTAAAAAACAAAATCTTATAAAAGAATACAAACTTCACGAAAGTGACACTGGCTCAGCTGAAGTTCAGACCGCACTCTTAACTAAATCTATAATAGAACTTACGAGCCACTTAAAAACACATCCAAAAGATAACCACTCTCGACGTGGCCTCTTAAAAATGGTTGGTAAAAGAAGACGATTATTGGACTACTTAGCTAAAAATAATAAAAAAAGCTATACTTCTTTAGTTAGAAAACTGGGGCTAAAGAAATAATATGCGAAGGACACACACGAATAAATTATGAAGTATAAAGATCAACGAATCGGAATTTTTATTGATATCCAAAACCTTTACCATTCTGCCAAAAATCTTTACGGCGATAGAGTAAATTACCGAGAATTAATTAAAGAATTAGTTGGCGGTAGAAAATTAATCAGGGTAATTGGCTATGTAGTAAAAAGTGAAGACGTTTTAGCTGAAACATCTCGGCAAAAAAAAGAAACCACAGCCCCTGGAAAAGCAAGATTCGCCCAGCAAGCGCCAGAGGCGGCTTTTTTTGAAGCGCTGGAAAAAGCCGGTATAGAATTAAGAACGAAAGATTTGCAAATTTTCCCGGGCGGCATGAAAAAAGCGGATTGGGACGTAGGAATGGCAGTTGATGCCATTAGAATGGCAAGTTTTTTGGATGCAATTATTTTAGTTACTGGAGATGGTGATTTTATTCCTTTAGTAGAATATCTTAAATGGGGATTAGGCAGAGAAGTTGAAGTAGCGGCATTTGGCCGCAGCGCTTCCGCCAAACTAAAAGAAAAGGCAGATTTTTTTATTGATTTAGAAAAAAAACCAAAAGTAATGATGAAAAAATAAATTATGAAATTAAATAGACAAGAATTTAAAATAGATTTTGCGGGTAAACCATTGAGGTTTGAAGTTTCTGAAATTGCAGGCCAAGCCAATGCGGCAATACTTGGACAATACGGCGATACGATAGTTTTAGCAACAGTAGTAATGGGAAAACAAGATAAAGATATTGATTACTTCCCACTTTCTGTTGAGTATGAAGAAAAATTCTACGCTGCTGGAAAAATTCTTGGCAGTAGATTTATACGACGTGAAGGAAGACCATCTGAAGAAGCTGTTCTTTCCGGCAGAATGATTGACCGTACTTTACGGCCACTTTTTGACCACAGAATACGTCGCGATGTTCAAATTGTTATTACTATTCTTTCTTATGATAGCGAAAATGATCCTGATTTTATTGCTCTTCTTACAGCATCAACAGCTTTAGCATCGTCACAAATACCATGGAATGGTCCTGTTGCGGGTGTACGAATCATACGTGGCACAAACGGAGAAACAATAATTAATCCTACTAATTCTCAAGCCAAAGAGTTAGAAGTTAAATTTGACGCTTTTGTTTCTGGTACAGAAGAAAAAATAAATATGATTGAATTGTCAGGAAACGAATCAAATGAAGACGAGGTAATTGAAAGTTTTAATTTAGCCCAAAAAGAAATTGTGAAACTAATTGCTTTTCAAAAAAAAGTTATTGAAAAAATTGGCAAGCCAAAAGCTGATGTTGCTCTATCTGAGCCAAGCGAAGAAGTTAAGAATAAAATCCAAAATTTCTTAAAAGATAAACTGGAAGACGCTATTTATACCTCTGAAAAAACTGACCACCAAAATAATATTGACACCCTAAAAGAATCTTTAAAAGAATATTTAAAACAAGAAGATTTAATTGACGAACTTAGCGCAGCTAATGCCATTATTGAAGAAGAAACAGATAAATTAATTCATAAAAACATTATTGAGTTTGAAAAAAGGCCTGATGGACGCAAACTAGACGAAGTACGCGACCTTTACACTGAAATAGGTTTATTTAAACGACTTCATGGCTCAGCTTTGTTTATTCGCGGCAATACACAAGCTTTAGCAGTAACTACCCTAGCTGCTCCCGGAGCTGAACAACTTATGGAAACGATGGAGGCAACCATAAAACGCAGATTTATGCTTCATTATAACTTCCCTCCTTATTCAACTGGCGAAATAAAACGATTAGGCGGACCTGGCCGAAGAGAAATAGGCCATGGCTCTTTAGCTGAAAAAGCAGTCCGATTTCTTATTCCCTCACAAGAAGAATTTCCTTATACAATGCGAGTAGTTTCAGAAATTTTATCTTCAAACGGTTCTTCATCTATGGCAAGCGTTTGCGCGACTTCTTTGTCGTTAATGGACGCCGGTGTTCCTATTAAAAAATCAGCAGCTGGAATCGCAATGGGATTAATTACAAAGAATAAAGAGGAAGGAGGAAAGAGGAAAGAAAATTACAAGATACTTACGGACATCCAAGGGCCGGAAGACCATTACGGAGATATGGATTGTAAAATTGCTGGTACCAAAGACGGAATTACGGCTATTCAAATGGATGTAAAGATTTATGGCGTTACCCTACCTATACTCAAAGAAGTTTTCCAGCAAGCCCAAAAAGCCCGTTTAGAAATTCTAGAAATTATGGACAAAGCAATCAGCAAACCTAGAGAACAGGTTTCTGCTTACGCGCCTACTATATTGACTGTTCAAATTAATCCTGAACAAATCGGTACTGTTATAGGTCCTGGTGGAAAAATGATTAATAAGATTATTCAAGATACCGGCGTAGAAACAATCGATATTGAAGAAAGTGGCAGAGTTTTTGTTGCTGCAATTGATAATGGAAAAGTAGATTCAGCAATCCGCTATATTAAATCATTGACCCGAGAATATAAAGTTGGCGAAACTGTTGAGGGTGAAATAATAAAAATTCTTGATTTCGGAGCGATTGTTGATTTAGAAGGGGGTAAAGACGGAATGATTCACGTTTCAGAATTAAAAGATGGTTTTGTAGAAAAAGTGGAAGATATAGTAAAACTTGGCGATAAAGTAAAAGCAAAAGTTATTAAAGTTGAAAACGGGAAGATTGGGCTATCTTTGAAGGCAATGAAAGATGAATAAGGGGTTGACTTTTCCCATAACAAAATTATATAATTAGACATACTGAAAGTCCGCCAAAAAGCGGACTTTTAAATAAAGTAATCACGAATTAGCGAATAACCGCGAATATGGCGAATAATTAAATAGTAAATTAGCTATATTCGCAAAGATTTGTAATTCGCGAACACTATATGATGGACTTAAAAAATCTTAAGCGGGCAATAGAGCAAATTGCCGACGAAAAAGGCATTGAGTCAGAAAAAATTCTAAAAGTAATTGAAGATTCAATTGCTGCTGCCTATAAAAAAGAATACGGGAAAAAGGGAGAAGTTATTAGGGTAAAACTGGATTTAAAAACCGGTGATTTAAAGTTTAAAAAAATAAAAACCGTGGTTGACGAAAAAACTGTTGAAATAGTTGAAATAGAAGAAGACGAAGAGGAAAAAGACAAAGCTAAAAAAACCAAGAAAAAGCCGGTTTCCACCAAGGATATAGAGGACAAGCCCGCCTCCGATCCTGCCTCCGCTCCCGCCGTCGCTGAAGCTTTAGCGGGCAAGAAAGCTATGGCAGGCAAGAAGGCTACGGCGGACGAAGAAGAAAAATTACCGCGTTATAATCCTGACCGCCATATTTTAATTAAAGAAGCAAAAAAAATCAAAAAAACCGCTAAACTAGACGAAGAATTAGAATTCCCATTAGAAGAACACGAAGAATTCGGAAGAATTGCCGCTCAAGCCGCTAAACAAGTAATTCTTCAAAAAATTAGAGAGGCGGAAAGAGAATCAATTAAAAAAGAGTATCTTGATAAAGAAGGAGAAATTATTAGCGGAATTGTCCAACGAATTGAACGAGGTAACGTTTATATTGATTTGGGGCGCGCTGTTGGAATGATGTTCTATAATGAAACTATTCCTGGTGAACATTACAGAATTGGCGAGAGATTACGCTTTTATCTTCTATCTATTCAAGAAGAAACCGCAAGATTGCCCGGGATAATTCTTTCACGCTCTCATCCAAAATTTATTAATAAACTTTTTGAAATGGAAGTGCCTGAAATTCAAGATGAATCAGTAGAAATTAAAGCCGTTGCTCGTGAGGCCGGTAGCCGTACAAAAATTGCCGTTGCTTCTAAAATGGAAGGTGTTGATCCTGTTGGCTCTTGTGTTGGCCAAAGAGGCACAAGAGTAATGTCCGTAACGAATGAACTAGGAATGGAAAAAATTGATATTATTGAGTGGTCAGATGATCCAGAAAAATTTATTGCCGCTTCCCTTTCGCCGGCAAAAGTAAAAATAGTGGAAATTTTACCGCGCCGGGAAGCAAAAGCTTTAGTTCCAGAAGACCAATTAAGTTTGGCAATTGGTAAAGGCGGACAAAATGTTAGATTAGCAGCCAAACTAACTGGCTGGAAAATTGACGTTCGCTCTCAGTCACGACCGGAAGACGCGCAAGAAGGAGGAATAGCTAAAGTAGAGAAAAAGGAAACAGAAGCATTGACAGAGACAGATGTAAAACCAAAAGCGCCAAAAATAAAAAAATAAATTACATTATTATTGTAAAAAAATTATGAATTTTTGGCATGATTTACAATTTGGCGACAAGGAAAAGTTTACGACGATAATTGAAATTCCCAAACTTTCCCGCGTCAAATACGAACTAGACAAGAAAACCGGATTTATTAAAGTTGACCGTATTCTTGATTCATCAATACATTATCCGACGAACTACGGATTCATTCCCCAAACCCTTTGCGGTGACGACGATCCATTGGATGTTTTGCTACTTTCTTACGAACCATTGATTCCGGGCTGTATTATTCAGGCAAAACCTGTTGGCTTACTTAATATGACTGATGATGACAAAAATGACGAAAAAATTCTTGCCGCGCCGACAAAAGATCCAAGATTTAATAACATAAACGACATTTCTGATGTAGAGCCGCACATCTTGAAAGAAATCCAACATTTTTTTAAAATTTATAAAAACTCGCAAAAAAAAGAGGTGGCTGTGAAGGAATGGGAAAACAAAGAAAAAGCGATTGAGGCAATAGAAAAATCAACAAATCTTTACAAAGAAAAATATAAATCCCAATCCTAACACGTAGCGTTGCTTATTGTGAAATTCTTAAAATAAAGGGCTTTGTTTAAAATTTCAAGTCCGAAAGGCGTAAAAATTTTAGCTATAAAACCTTTACCGAGCACATAACGCATTATGTGCTCGATGCTCATAATTATGGATAAATTTTTTGCGTTTTCACTTAAAAATTTATATAATTAAGGTATGAATTTAATTCCAACAGTAATTGAAAAATCACAATATGGCGAAAGAGCTTATGACATCTATTCCCGCCTGCTTAAAGAACGGATAATTTTTCTTAGCGGACCAATTACTGATACAGTAGCCAATACAATAATCGCCCAACTTTTATTTTTAGAACACGAAGATTCCAAAAAAGACATTAAACTCTATATTAACACTCCTGGTGGTATGGTTACGGCCGGTCTTGCGATCTATGATACCATGCAGCACATTAAACCTGATATTTCAACAATTTGCGTAGGAATTGCCGGTTCAATGGGAGCTGTACTTTTAGCAGCCGGGAAAAAAGGCAAAAGATTTATATTGCCGAATTCAGAAGTTTTACTCCATCAAGTAATGGGCGGAGGTGAAGGACAAGCAATAGAAGTTGAAATTGCAGCTCGCCATATTATTAAAATCAAAGATCAAATTAATCAAATCTTAACCAAACACACAAAACAACCATTGTCTAAAATTGAAAAAGATACTGACCGCGACTTTTGGCTTAATGCCAAGGAATCTAAAGAATACGGAATGGTTGATGAAATTATTAAAGCAAAAAATAGCCACTAACCACTAGTAAGTTGGTCACTAGTTTTTATCACTAACAGCTAGTAGCTAATCACTAAATTGGAAACATTTTATTAAATTATTGACACTAGTATTTTTAAATATTAATATATTTGTATGAGCAAACTAGCTTTTTTCGAAATAGAAAACTGGGAAAAAGAATATATAAAGAATAAGGAATCAGGAATCAGGAATCAAGAATTATCATTCTATGACAAAAAATTAGATAAAGACAATCTGCCGACCGAAAAAGATGCTGAGATTATTTCAGTTTTTGTAGGATCAAAAGTTGACAAAGAAGTTATTGACAGTTTTCCGAATTTAAAATTAATTACCACACGTTCAACCGGATTTGACCATATAGATTTAAAAACTACCAAAGAAAAAAACATTAAAACCGCCTATGTCCCGGGATATGGCGATAATACAGTGGCAGAAATGGCTTTTGGCCTGATTCTTACGCTTTCAAGAAAAATTTACGAGGCCTATGACCGCATTAGAGAAACAGGAAGTTTTTCTTTGGAAGGACTAAGAGGATTTGATTTGAAAGATAAAACTATTGGAATTGTCGGTACTGGAAGGATTGGTAAATATATGATAAAAATTGCCAAAGGTTTTAGTATGAAAATAATCGCTTTTGACGCTTATCCAAATGAGAAACTTAGTAAAGAAATGAATTTTCAATACGTTGAATTAAATGAATTACTTGGCAAATCCGACATTATCAGTTTGCACGTCCCATATATTCCTTCGACAAGGGCTTCGAATGAGCCTCAGCCGAACTCCTCAGGACAAACAACGCATCATTTAATAAATTCAGAAAATATTAATAAAATTAAAAAAGGCGCCATACTTATAAATACTTCTCGCGGCGCGATAGTAGAAACAGCCGCTTTAGTTAAAGGATTAGAAGAAGAAATTTTGGGTGGCGCTGGTTTAGATGTTTTAGAAGAAGAAGGCACAACCCAAGATGAAAAATCGTTTCTTCTATACGGACATCCAAAAGAACATGATTTAAAAACTATTTTAGCAAATCATGTTTTAATTGACATGCCAAATGTGATTATTACGCCTCACAACGCTTTTAACACGCAAGAAGCGCTGCAACGTATTTTAAATACGGATATTGAAAATATTAAATCTTTCTTAGAAAAAGGAGAAACAACTCATCCCATCGGCAACTCCACATAAAAGGTAGCTCTTTTATTGTACTCCTTTGTTTTTTTAAAAGTTTTTTAAGATTAAAAAATTAATCCCACTTTCTTTTTTATTATTTCCATTTTTTTCTCAACTTTTTGATTGGCTTTTTTGTTGCCAGCTTCTATAATTTTTTTAATCTTGGACTGCTGTCCACTTAATTGTTTTTTCTTTTTTTGGAAGGGAGCAAGATACTTAACAACGATTTTGGCTAAATCCCTTTTGAAATCGCCATAGCCCTTGTTTTTGAATTTATTCTCAATATTTTTTACAGTTTGTCCGCTCAATACCTGATAAATTTTTATTAAATTTGAAATTGCCGGTTTGTTCTTTTGGTCGTATTTAATTTCTTTGCCGGAATCAGTCACGGCTTTTTGAAGTTTTTTATAAATTTCTTTCGGCGAATCGTCCAAAAACAAGCAGCCAGATGGCTGAGATTTTGACATTTTTTTAGTCGGATCGTCCAAACTCATTAGTCGCGGCACATCTGTTAAAAGCGGTTTTGGTTCAATAAGTATCTTGCCGAATTTTTTGTTGAATTTCCTCGCCAATGTCCGAGTGAATTCCAAATGTTGAAGCTGATCCTCGCCAACTGGAACAAATTGGGCATCGTAAAGTAAAATGTCTGCGGCCATAAGAACGGGGTATTCCGCTAATCCGAAATTTGATTTCTCAATGATTTTCTCAAATTTCTCTTTTGTGATTTTTTCTCTCTCTGAATATTTAAGCGGCTGTAATACTTTTTCTTTAAACGCCGTCATACGCAATAATTCGCTCACTGGCGTAAGCGTGCTTAAAATCCATTTCAGCTCTTGTACAAATTTTATTTGCGATTGTTGAAAAATAACGGATTTGTCAGGATTAAGCCCAGTCGCCAAAAAATCAATTGCGAGATTTAAAATATTTCTACTTAAATCTTTAGAATTTGGAGTTTGTGTAAGCGCATGCAAATCTGCGATAAAAAAATAGCACTCATAACGGCCTGAATTCTGCAAATCAACAAAATTCTTTAGAGCACCCAAGTAATTTCCAATATGAAGTTTTCCAGTTGGCTGAACGCCGGATATTAAAACAGGTCGCATATATATTTAAAATTCCAAATAACAAATTCCAAATCTCAAATAAATTCTAAATTCCAATTACCTAAATTCTAAATACGAGTTTTGGTCATTGAAATTTTGATCATTGGTGCTTATTTGAAATTTGGTGCTTGGGATTTGAGATTTCCTAGTTATTATACTTCTATCACCACCGGTAAAATCATCGGTCTTCTCTTTGTTTTATTATACAAGAATTGACCAATTTGGTCTCGTATTAAAGATTTAATATAATCCGGCTCAAGATGTTGTTGACGAGGAATACGACTGATAATACTGCGTATACGCCTTCTAAGCTCTTCAACTAAATCCTTACTTTCTCTAAGATAAATAAAACCGCGCGAAATAATATCCGGGTTTTTAAGAAAACGGCCAGTACGGCGATCTAAAGTAGCGATAATAACTACCATTCCTTCTTCAGACAGCGCGCGACGATCTCTTAAAACCACCTCTCCAACATCGCCAACGCCCAAACCGTCAACCATCACATAAAAAGCAGGTACGGTTTCCTCAGTTATTTTAACTGAATTATTCGTTATTGAAATAACTTGTCCATTATCAACTAATATTGTTTCTTCCGGTTTAAGATTTATCGCTTCTTGCGCGTTCTGGGCATTTCTCCAACGCATAAAATAATAACCATGCATGGGAATAAAAAATTTAGGCCGAACAAGTTTCATAACGACTTTAAGTTCTTCTTGTGGAGCGTGTCCGCTGGAATGAATATCCATCATTTTATAATGGTAAATTAAAGCTCCCTGCCGCGAAATATCATCTTTGATTATCTGGACGCTGCGTTCGTTTCCCGGAACAATTGAAGACGATAAAATAACCATATCGCCTTTTTTAATCTTAATCTGACGATGTTCTCCATTGGCAATTCTCATTAAACTTGCATTGGGCTCCCCCTGAGCGCCAGTGCAAAGAATTAAAATTTTATTGTCGTGATATTTTTTAATTTCCTCCAAAGGAATAATTGTGCCTTTTTTAACCTTCATAAAACCGAGATTCCTGACAATCTGAATATTTGTTTTCATTGAAAATCCGCTGATAGCGATTTTTTTATTAAGCCGTTCGGCAATTTTAATAATCTCTGCCAATCTATCTAAAAGCGAAGAGAAAGTTCCAACAATAATTCTGCCTTCGGCTTTTTTAAAAATCCTTTCCAGCTCCTGCTCTACAACTCTTTCAGATACAGAATAGCCCGGTTCTTCGGCTCCGGTTGATTCAAGTAAAAGTGTATGAATTTTTTTATCGCCAATTTTTTTCCAAACATCCAAGCCGCGCGGCTTGCCGTTAACATCATAATCAAACTTAAATTCTCCGCCATGGACAATTTTTCCTACTGGAGTATCTAAAATTAAACCAAATCCTTCGGGAATATTATGCGCAAGACCAAAAAATTCAGCTTTAAAATGCTTGGAAAGCTGACGACTGTCATTGGTTTTAATAATTTCAAAATTGAGTTTTGGCACATTAGGGTAATCTTTTTGACGCTTATCAATAATTTCTTTAGTAATTGAAGTAGTGATAATAGTAGGATTTCCTAATTTCTCCATAATATGCGGAATTGCTCCAATATGGTCGTAGTGGCCATGAGTGATAATTAACGTCTTAATGTTCTCTTTCTTCTTTTCAAGATAAGAAATGTTCGGAATTATATAATCAATTCCAGGAGTTGTCTCCTCTGGAAACTGAAGACCGGCGTCAATAATAATAATCTCATCTCTATATTCAAAAGCCATCATATTACGGCCAACTTCTTCAAACCCGCCAATCGGAATAAATCTAACCTCTTCTTCTTTTTCATCAAAAGTTTTTCTTATAACTTTAGTTGTTTTTTGTTTAAACATATACTAAGAATAACTAATTTTGAATCAATTTCTAATTTTATAATGTTTAAATAATTAAAACATTAAAAATTGATTAGAAATTAGTAATTAGAAATTTAATTCATGTACCCAGGGTGGGACTTGCCACCCAAATTTCATTTGGGCCAGCCTCCCACTCTAAAAGAGCGAAGTTCGCCTCTTTTGAGGCGACGCCTAACTTTTCTAAAATTAGGCTGGAACCCGTTCGGTGCCGCGGGAGAGATTTGAACTCTCAACCCATTTTATGGGATAGGATTCTGAACCCTACGCGTTTACCGATTTCGCCACCGCGGCAAATATTAGCTTTGCGAAACCTAATTAAATCAATTTAAATAATTTATCAACTCTCAAAATATCCTTATATTTTTCTGGATGGTTCAAAAAATCAAGATTTTTCAATTCTTTAGGTAATTTTTTAGGCCTTAATTTAATAAGTTCTGGAATTTTTTTGTAATTTTCGTTTTTTTTAAAAATTATATTGCCATTTCCACCTCTTAAAGCACGGTAACAAAACCCGTTATATTTCTTTATTGAATCATATTGGTTTTCAACGTTTGTATTAATCCAGTTTGAAAAAAGAAGATTTTTTGCTTTATCTGGATTAATATTCGTAAATCCGAAATCCGGCAAAATAATGAATTTATCTCCTTTACTGGCCTCAATCAGATATACTCTCTCAATTATATCAGATTCAGCTCCAAATTGCTGCATAAGCGCCATCGTAGTTCCTTCAATTACTTCAAATAATTCAGCATATCCTTGTGTATGATAATGCCCAAACGTCCGCGGCAATTCTTTAGTCGTGCCTTTCGCGTAAACCCCGTTAGAAATCCTTGCCGAAGGCAAGGCGGACGTCTCTGACGTCTTATTTTTAACGGGGTAAATAAGCGTCAAATCATAGCGTAGTTCGCCTTGCCAGTCTTTACCTCGACATACATCATAGCCAATTTTATGCTCTATTTTCCCTTTTTCGCAGAAGATATTAAACATTTAATTATTGGAATTTAATTAGAAATTAGTAATTAGAAATTAGAAATTTATTTAAACCTTCTTTCTGTTTTCAAATACCAATTTTCAATATTTTCAAAACGCTCGCTTGGCAATGAAATGAATTGTTCCTCAAAACCGCCAAGTTGATTCTTGCTGATATAAAAATAAAACGGAGAATAAAGAAAGATTGCCGGTTTGTCATTTATGATTAATAACTGTAGTTTATTTAAATTTCTCTGCCTACTTTCTTGGCTTGGATTCTTTCTGATTGATTCAATTAAAATATCCGCTGTTTCGCTGTTATAAAGCGCTAAATTTAAGCCAGGATAAAATCTTTCCGAAGAATGCCAAAAAGAGAATAAATCTGGATTTCTTCCAAAGATATTACCAAATAAAATCATTTCATAATCACGCGTCTTAATTACTTTATTATTAATGTCGAATGTCGGAAGGATTACCAAATCTAATTTAACGCCAATTTTTTTCCAGTCATTTTGAATAATATTTGCTGTTTCAATTAAAAACGGTATTTCTGGAACAACTAATTTAAATTCTAATCTTAAAATCTCTTCTTTATTGCCTTTGGAAAAATCTTTTTCACGAATTCCTTCGTTGTTAACTTGCCAGCCATCATCATCCAAAAGTTGATTAGCTTTTTCAAATTCAACTTTATAAAAATTCTCTTGAAAAATTTCGGCATTATATCCATCCATTGATGGAACCAATGGACCAAAAGATGGCAATGCGTAATTTAGAAAAACTTCTTCAATAAGTGTTTGACGGTCAGTAGCAAGACCTAATGCCGTCTTAATATTTGCATCACTTAGTAATGACTGAGAATTAGCATTTAAAAAAATAGCGTAATATCTTGGCATTACAAGCTTAAATGCCTGATAATCAAGTTTAATATCTGTTAATTCTTTCGGATTAAAACCTCCAAAACCGTCAATTATCCCTGCGTTAAAGGCCTCAATTAATTCATTGTTGTTAGGATAAAACTTTAAAATTATCTGCTCAAGATATGGACTTTGCTCAAAATAATTTTCATTTCTTATAAGTTTATAATCAATAATAAAACCATCATAGCGTTTCTGAAAAGAATCAAATTTAAATGGCCCGCTTCCAATTGGTTCAAGATTATAATTAGAAAGCTTTAGATTGGCAGATGGGATATCACCAAAAAGGTGCTTGGGAATTGGTTTTAATTCTTTAAGCGTGTTTTTGAAAAACGCGTAAGGAGTTGATAAAATAAATTTTACTTCACGCTCGCTAACGCGTTCAGCAACCACTCCCTGCCAATTAGAAAATAATGGAGAACGCGCATCAGAATCCTGAATAGTTCTAACGGTAAAAATTACATCATCACTTGTTATAGCTTTTCCATCATGCCAGAAAATGTCTTCTTTAAGTCGAACATTCCAAGTTAGGCCATGACTATCCACCTTATAACTTTCCGCTAAATCAATAAGGTCGCTGAAAATCAACCTGGTCAAATCTCTATCAGCATCATTATTTCCGACTAAAACTGGGTTAATAAAAGTCGGCTGACCAACGATTCCTTCTTTGTATTCTCCGCCGATAACCGGAACTAAAAATGTATTTTGATTTATAAACTTAATTAAAAGGAAAACAGAAGAAACGATAAATATCAAAAAAGACGCTAAAAAAATATAACGCTCAAAACGAGAAAAAGATTTAAGAATTTGAGAAGTTCTATTAAACATGCCAAATTTTTGTCAAAAACTTTTACTTTTAATATATAGGAGACGAAGTCGACGCCCCCGCCCGCCAAAGTTTTGCTTCGCAAAATTTAGGCGGGCAAGAATATAACTAGGTGCTATTTCAGGTCTGGTATAAAAATTTAGGCGGGTAAAGGTTTGGTAGTGAAAAATTTTCACCTACGGCTCAAATTTTTCAATCAAGCCCTTTAAAATAAAAGATTCAACAATGATAAACCAGCAAAAAGAATGACTAAAATTACAGTGGCTCGGAAAATAAGTTTTTCCAAACCGCGCCGTTTTTGATAAACTCCTTCTTCGCCACCGCCACCGCCAAACATACCGGAAAGACCCGATGACCGCTCTTGAAAAAGAATTAAAACAATTAAAACAATAGAAATAATGATTTGAAGAATAGAGATTAACATATTATTCTTTATATATCCTTTTTGCTGAAAAATTAATCACGATATTTACGGCACTTACAATTAAAGTCGCGTAAATTAATGCCACCATCCCAATAATAGTAATCTCGCTGGAGAAAAAGTCAAGAATATAAAGCGTTAAGGCATTAACCAAAATAATACCAAATCCAAGAGTTAAAATAATTATTGGAGTTAAAACAAACTTAATAAAAGGTCTTGCAAAAATATTAATTAAAGTCAAAATACCAGCAACAGTAATATAACTTATAAAACCCTGTGAAATTTCAAAACCATCAATAAAATATGCCGCTACAAAAAGCGCCACTAAATTAGAAAAAAGAAAAAAAATTAACTTATAAAAAAACTTCATATTGATATATTATCACATTACTAGCTCTTTCAGCAAGCTTTTACCGGTCATTTCCTTTGGTTTGGGAATATCCATCAACTCAAGAACTGTCGGGGCTACATCAGCGAGCACGCCAATCATCTCGCTTTCTGATTTTTTAACCTTTGCTTCACTTTTTTTCTTTTCATATTCTTTTGCGATTAGATAAATAGGGACTGGACTTGGGTCATGTTTGGTTTCTGGAGCGCCAGTTAAAGGATTAAACATTCTTTCAATATTGCCATGGTCAGATGTAATAATTAAAATTGCATTATGCCTCAGAACGACTTCTTTTAATTTCCCGATTTCTTCATCAGTTATTTTAACCGCCTGAATAGATGCCTGATAATTGCCAGTATGGGCAACCATATCCGGATTAGCATAATTTACCAAAATAAAATCAAATCCCTTGTCTTCAATGGCCCCAATTACACGACTAGTAATCTCAGCAGCCATCATTTCTGGATGTTCATCATGCCTAATTACATTTTGGGAAGGAATTAGTATTCTATATTCATTTTTAAACGGTTTCTCTTTTTGGCCGTTAAAAAAATAAGTGATATGCGCGTATTTTTCAGTTTCAGCAACCCTAAATTGACTTTTTTGATTATCAGCTAAAATTTTGCCTAATGGATTTTCTATTTTCTCCTTTTGAAAAATCACATTAACATTGAACTTATCTTCATAACTGATCATTGTGGACACGTAAAGATTAGAAAATTTTTTAATTGGAAATTTGTCAAATTTATCATCAATAAACGGTTCAACAATTTGGCGCATTCTGTCTTCGCGAAAATTAAAAAATATTATTGCATCGCCATCTTTTATGTAGCGACTGTTTGATTTATTTATTAAAACGGGCTCCACATATTCATCATTAAGATTTTTTTTATAAGTATTTTTAATATGCGTCTCAAAATCATCCGTAGTGGCGCCATCGCCAGTCAATAATTGATATGCCTTCTGAGTTCTGTCCCAATGTTTATCGCGGTCCATAGCATAATAACGACCGGCAATGCTTGCCAATTTATCTTTGGGCAAACTCGTTAACATTTCTATAGCCGACTGCGGCGGACTATCGCGGCCGTCAGTAATTAAATGAAGATTTATCATTTCAGATAAACCTTCTTGTTTAGCGAATTTCATTAAGGCCTCTAAATGCTCAAAAGAAGAATGGATATTCCCCTTACTTAAAAGACCTATAAAATTAATTCTGGAATTATTTTTCTTGACGTGCTCAAATGCATTTTTTATTGCAGTGTTCTTAAAAAAAGAGCCGTCTCTAATAGCTAAAGTAATTTTGGGATAGTTTTGATAAACAATTTTGCCGCTTCCTAAATTTAAATGCCCAACCTCGCTGTTTCCTTCTTCTCCCCATGGAAGCCCAACAGCAATTCCAGATGCCTGCAAAGCACCTGATGGAAAATTTCTTTTAATATAATCAATATTTGGCGGTTTAGCCGTGAAAATGGGATTAGATTCATCCATTCGTCCAATTCCCCAGCCATCCAAGATTGCTAAAACCACTGTTCGCTTTGACATTTTAAAATTATAGCATTATAATAACTGTAATTAAAGAATTTAACGGTTCCTAATACAATTCAAAATGAATAATTTAGCGAACAATCAAATATATGAATTACCAACATCCACTTTTTTGGGCCACTTTGATTACTTCTGGATTAGTTGCCGGTTACTTTATTAGACAACTAATTGCTCTCAGGCAAGGCAGTTCAATTGAACAAAAAATCAAAAACCAGCTTGATGAAACTAATACTAAATCTAAAGAGATAATTCTTGATGCTCAAAAAAAAGCTACTGGGATTCTTGAAGAAATAAAAAAAGAGGAGCGAGAACGAAAGAATCAACTTAATCGCTTAGAAGAGCGTCTTATTAAAAAAGAAGAACTTACCGAAAAACAATTATCCGATTTAAAATTACGCGAATCCGAAATAGATCAAGATATTGAAAAATTAAAAATCTCTAAAACTCAAATTGAAGAATTAAACCAAAAAGTTCACTTAAAACTTGAAGAAATTGCCAAACTCTCATTTTCTGAAGCCAAAGATTACCTATTAAAAGAGACCGAAATAAAATACCAGCAAGAAATTACTTCTGCTATACAAAAATTAGAGAAAAAAAGAAAAGAAGAAATTGAGCATAAAAGTTTAGAAATTATTACCACCGCTATTCAACGTTACGCCCGTTCTCATATCTCAGAGATAACAACTACAATATTTAATCTTCCAGGCGAAGATCTTAAAGGTAAAATTATCGGCCGAGAAGGAAGAAATATTAGAACATTAGAACGATTAACGGGCGCTGAATTAATAATAGATGAAACACCGGATAGCTTAACAATTTCCTCTTTTGACCCGGTAAGGCGAGAAATTGCTAAATTAGCTTTAGAAAAATTAATCAAAGACGGTAGGATTCAACCGGCAAAAATTGAAGAAAAAGTTGAGGAAGCGCGATCTGAAATCAACAAAAAAATTACCGAAACTGGCGAAGCGGCAGCCTATGAAGTAGGTATTTATGACCTGCCTAAAGAAATTATTCAATTATTAGGACGACTTCATTTTCGAACTAGTTATGGACAAAATGTATTGGTTCATTCAATTGAAACTGCTTATTTAGCCGCTATGCTTGCTTCAGAGTTAGGGCTAGATGTGGAAACTACCAAAAAAGGAGCCTTACTCCACGATATTGGCAAAGCTATTGACCACGAAGTCCAAGGTAGCCATATTGAATTAGGAATAAGAATTTTGAAAAAATATGGAATTGCTGATGAAATAATAGAATCGATGAAATCGCACCACGAAGATTATCCTTTCAGCACTTCAGAATCGTATATTGTGGCGGCTGCTGACGCCTTATCAGCTGCCAGACCTGGAGCCAGACGCGATACATTGGAAAACTACATCAAACGCCTAGGAGATTTAGAAAAAATAGCTTCTGAATTTGAAGGAGTTAAAACCGTTTATGCTATTTCTGCTGGACGTGAGTTAAGAGTTTTTGTTACACCAGAAAAAATTGACGACTTTAAAGCTCTTCAGTTAGCCAAAGATATTGCCAATAAGATAGAATCTGAACTAAAATATCCAGGACAAATTAAAGTAAATGTTATAAGAGAAGTAAGGGCGGTGGAATACGCTAAATAGTTTTTAGTTAAAAACATTGCTTGTAGCTTTTTCCTATATAATCTACTATAATTAATATACGTTAAGACAAAGGTCGACAGAGTAATCACTAATTAGCGAATAGTTGCGAATATGGCGAATAAAAAATTTGTATATTCGCATGAATTCGCCAATTCGCGAACACTAATTATATGAAAAAAGTAGAATTAGCCGAAGCATTAATGACTTCTGCTGGAATTGAAGTTAAAAAACAGGCAATTGAAACCGTTGACGCTGTATTTGATATTATTACCAAAACATTAGCAAAAGGAGAAGAAGTAGCTATTCCTGGTTTTGGCGTTTTTAAAATTGCTAAAAGAGCTGCTCGAATGGGAGTTAATCCAAAAACAGGAGAAAAAATTCAAATTGCAGCTTCAATTAAACCAAAATTCCGAGCTGGCAAAGCGCTTAAAGATGCTGTTAAATAAAATATAAAACATGAATTATTAAACATGTTTTAATAAGTAGATAATAAAATAACCACGACTTACGTCGTGGTTATTTTATTTTAGAACTCCTCCTATTTCCAAGCTCATTTCTTTAAGAATTTCATTAGCTGATTTCATCTTCTGTAAAGATAATTCCATATTTTCACCTTCAAAATCCAATACAGATGCCTCTTGCAATCTATTGGTTGCTTCTACTAACAATACTTTCAATTTATTGAGTGTTGCCAAATCCGCCAAATTATTATCTTCAAGTTCCTGAATATTGTATTTAACATCATCTAATTTTACTTGAATTGAAACTGTAATCTCATTTGCCTCAGCAACTAAATCATTTTGATTCAAACCCGGTAAAAATATTGGTGATAAAATTTGATTAATATAAGAAACGCTAAAAATAGTTATTAAAATAAAGGCGCCGGAAATTGCCATAACAACAAAAGGGTTAATTTTTCTAACTCTTGCTTCATAACGCGATGAAGATAAAATCAAAAATCGCGACCTCTCTGTGTATTCCTTATTAGGCCCAATGCTTTGTAAATCTTTTAAATTTTTAAATAAATCCTTTGACATAATTTATGCTTCGTTATTCATGATTATTTTTAAATTCTTTATAGCTCTATGTTGTAATAATCTTACAGCACCTGAGGTCTTATTTAATACTACAGCTACTTCTTGCGGCGAAAGATCATCAATAAATCTCATAATAATTACATCCTGTTGCTCCTGGTTAAGCTTAGTAATGGCTTGTCTAATTCTTTTAAACTCCAAATTACTATCAATTGTTTTCTCACTGGAACTTTCAACCTCTGGATCAGCGATACTTTCCAAACTGACATTCTTCTTTTTTGTTCTGTAATAATCAATTACCTGATTCCTTGCAATCTGATAAAGCCAGCTTGAAAATGGAAAACCCTTGAATTTATAATTGCCAATATTCTGCCAAGAGCTTAAAAACACCTGATGGGTAAGGTCCTCTGCCTCCTCACGGTGGCTGACTTTAAGATAAATAAACCTGTAAATACGCGGTTGATAATGATCGTAAAGTAAGCCAAAAGCCGAGGACTTACCCCGGATGGCACCTTTTATTATGTTTTTCTCGCCATCTAACATATAAAACGAATTACTACTTAATTAGTTTCTGTAATAATGGCAATTTTTAAGCCAAAAGTCCACTCTTTTCGAAGATGTTGGATATAGGATAGTGTTATGGCAAAATTTTGATTAATAAAAACCCAAAGATTATTATTGTTCCTAAAATTACTATAAAAATAAAAATTTTCTTCCAAAATCTAATCTTTTGAAAAATTTCATCCTGCCCATCTATTGAACTGGATGTTGCGTCCATTATTTTAGGTCCTGGAATTTCTTCTTTATCCGGACCTAAACCTGCTTTTTCCATCATCGCTGCCGCTAAAACCATCTGATGCCGCCACATAGCAAAAATTATAGCAGCTAAAAGCAAGAACCCGGCTAAGATGCCAATAACCAAACCCCAGGTAGCAAAAGTTTGAACGCCACCTATTATTCCCCAGATTCCACTAGCTCCGGAAGCTTGGGTAGCTAAATCTTTTAATGACTTAATATTATTTTTAGCAGTATCTAAATCTTTTTGGGTTTCTCTAAATAAAGAAATTCTATCCTGGACATTAGCCGGTTTATCAGCTTGCCGCCGTAAAATTCCATCTAATTTTGCGTCAATTTCTGATTTCAAAATTGCGCCTTGGGCAAAATAACTTGTTTTCCGCAATGGAGCCATTAAAGTTTCAGCCTGCTTTTTTAAATCTATAATCTCTTCTTCTGAGATTTTAAACACATCTTTAATTTCAACAGTAAAGCTGTGACTTTTGCCTGGCCCTAAAAGAATTCCGCCAGAAACAAAATAACTATCCGAATTAGCGTCATATTTAATCCGCAATCCTTCATCAACTTTAATAATATGCTCGACCCGAACCTCTTTTGGCAAGTATTGTTTAATAGTAATTGTCTGGGCTGTGTAAATAGAAGGATTAATTACTAAAATATTTAGAACAACTGACTCTTCGGCATTAACCTTTCTAACTTTAGCAATATTAAAATTAGCTAATGTTATAAGAATTAAGATAAAAATTAGCCATTTGTTTAATTTTGGATTGAAAATTATAGTCATGCTATTAAATTATTAAAAAGTAAATGAATAATAATTGCTCCAATTATTCCCAAAATAATCATTTTTCTATTTTTAAATGCTGGCAGCAAAATTACCAAAACTGTAATAATATGCATCGGCACTGTCCATAAAAATCTTTGCCAAAAAATACTAAAATCACCAACTTGAAAAATATTATTGAGATAAAATATACTTTCTGACAAACCGAAAAGAAAACCGAATAAGATTCCAGCTTTAATTTTCTGTTTCAAAGTAGAAAATCTGAAAATCAAAAAAAGAACCGCTAAAGCTTTTGAAATCTCTTCAATAATTTCTGAAAAGCCCGTAAGTTTTACTACTGGAATTAAAATTAAAGGTAAAATTAAGCCAGTAATGATTAAAAAAATAAATTTTATCCCGTTAGAAAAAATGTCTTTTCTAACAGGGTTTAAAAAATTATTTTTCATTTTAAAAGAATTTAAGAACGAAATTTATTCCTAATAAAATCAAGCCGATCAAAACGCCAATAATAATCAGGAAACGAATCGTTCTGACTAATCGTCGAATATCAACTATCGGTTTGCCAAAAGGCGGCAAGAGATAAGTAATAAATCCACCTTTTATTTTTACGGCGTGTTTTTTTAAATCAATTATCGGTAACCTTCTAAATTTCCTTTCCGGAGCTATATACTCCTCTAAAGCCCTGTGCCTCATCAAAAGCACATATAATAAAGTCATTAATACGGCAATTCCAACTACCACAATAATAACAATCGCCCAAGTCATAGTGGTAGAAACACCAAACAAACTTCCGATTGCCCTGCCAGCTCCGCTTTCTTCTGTCACTAACTTCTGTAGCGCTTCAAGATTATGCTTAATTGCCTCTAAGCTTCCAATATTTTCCCTATAAGCCACGATATGCTCCTGCGGAGTAGCTTTGTACTCATTTTGTTTTCTAATAACTCCGTCTAATAATCTGTCTGAGTCACTTTTTAATGTAATTCCTTGCGCAAAAAATGCCGTCTTCTCTAATGGTTTTATCAATTCCTTAAACTGGCTCCTTAAAGAATCAACATCTTCTTCCGGAATTATCCAAACATCTTTAATCTCCACTTCCTTGGTTGCTGAAGCTCCGGGACCCAATCTTATTTCTTTATGAACATACCAAAGATTATTTTCTTCATCAAAATCCAATATTAAATCTCCTCTATCAATAATGTATTCAGGTTTAATTTCTCGCGGCAAATACGCTTCAAATGGAACAACTTGCGATTGAGAAGCTGACGGATTTACTACAAGCATTTTCAAAATAACAGAGCCCCATTCAAACCATGTTTTAATAACCGGTTTATTAGCCGCCTTATCAATTAACAACTTATTGGTATCAAGTAGCGCTTTAAGTTCAAAAAGTTTATTTTTGAGGTAATCTATATTAGTGGCCTGCTCTTTTTCTAATTTATAAATACTGCACAAACCGCATCCCTCGCTGCCGGCAACAGTTTCTAATCGCTCACTCATTATTCTTAATGTCTCATAAACAGTTGCTTCAATATTTTCCTGTGGAATTCCCGGCTTACCGTTATATCCCAGTTCTTTCTGAACCTCTAAAAGCTTATTGTAAATAGTGTTTAAGCTTACTCCAACCGTAATTCCTCCCCCACCACCGCTTGGTGGCGTTTCTTCCGGCTCAGGAACCGATTCTCCGCTAGCGGTAAATGTTCTGGAAGCGCCGGAAGTTTCACTTCCCCAATATACAACAACCTTAAACCAATAATTACCCGCATTAGAAACAGTTAATCCTAAATCAGTAGTCCAATCCTGTCCGGCGTTAAGATACTTAGCCGCATTGGCATAAGCTACATCATCTCCGCCTCCGCACTGATTGGCTTCCGTGGACACCACGCAATATTCATATTGATATTCATAACCAGTAGAGCCCTCGTTGGAAATGGTTGTATTAGCGGAAATCGTTGGAACAGTAGTGTCGCTCATACTATTTATAGCTACCTGAGCTGGAGAACCTTCTACTTCCCAATAATCATTTAATTGGATATTTGCTGAACCGCCCAAATCAACACTTACCAATGTTTCCCAAGTTCCGTTAGCCGCGCCTGACGCTACAGTATAAACAAATTCATAAACACCGGTAGAAAGTTTAGTCATTGTAGTGCTTGTGGCTGTTGCTCTTAATGCGTCATAAAGAATAATTGACGGCGTAGAAGAGGCATCCACTGGATTGCTTTCGTAATCTGTAATAACCAATTTAGCGCGATAATTTTTTGTTTCCACGATTTCACCGATATCAGAAAGTTCAAGAGTATAACCCAATAATTGTGAAGCTCGGATAAGGTCAACTACCGTATCTAATGCGTCAATTTTCGTCTCTAAAGTATCCAATTGATCTAATTTTGTTCTAACGTCTTTAATGGCTCCAAATAACGTAGATGTTGCGGTGTCGGCAGGCACTCCAATATATCCCTCCACCGAATCAACATATCCTGCCAAAGTAGTTAAATCAGTAGAGCTGGCGCCGCGAATATTACTTTCTAAAGTATTTATATCCGTAAACGTAGCCAATGAGCCGGAATTTAATGTTGAAGTGCTTAATGCTCTAATAGCGTTATTCCATACAGCTGAAGCAATTGTTGAACTGGCGTAATCAGTCAAACCTCTAGTCGCATTATTCCAAATATCCGCTACCAAAGTGCCGAAGCTGGTGAGAGTACGATTAGTATTGGCCCATACGGCTGTCGCGATGCTTGAAGTGGCGTAGTCGGTAAGAGTTCTGGTGGCGTTGGCCCATACTCCGGTTGTGCTTGCTCTGGAAGAAACAGTCGCGTCCACATTTTCAGCGAGTTGTTTTCCGATAGAACTGGTGGTTGTGAGAGTAGAAGTCGCTTGGTCCCAAATAGCTTGAGTGGAAGTCGTTGTCAAATCAACATTTTCTGTAAGTCCTCTTGTGGCGTATGACCATACTTCAGACGCGGCAATACTTGAAGTGGAAGTCAACGTTCTGGTTGGGGCGTAAGTGGCGTTCCAGATATCGGCGGCCAGTGAACCGAATTCGGACAAACTTCTAGTGGCGTTGCTCCAAATATCAGACACCAATGTGCCGAAGCTTGTAAGGGTGCGATTAGTATTGG
>CAJVXI010000014.1 GCA_913009635.1 uncultured bacterium
CTTAATTTTTTCTTTGGCATTATAATTTTTTTATTGTATTATATTTTAAATTGGTTAACTATTTAACGCGCTAATTTTTATTCTAAGCTAAAATCTTTTAGTTTGTTTTGTATAATTTTATCACTTTCCTCAAATCCCGGTAAATAAATAATTTTTTCGGAATAATTTATATCTTTAAAATACGCGAGTTGTGTTCGCAACAGTTTTTCGTTAAAATGAGCGCCAAACAATTTAGTCGCGCGCGCGACTATTTCACTGAGCGGATGATGATAACGCATTATAAAATACATATCAACATAATCTTTCCATTTTGCCCGATGCCCCAAAGCGAACGCTTTCATTGCCGCAAGCGTCAAAAGTGTCGGCATATTTATGACAGAATCCAGTTTTTCAGTAAACGGAACGCGATAATCAAAATTAAAAAATGTTACTTTAATGCCATTGGACACAAAAGTAAATTCGTTTTCTTCGTCAGTAATAATTCTATCTATAACGGCGCGCTGTTTAAATCTCCGCTTAAGCGACGAAATCTTAAAATCATATTCAGAATCTTTGGTAAACAAATCAAAATCAATAGATTCTCTGTGCCCGATATAAAGCGCTATCGCGGTTCCGCCGACAAGACCGAAATCTTTTGAAAATAATTTAAGAGTTGGAAGCAATTTCGCCTGATTAGGCGTTAAAATTTCTTTATGCAATTTACGCATATTTATTAAAGTAAAGATTAAAATAATTGCGCGCCCGCTTGCCATAATTCGTCCTCTTACGAAACGCGTGCTCTCTAAAAATCTCGGCGGTCTTTTTTATACCCAATAATTTTATCATTTTCTGCACATCGTCCCAATTACCGTAATTAAGCGTATGTTCAACTATAGAGACCTCGTCAAGAGCGTCATAATCTTTAACATACCAAATCAAATACGGCCTTTTTTTGATAAAATTATTCAGCTTAACTCTGTTTTTAATTCTTTGCATATTCTTATTTTACCATAAATAGAGCCAAAATTAAGGTAGATTGCAATAGAATGACTTAAAGCCATTGAAAATGTTTTTTGAGAGTATTGTTTATAGTTTTTTACCTAACGTATCTTTTAATAGATTAAGAATATTAAGATATTTTGATAAACGGACATATACTTCTTCAGCTATTTTTTCATCATAGGTGTGAACTGTTAAATTTCTATCTTCTAACATTTCAATCCATTTAGGGTCGTCTTTTATTAAGCCGAATTTAAATGCTTCTTTTAGACATTCTTTTGGCGAACGACAAACTATTTCCTGCTCTCTTAGGAATCTTTGAACACATTTCCAAGCCAACTCAACAGTAAACTCAAATCTTTTTATAGCCGAATCGCGATTAGCTATTGTTTTTTCCGCTTTCAAAATTTCTTCCAATCTTTGAAGAGATTTTACAAATGAAGTGAATATTTCCTTAATCATAATTTTAAATTTAACCTAAAACTTTAGCGTATTCTAAAACATTATTCTTGAAATTTTCTTCTACTGAATTTAAGTCAACTATATCTATTGACCTTAAAGTGGAAATTTCTTCCACTTCTCCCAAAATTTTAACCATTAAATTCCATGGCACTTTTTCCTTGCCTAAAATTCCGATATCAATATCAGAAGTTTCCAAAGAATCATCCTTCGCCCAGGAACCAAAAATTAAAATTTTATAATCATCGGAAAGGCAATCTCTGATGATTTTTGTTATTTCTTTAATAATTGCGGTTTTATCCATCTTTAAGATAATTTTACAAAAATATCAACAAGAAATCAAATTATTCTACGTTTTTTTATTTATTTTATTGTGATTATTTTTATACGCATAAATCTTCTTGTTTATTATATTATATATTGATGAAACATCAATAATTTATGTTACATTATACCATCATCCGCGCTTAAATTATACCATCTTTCGTATTATAACGGTACTTTTTAGATAAAGCCTGAACTTATTTTAGACGGGCTTAGAATTAATCTTAGATTAGAGCACTCTGTGACGTTAAAGCGTTATAGCGTTAGAAACTCGGCGAACGCTTCAAAAATAAACGGCTCACACGCCGTGTGAGCCGTTTATTTTGTGGATTCGGAAAGGGTGGGATTCGAACCCACGGTACCTTGCGGCACACGGTCTTTCCAGGACCGCCAGTTAAACCACTCCTGCACCTTTCCATTATTTTTTGGTGCGTAATTTTTTATGAAACGCCACTACAAAATTCTTGCCAAAATCTTTTTTAGCTTTATACATTACTTTGTCAGCTTTATCAACCAAATTATGAATATTTATCGTGATTTTTTTGTGTTTTTTGGTTAAAGCGGAAATTACTCCAAAACTGGCGGTTATTTCTATTTTTTTATTTTTAAAATTCACTCTTAATCTCATTAACTTTTTCCTTAATTTTTCGGCAACTTTAAACGCTTCTTTTTCGTTAACTCCCAAAAGCGCTATTACAAATTCATCGCCTCCCCATCTGGCCAAAACATCAATTTCTCGAAGCGTTTTTTTGAAAAGTTTGGCAGTTTGTATTAAAACTTTATCTCCAGCTTCATGATTGAATGTGTCATTGACGATTTTTATGTTATCAAGGTCAATAAAAATTATGGAAAGATTTTTAATAACAAAAAGTTTTCTGCGTTCTTTGATATTGGCCGGCAATTTAAGTTCGTCCAAGAATTTTTCAGTTTCATTAATGAATCCCCTACGATTGTAAATGCCAGTCAAAAAATCCCGCTCAACTAATTCTTTGAGATTTTCGATTTTCTTTTCTTGTTTTTTTGCCAAGCTTAAAAGTTTTTTAATTTCATTAATCATTGTTTTTAAATTATTAAGTTATTCCTTGTAGTACCTTGATGCGTTCTTCAATTGGCGGATGAGTCATAAATAATTTGTGGAACCAGGTCTTTTTCTTTTTTCCCTTGAATGGATCATCAAGCCAAAGATGAGCAGTTGTGTTGTTCGCAATTTTCATTGGAATTGGAGCACTGGAAATTTTTTCCAATGCTGAAGCTAGTCCTTCAGGATAACGGGTTAAAAGAGCTCCGGAAGCGTCAGCCAGAAATTCCCTTTTTCTGGAAATCGCCATATGAATGAGTACAGCAGCAATTGGTGCTAAAATTGCCAAAGCAATTCCAACAAGCATTAAAACTATTTGGGTTTGTCCCCTTCTTCCTCTGCGGCGAAATCCGCCAAAAAACATCGACCGTAAAAATATATCTGAGAGAATTGAGATAAAACCAACCAGAACCACTACCATAGTTGAGAGAAGCATATCTCGGTTTCCAATATGGGAAAGTTCATGAGCTAATACGCCTTCTAACTCTGAACGGTTTAACAGTTTTAAAAGTCCTTCGGTAACTGCCACTATTGCGTGTTTGGGATTACGACCAGTGGCAAAAGCGTTCGGCTGTTCTTCTTTAATTATATAAACTTTTGGCATTGGTAAGCCAGCGGTAATTGATAAATTCTCTATTATATTGTAGAGGTCAGGCGCGTCTTTCTTTTGAATTGGCTTGGCTTTTGACATTTTTAAAACAATTTTATCCGAATGCCAATACGCAATAACATTCATTAAAATACTAAAAATTACTGCGAAATATAAAATTGATGGATTGCCGTAAATCTGCGAAAAAGCCCATCCAACCCCAATAACAATAATAAAAAACAATGTTACTAAAATCCACGTCTTGCGGATATTCTTATCTTGATGAGTGTATAGAGTAGGCATAAGTGTTGTAATGTTGTAATGTTGTAATGTTGTAGTGTTGTAATGTTATTTGATTGATTTTTTTAAGGCAATAACTTTAAAATACTCTTCTTGTAAAAGCTGATTTAATAACTTAACATCCGTTTCCGTAACAAATCCTTCTTGAATAGCAATTTTTATACAGGCTACACATTCTAAAGCTGACGATTTAGCACGATGTAAATAAACAGCAAATCCCTTTGACGTTGGTTGGCCACTTCCTTCTGCGATATTTAAAACTATAGAGACAGAAGCTCTTCTAAGTTGATTTGTCAAAGAAAATAATTCTTCTTTTGGAAATTTTTTTATAGTTTTATAAACTTCATGAACGATTTTCATTCCCAACCTCCATACTTCTAAATCTTCAAATCTATAATTTTCGAAGTCAAATTTTTTCATAACGCATTACAACAATTACATCGGTACAACAATACAACATCTTAAAAAGAAACCTTCACCGGTTCGCGGGCAGCGGATTCCTCTATTTCAAAAAAATCTCTTTTCTTAAATTGGAAAATTTTAGCAACAATATTTGACGGGAAAGAATCAATTTTAATGTTGAAGTCGCGGACATTTGTGTTGTAGAATCTGCGAGCTGCTTGAATTTTATTTTCCGTGTCAGTAAGTTCACGTTGAAGTTCAAGAAAGTTTTCATTCGCTTTTAATTGCGGGTAATTTTCCGAAACAGCAAAAAGTGTTTTAAGCGCTCCGCTAAGCATATTTTCCGCTTTGCCATGTTCTTCTATTGTTTTAGCGCCCATTGCTCTAGTTCGCGCTTCGGTAACTTTTTCAAAAACTTCGCGTTCATGCGCAGCGTATCCTTTTACTGTTTCAATTAAATTTGGAATTAAGTTATATCTTCTTTTGAGTTGAACATCAATATCTGACCACGCTTCTTTAGTTCGAAATCGTTTTCTAATTAAGCCGTTAAAAACCGTAATAGCCCATAGAACTATGACTATGGCAATAATTACAGCTATATTGGTAATGGTTAAATAATACATGCTTTAGTTTTAATTGTTTTAGTTGTTATAATGTTGTAATGAACAGATATAACAATTACAACAATAGAACATTATAACTTTTAATAACGACCTTTTTATAAAAACATTATACAAAAAAACGGCTAAATAATCAATTTAGCCGTTTTTTATTTGAAAATTAGAAATTAGAAATTAGAAATTTTTATTTAGTATCCTCCCGTCATTCCGCCACCGCCCATACCCATGCCGGTAGCCGGCGCGTCTTTGTCTTTCTTTTCTGGAATGTCAGTTATGGCAACTCCAATAGTAAGATAATTACTGGCTACTGATATGGCATTGATAAAAGCTGTTTTCACGACTTTAAGAGGATCAATAATGCCAATTTCTTTAAGATCTGCTATTTTATTTTGAATAGCGTCAAAGCCAACCCACATATTGCCTTCTGATTTATTTTCTTTGAGTTTTTTAATAATTTCTGATGGAGATTCACCACTGTTTCTAATAATAGATTCAAGAGGCGCGGTAAGAGCTTTTTCCATAATTAACTCAGCTGCAAATGCCGCTGGGGCTTCGTGTTTATCCGGCTTTTCTCTTTTTAAATGAATATTAAAAAGCGCAATTCCACCTCCGGGAACAATGCCTTCTTCCATAGCTGCTTTAGTGGCTGCTACCGCGTCTTCGGTTCGCTGTTTTAATAATTTTTGGGCTGATTCGACTGGAGAGCCGATTTTAATTACTGCTACACCGCCAGATAATTTTCCTAAACGTTCCTGTAGTTTTTCTCTATCAAATTCAGAATCAATTTTTTGAAGCTGTGCTTTAATTTGAGATATTCTTTCATCTATTTTATTTTTTGAACCTTTGCCACCGACAATAGTGGTATTGTCTTTATTGCTAATTACACGATGAGTGCTGCCCAAGGCGGTTATATCAATACCTTCAAGTTTTTTACCAACATCTTCTGAAATAAAATCAGCTCCGGTAATAATAGCAATATCCTCCAGCATTTCTTTTTTGCGGTCTCCAAATCCTGGCGCTTTAACCGCTAAAACATTAAAGATTCCACGAATTTTATTAACTACTAAAGTTGCCAATGCTTCACCTTCAACGTCATCGGCAATAATAACCAATTCTTTTTTGCCTGACTGTACTATTTTTTCTAAAAGAGGCAATAAATCACTAATAGCGGAGATTTTTTTGTCAGTTACTAAAATATAAGGTTCTTCTAAGATTGTTTCCATTCGTTCGGCATTAGTCATCATATATGGAGAAATATAACCGCGGTCAAATTGCAATCCCTCAACGATTTCATAAGAATTATCAATGGTATTTGAATCTTCTATCGATATAACTCCTTCTTTGCCAACTTTATCTATAACTTGAGCTATTAATTTTCCAATTTTTGAATCTTTTGCCGAAAGTGTTGCTACTTCTTCAATTTTTTTATTCTCATTAATTAATTCCTTTTGTTCTTCTAATGATTTTATAACTTCTTCGCTTGCTTTTATTAATTCATCTGCTAATTGGATAACATTTAAACTCTCTTTTTTGATGGATTTTTCTCCTTCATTAATCATTTCACTGGCCAATAAAACAGAAGTCGTAGTTCCGTCTCCAACATTGTCGTTTGTCTTCTCGGCTGCTTGTTTAATAAATTCCGCGCCTAAATTCTCGTATTTATCTTCAAGTTCAATTTCTTTGGCAACAGTAACGCCGTCAAAAGTAGTTTGCGGAGCACCATATCCTTTTTCAATAACAACTGCTCTTCCTCGAGGACCTAAAGTCATCTGAACTGCTTTAGATAGCTTATCAATACCTCTTTTTAACGCCGCTCTGGCTTCTGTGTTAAATAATAGTTGTTTACTCATTTCATTCGTGACTTATGATTTACAACTCACGACTTACAACTTCTTTATTAGTCGTTGGTCGTTAGTCGTTGGTCGTTAGTCAATTATAGCGAGTATATCGTCTTCGCTTCCGACAAGATATTTTTTTCCTTCAAATTCTATTTCATCGGGACCGTATTTTTTAAATAAAACAATATCGTTGACTTTAACTGACATTGGAATTCTATCACCCTTTTCATTTAGTTTTCCAGGCCCAACAGCAATAACCTTTCCCTTGATGGGCTTTTCTTTTTCAACTGTTTCCGGTAGAACAATACCTGATTTAGTTGTTTTTTCTTCTTCAATGGGCTCTATAAAAATATGGTTGGAGAGTGGTTTAAGATTCATAAAAGTAATCACTAATATACTAATTAAAGACGAATATACTAATTTGTATATTTGTTTAATATTCGCATATTCGCGAACACTCTTTACAATTTTACGGATTTAAAAAACAATGTCAACCCCTCACCCTTAAAAGATTTCGTTTTTTACAACGCTTATAGTAAAATTCTGTTTTTTTAAAAAATTTTATCTTGTTAAGAATTAACATTAAATAAAAAAGCATTAAAACGTTGCTATCTTCCAAGGGTGAGGGGCAATAAAAAAGCCAGTGAACAGCAGGTGCTGGACACTGGCTAAAATTCATCACGATAAGAGCTTTAATATGGTATTATCCTTTTTTGTTTTTCTTGCGTATTATTTTTACCTTCATCTCTTTGCTTGTATGTAATTCATTGGCTCCAGCAAAAAGTTTTTCTATGTCATTCTCGTCGTTGCTTGGTTTTCCGTGAAGTTCAAAAATGCCGTGTTTTTCTTTGACAATAACAGCTTGTTCTCCCGCGTACATTATTGCCAGTACATCTTTTTCGCTTCCAAATCTTTGACCGTGCTGTCTCCGCTTTGACGTTTTCATGTAACCTAATACTTGTGTTTCTCCAACATCCAAGCCTGAATCTACCATAAGTTTATCCCCCGTTCTTTTCTTTATTTTCCGTTATTTTTTTTATTTATAATCCGTGATATTTCGCGGGAAGTTGCTACAATTCCGGTAATATCTCCCGAAAACATAGATACATCTCCTGAAATTTTAGAATCGTCGCCGCCCCATAAACCAGAGACGTCTCCTTTTATTGTCTTAACATTTAAACTAGCTTTAAGACCTGAGCCGTATCCGGAAATTCCTTTATGAATTCCATGCACGTTATACCAATTTCCCGTTCTTTTTTTGGTAGATATTTGTTTTTTAATCCTTTTTTCCATTTCCTTTGTCAGCATTTCAACCTCCTTTTTTTAAACGGTTTTTTTTTGCGTTTATTAAATTGTTTTTATTTCTATCCTTATTTAGTTGTTTGAGTGCTGTAAATATTATGCCAGTAGTTATAGTCAATTGTCAATCTTACGCTAGTGGCTAATCACTAATGGCTAGTGGCTATTCCGTTTCCTCTTTGGGTTTTTCCAAAGCCATTGGCTCTATTTCCATTGCCTTGCCACTTATTTTTAAAACATCTTTGTCAATTTTAACGAATTCCTTGCTGGCGCTATTATACATATTTACCGTGGTCCCCAAATGAGTTCCCAGTTTTTTCATATAAGTTTCATAACTTGAAAGATGGCGGCCTAAATCTCCCACTCTTTTGCGTATTTCTTTGGCTGATTCTTCAATCTCTAAGGCCTTTAATCCTTGAAGCACGGTTTGAAGATAAGCAAAAAAAGTGGTTGGTGAAACAATCATTACTTTTTTCTCGCCAGCAGCGTATTCTATTAAATCGCGAGTGTTGGATTTTACAGCGCCAATTTTGTTAATTAACAAATCATAATAAACCGCTTCAGAAGGAATAAACATAAAAGCAAATTCCATTGTTTCTTCTTCGGGTTTTATATATTTGGCGGTTTCATCAATACGATTTTTTAGGTCGTCACGAAAAGCAATTTCTAATCGTTTTCGTTCTGCTTCGTCTTTTGATTCTAAAATCCGATTATAATTTTCCAAGCTGAATTTTGAATCAATTGGAATAATTCTGTCTTTGATAAAAATTACCGCGTCAACTATTGTTTTGTCTTTGAACTCATACTGCATTTGAAAAGTGCCGGGTGGTAGAACGTTTTTTAGCACGGTCTCCAAATAATATTCTCCCAACACCCCCCTTTGTTTCGGGTTTTTTAAAATATCCTGAAGATTCTGAAGTTGGTCAGCAAAATTCACAACCTGTTTGTTGGTTTCATCCAGCTTAACTAGTCGTTCAGTAACATCACGAATAATCTTGGCGCTTTCGCCGAATTGTTCTCTGATTGCTTTTGTTGATTCACCTATTTTCGCGTCAAGTGTTCCTCTTATTTCTTTTAATTGCTCTTGCATCATTAAAAGAGATTGATTGTCAGTTTCTTGCGGTTTTAAAAAACGTTTTAATAAAATATAAACTCCAGTGAATAAAATCGCCAAAAAAATTAAAGCAGTTATTAATAAAACAGTAAATTCCATTGCGTTAATTATAATAAATTCTTAATATCTAATCCAGTTTTTAATTTGAGATTAAAGATTACTCGTGTCTTAATGCTTCTACCGGATTCATTCGCGCCGCTTTGCGAGCAGGATAAGCGCCGAAAAAAATTCCGAAAACTGTTGAAAAAACTATAGCGACTACAAACGCTTTGATAGGCACTATAAAACTCCAATCAAGACCGTATGAATTGGCGCCTATTGATATTAAATAAGAAATTATAATGCCGAATACAATGCCAATTATTCCTCCAGCCAGTGTAATCAAAGACGACTCAATTAAAAATTGCCACATAATATCTGAATAACTGGCTCCGACTGCTTTTCTAAGCCCGATTTCAGACGTTCGTTCATTTACTATTACATACATAACATTTAGTATGCCGACTCCGCCTACTACTAGCGACACAGTTACTATAGCAAGAAGAAGTAAAGTTAAATAATTATTGATATTACCAAATACATCCATCATTTCAGCCATTGTCACCACCCGAAAATCATCTTTGCCTGTGTCAGCCCATCCTTTTTGAATATTTTTCGGCGGAGATATATTATGGTTTTCCCTTAATAATATTCTAATATCATCGGCTGTTATATCTGCGATTGAAACATCTTTTATTTTATGCATCATATATTGGATATAATTTACGCCCATAATTTTTTTCTGCATAGTTTTAACTGGAATATAAATAAAGTCATCAAAATTCATCGCCATAACTGTCCCTTGTTCTTTCATTATTCCTATTATTCTAAATCTTGTTTTTCGTATTTTGATTGATTTGCCGATTGCGTCGTTCTCGCCGAATAATTTTTCTTTTATTTTAGAGCCCAGAACAGCGACTTGTGAAAGGCCTTTATTTTCCGCTTCCGAAAAAAATCTTCCTTTTTCAACCTCTGCCCTATCAATGTCAATGTAGCTTGCGGTAACGGATACAACTATTGTTCTACGCATTTCTTTACTGTAAGTTATCGGTTCCTGGGTCATAATTGCTCCATAGCTGTTTTTTACGTTCGGCAATTTATTAATGTCTTCCATATCATCAAGAGTAAGTGTGGTGATTTGAGCGCCCAAAAGAAGATTAATACTGTTTTGCTGTTCGCTGGCAAGCCCCTTTTTATTACTCGGCACTTTTATTTCAGTTTCAATTATATCGCTTCCAAATGATTTAATTTGGTTTAATACAAGATTATTGATTCCTTCGCCTGCCGAAAAAACTATAATTATGGCGGCAATACCTATCATCACGCCCAAAACAGCAAGGCCTGTTCTAACCTTGTGATTGCGCAGAGCCTGAAAAGCTATTTTGAACGCTAATAAAAATACGTTATTCATATCTTAGAGCTTCTATTGGGCTTAACTTACTTGCTTTAATAGCTGGATACAGCCCGAAAACCAAGCCAATAATCGTGGATACGGCAATTGCCAGAAAAATTGATAAAGGAGAAATAATAAAAACCCAGTCATAACCAAAAAATTGAATACCGGAAGAAATTAGAAATGAAACAGCGATTCCCAATAAAATGCCTATAATTCCGCCAAGTAAAGTAATAACTACTGTTTCCATTAAAAACTGATTTAAAATATTAGAATTATTTGCGCCAATTGCTTTTCTTAAACCGACTTCCCGCGTGCGTTCGGTAACCGATATGAGCATAATATTCATAATTCCGATTCCTCCAACAATCAAAGACAAAGCAGCCATAGCAGCAAGAAAATATTTTAAGGCGTTAGTTACGTCGGTTATCATATCCAGTGCTTGAACAGCGTTTCTAACGGTAAAATCATCGCTTTTTCCACTGGTATCAGTTATACCGTGGCGTTCGCGTAATGTGGCTTCCACATCGTTTATTGCCCTATTGATATTGTTTTTTTGGTCAATTTTGGCGCGAATAAGGCCCAAATGGTTTACACCAATTAATTTCTGAGCGGTTTTTATCGGCAGAAAAATTTGGTCGTCATAATCCTGCATGGCGACAATCCCCCTTTCTTTCATAACGCCTATAACCTCAAAGCTTTGGTTTTTTATTTTTATGCGTTGGCCAACCACGTCAGATTCTCCGAAAAGTTCTTTTTTTACCGTGCTGCCAAGTACCGCCACTCTTGAGAAATTTTTTTCTTCTTCGCGAGTAAAAAAACGTCCTATCTTGACTTCACCTCCTTCCACTTTAAGGTAGCCGACGGTTATTCCGCTTAAATTAGTGTCGTAAGAATTTAAACTCCACACAGCGGTTCCCGCGCTCTTATTGTAGGCGACAACATCCACAATATTAGGGACATTTTTTTTATCGCGCAAAGCCATTGCGTCATCATAGGTTAAAGTTGTAACGGAAAATCCCGTAAAAGCGTTAAGTGGACTTTCTTTTTCTGAATGCCCAGGCAATATGCCGATTAAATTAGTCCCTAAGCTTTTTATCTGCGTTAATACCAAATTTTGGGCGCTCGCGCCGACAGCCATAATTATTATTACCGCTCCTATGCCGATAATAATTCCCAGCATAGTCAAAAAACTCCTCGCTTTATTGGCCAAAAGGGAAGTTATTGAAATCTTGATTGATTTTATAATTGCCTTGACCATACTATTCAACAGGCTCGTCGCTTATAATCAACCCGTCTTTAAGATGTATAATTCTGTTGGCGTGCTTTGCTATTTCTTTATCATGCGTTACTAGAATAATAGTATTACCGGTTTCGTTAAGTTTTTGGAGAATATTTATGATTTGTTTTCCTGTTTTTGAGTCAAGATTTCCGGTTGGTTCATCGGCAAAAATTATTGAAGGGTCGTTTACTAACGCGCGCGCTATCGCGACCCTTTGTTTTTCTCCGCCGGAAATTTCATTGGTGTAATAATCCAGCCTGTTGGAAAGTTCAACGTCGGCTAAAGCTTTTTTCGCTTTTTCATTATGGTCAAATTCTTTTTTACTGTAAGTCAGCGGAAGTTTGACATTATCTAAAACGGTGGTTCTAGGAAGCAAATTAAAGGCCTGGAACACAAATCCCATTTTCTCGTTCCTTAAAAATGCCAGTTCGTTGTCATTCAAATATTTTGCGTTCTGGTCGTCAAAAAAATACTCTCCGCTTGTCGCTTTGTCCAACAGCCCTAAAATGTGCATTAGGGTTGATTTGCCCGAGCCGGACGGACCCATTATTGCGACAAATTCACCTTTATTAATATTAAAAGAAACTCCTTTAACTGCAGGAGTTTCAATTTCACCGCTGTAATAAGTTTTATCTAAATTTTTAACTTCAATTAAGCTCATGCAAAACATTATAGCATAAACGGCTCAACGTGTTGAGCCGTTGAATAACATATTAACATTCAATGCGGTCGTCTTGTAATGTTAACATTGCTCACGAAAAATAATCCCTGTTTAAATTCAAGAATTTCGCCCCACTAACTAACTTATATACGCGGTCGCGTATATAAGTTAGTATTTACCGCTATAGTTGACTACAGCGGTTAAATTAACTCAACCGCTCTTGTTTTTATTTCTAATTATTAATTAGATTTACCGCCTTGAGATAAGTTTACCACATTGTTTATAGAACCATTGGAGAAATAATAAGTTTTTTCTTCATCGTCACGGAGGATAGTAGAACGCATACTAATTTTTACTACTTTGCCTTCAGAGCTTCCTATTTTTACTCTATCTCCAACGCTATATTGATTTTCAATTAAAATAAATAAACCAGAGACAAAATCTTTTACCAAGGATTGAGCTCCAAAACCTACGGCCAAGCCAATAATTCCCGCGCCCGCCAAAATAGGTGTAATATCCACTCCAAAGAGGCCCAAAACCATCAACAAAATAATGACATAAATAACAATATTACCGGTAGCAACAATTATGTGACCTAAGGTTTTTGCTCTTTTTTCTGCGGCGGGTTTCTGTTCATCGCCTTCACTAATCAACTTTACCATTCTTTTAACAATTATCTTTAGAATCCCCCTACCCAAAAAGAACAAAACAGCAATCCAAACAATGTCGGCCCCGTAGGTCTTAATGATATTTAACGCAAATTGCAGGACATTTTCCATAATAATTGAATAATACCATTATCTTTTTAATTAAACAAGTTTTCAGCCGTTAATTTCTTTTTCGTATTCCACTATTCTCATATTCTCAAAAATATGAGAATAGTTTATTTCCTCAGTTATTGATTAAAATTCAAAACGGCTTCACGGGCTTGGATAATTTCTTTAATGGTTAGATTAAATCCAATAGCACCCTGGGCCATTAAACGCATTTTGTCGCTTGAGACATGCTCTAAGTTGAGGATGTGGCCAATTTCGTGAGCTAGAACCCGGAAATCGTAACTAGTAGTAAAATCAGCCACTGTCACCACTCCCAAACCAATAAAAGCGATTCCATTCAAGCCCCTAAGAGTTTCTTTCAAAAAAACGTTAATGCCCTGGTCATTGTAATCTTGGAGATTGGCTACAAAAGCCCAGGGATTATTTAAAGAAACCTCAATCTCCTCATCACTGGCTTTAAGAAAAACAATTTTTTCTACAATTAATTCAATCTCTGCCTGTCCCCATATTTTTGAAGCATTCTTAACCAGCCGCTTTACATCTTCTTTTGACTTTTTTGAGCCTGACTCATCATTGATAAAGACAAAAACCTGCAAAGGAAGGGTGATTACTTCAGCGTCAAGCCTGCTTTCCACTTTCGGTTGGCTAACACTTGCCGGCGTCCGGTGATAAAACAATGACTGATAGATGCCAGAAATATAAAGGAGTCCGACAATAATAATAAAGGCGATTATCACCCGAACATACCGCCAAATTATCTTGCCCTTAGTCGGTTCTTTGCATTCTTCTTCCTCTGGTTTAAAAAGATTTTGATCAGGAGGTTTAATGTTTTTCACGGGAGTTTTATTTATTGATAAACTTTATATTGATAATTTTTCAAAAGCACCATTTCTATAAATTTATTTTAACCTTTTAGTAAGGATATTAAAATTTCGCGCTCACGCGGTTTTTCGTCAAAATCAATCAAAACAATTTTTTGCCAAGTTCCTAAACTTAATTCGCCTTTTTCAATCGGCACTGCCACATCCGCGCCAATCAAAGCGGATTTAATATGAGCGGCGCCGTTTCTGTCGTCCCATCTTTGGTGATGTTTGTAATCCGCGTTTTCCGGCGCCAATTTTTCCAGAGTTTCTTTTATATCATTAATAAAACCACTTTCATATTCCATTGTTGTTATTGCCGCGGTAGAGCCAGCAACAAAAACTACTACCACACCGTCCTTAACAACGGATTTCTTAACAATTCCTGCCACCTCGTCTGTAATATCAATAAAATCATAATGTCCTTTTGTTTTTATTTTAATCTTCGGCATAAATTTATTTTACCACAATTTCTATTTTTTTAACTATTCTCTAATCCGCGCGAATTAATCCATTGAATTATTACTGCACTTTGATTAATCAAAGTGCTGTAGCCAACTGCAGCGCTGCAGTTGGCTGCAGCGGTTGAATTAATTCAATAGAGCGCTATAACGTATTATAACGCTCAAAATAAAATCCCTGTTTAAAAACAGGGATTTAAACGGGGATTTAATCAAACTCCGCATAAATTTATTTTATCAAAATTTACTTAATATTTATCAATTTCTCTGAATCTTTTAAGAATCTCCAAAATTGAGGCCAACTTTTATTTACAGATTCAGGATATTTTATATTCACATCTTTAGCATTAACCTTTTGTCTCATAGTAATAGCTTGTATAACTCTATGGTCTTTTGAATCAATATTCTCGCCTAAATCAGCACATCTAATCATCTTCTCCATTTCTTCAATACGATTGCTTTCGTGCCCCTTAAGACTAGACCATTTAGATTCTCCGTCTTCTTTTATAATATAACCAAAAGCACGAGCAAAACAATAATCTTCCGATTGTTTTGGAGTAAAGTTTGGTTTTTTATTGTTTAATAATTCAAGAAACGTTATTGCTTGATTTAAAATAGTTTCATCATAACGAGGAAGCCAAGATTTATTTTTTGCTTTTTGATTATTCCAGTGTGATATTGCATCATAAGTAAGTTTTAATTTGTATGGAGGATTATCAATAACTTCTTTGTTGCCAAGTAAAACTGAAGCACTGGCCCATTGTGATGTTCCATTATCTAGTTTTAATAATTCTTTGAGAGAATAATTAACAATTTTTGAATTATCAGTAATATTTCTTGTTTTAAGTGTACCTTGTATAATAAATTCTTTATTTAAATTAAGTTTCCAAGATGCAAATTTTAAAAATCTATATAAAGTTCCTGATTCTCCAATATCTATGGGTTCATTTGATTTCCACGCAATTGACGCTTGATAAAACGCATCTAAATCATCACTCAAAACTTTTTGCTTTTCAAGAAATTTAATAATATCATCTTTATTATTCAAAATATCAAGAATACCCATTCTTATAATCCAAGATTTATCTAATGGTATATATTCTTTTATGTTCATTTAATTAAAGATATTAATTTATTTACCTAATTTTTCTTGCCCCGTACTAAAGCGAATCTTTTAGTGCGGGGTGTTGGGTGATTTTTGGATTTTCCATAAACTTGCTGCTGGCGTGTTGCCTATAAATTACCTCTTTTCAAATTCGTTCAATAATTTTAAATACCTTTCTTGACGTTTGGTTTCCACCCATGCCGTCGACAATGATCCGATATTGCCGGTTTGAATAATTGATTTGCACGGGGCACAAAGAAAACCGTTTGGTGTAGCCACAAAAAGCCAAGATGGATTCCATCTTTTTAATAACTTTTCCGCATACTCTTTCAACCGTTTCTTGTCTAATTTACTTTGATATTTTACTTCAACAAGATAAACTTTTGTTTTCTCTCCTGAAATAAGAGCAAAATCAGGAGCGTCTGAAATATTATTTATAACGCGTTTAATTTCTACAAGATTACGATACTGTGCTAATGTCGGCACCGTATTTTCATAACCAAAGGGGATGACAGTGTATCTCCCCTCCTCGCGAATCATTTGCTCAAAAACAACCTCTGCAATCCTTCCTTTAATTAAATTTCTAGAAAATTTTGTACTCATATTTTTTACTTTCCTAATTTTTTGGTTGATGATTTTTTAATTATATTTTTTCATTTAATCTTATCCCACCTATTCAAAAATCTGGACTGGTTAAGATTTATTCGTCTTTCATATCGAGTCACTAAATGTGGCTTAAGCTTAACGGCTTTTTGGTAAGCCCACTTATTTTTAAATAGGTGAATTTTCTTTTTGATGTTTTTGAACCGTCCAATAGTCGTATCGCCAACCAAAAACGCTTGTTTATAAGTAAAAATGTAAAACTTCGGTTTAGAAAATTCATCATTAAGCCCAGCCCCTATAAGATAATCAAACTTCTCGCTTTTTTTCTGATTTCTATTTTCTACTTTCCAACCCCAAAATCTAATTGTTTTATCTGGATATACACCCTCGTTTTTCCATAAAGAAGTTCTAACCTCAATACGTTTGTCTATGTCTTTAAGATAAATATCATAACCGCCGTGCCCACCTTTATGCTCAGTTTCAAATCCTTGTTTTTTTAATTCTTGTAAAACACAATATTCACCAATTTCGCCTACTAATTTTCGTGGAATTTTAGGATTAATTTTGTCAAATGCCCTTTTAAAATTAATTATCGTTTTTATTGCTTTTGTATAATTCGGTATTTTCATATTTTTATAAATTCTTTTCTCTAAATTTTACCAGCTCTTCTTTTATTTTGTCAGAAATTTGTTTTGGCTTGCTACCTAATTCTTTAGATGCCTCATTGAAGGCAAGAGCTTCTTTATTCCAATTAATATCTTTTGCTTCATCTATTTTAGTTTTTAATAAAAAAGTAGACATAAAAAGCTTACCCATACAACTAAGGCATAAATTCCAATTCTTACCCAAATTATTAAAATATATCTCTATGAAAGCCGCTATTTCTTCGTTATCTTTTTCAAAATCAGCCCTATTAAAAGTATCGTTCATATCAAGAACATATTTATTACTCTTAGATGTTTCAAGTGATTTTTCAAAAAATAGTTTTAATTTTTCTCTATGGCTTTCCAAAACAATTAGTTTTGCAATAATTTTTTCTGCAATTTGTTTTAATTTAAAATATTCCTCTTTTGCCAAAGCGTATTTTCTATTCCTCCACGCAATATACACATTTATATATAACAATTATCGATATAGCTAATGCTATATATTCTGGTCTATAAAATATATCAATAAATATATCAATTATATTTTTCTCCATATTTTTATTTCTCAATCATTTCCTCGACTTTTTGGTTATATTGTTTCAAACTATCAAAAACTTTATGGAACATAAAGCTAAAATAGTTTTTCCTGTTTCTCTACTTCTTTAGACAACTTTTTAATTATTAGCGGGCTATTACTCTTTTTCCGCCAAGCACTACTCGCTCCTTTTTTATCTGGCACCAATTCTATATATCTTTTTTCTCTTAACCGATCAAAACATTTTTTAACTTTATTTTCCGATCTAATATTCGTTATGTCGCGTGCTATTTTATTCGTGATTTCAGGATGTGTTTCTAGATATTGCATTATTTGATCCTCGGGCGAAGCAAGGGGTTCGTGCGGCAGAATTACTACAACTTTTATTTTCAAATCTTTAATAATTGGAGCTTTTAATCTAACCTCTTTCATTTTTTGAAAGGCCGTGTTAAGTCCCTCTCCAATATCATGGTTCGGTCTGTCTGGATATTTATTTAACAATCTAACAATTTTGGCATTCCTGGAAAAACGTGCATCTAGTATATTTTCTGGCGTAACGAGCGCCGGAAGTGATCCTGGACTATGAACTTCTATTCTATTATTAAAAATTAAAACTGATACATCATCTGAAATATTGTAATCTCGATGTATAATGGCATTTACTAATATTTCTTTTATCGCTTCTGGGGGATATTTCGCTTTTTCAAGACCGGTTGATCCCATAATCGGAACCGCATTAATAATCCTCTGTATCTCCTTAATCCCAGTAACTATTTGTTGATGAATTGGTCCTTCAACCGTTTTCTGTTCCTTTAGGTGTTCTCTTTCTGACTCTTCTTCGTTAGTATCATACCATGTAATTTTCAAAGCACATTTTTTAGGCAAAACCACCGACGGGTTTTCATCATAGAGCAGAACACCAGCATATATAGGCTGATGTGATTCTTTTTTACTTATTACAAGATTTTGTTTTCTTAAAAAATCCCTTGTATTGGTTTTGGGTAAATAATAATCTAAAAACTCTTTTAACTCATCGGAGTCTACCAACCGAGCAATGTCGTATTCTGATATACTTTGATTCTCATAGCTTTTTGCGCCTTTTGATAGTTGTAAATTTGTTATTTCGTCGCCGGCAATAATAATGCACTGCGCTCCTTTACGAATATAAACATTACCACTTGCAGTATAATGAACATCTGGACTCTTTTCTATTGAAACTTTAAGAACTTTTCCCAGCTTTTCGTTTCCTTCAATTTCCAAAAATTCAAAAATAATACCTACAATATTGGGATTGATATTTCTTGAAATATCTCCAATTGTATTATTGGCATCTTCTTGTGTTTCAAAACCACTCCACCTCTCAAATTTGCCTCCGGTTAAACCTGTATCTTTCCTGTCATGAATGCCAATTAGTAAGTCCCCGCCGTCCGCATTCGCAAATGATACACATTTCTTTTGAATGACCTCACCTATATAATCTTTTCTTGTTACATCAAAAAAATAATCCTCCTCTTCATTGAGAAACTTTATAGCATCTTGTTCAGTAATTTTCCTGACCTCAAACATAGATTTATTTACTATAGAATTCTTTATTTAACTTTTTATCTCTTTTGTTTATTAACTTTAATAAAAACAAATCGCGGAGAGATAATTTACAAAAAAACCGCGGAAAAATTCCCCGGCTTTGAAAAATTACAAAAAAAGTAAATTCTAACCAGGGATTTCTCCCTAATTAGTATAATTATAGCACATTTTCCGAAAAAAAGCTATAGTTCCCCCAAAAATCTCCTTTGGTTTGCGGTGTTATTTTTGATTTTCAACAATCTTAACCTCCTCCGGCGTGATGCTGGTTTAAATACCCAATTTTTTAATCTCTTTTTTTATTTCTTCAATTACTTCGGGATTATGGATTATCTTATTTTTACCTTCGGTTATTGAAATAATATAAAATACCTTTCCGCCGTATTTTGCGGTAAATTTTTCGTGCGTTTTTTTCTGTTGTTCTTTTTCGTTGATTATTTGCGTAATATATTCAAAACCCGCAGGTTTTATTTGAAGACCGATATATTTTTCGTGAATTTTAATAAAATAATCAACATTATATTTTCTATCCCATTCATCAGGAGCGGGCTCAATTTTAACTCCAAGATTATTTTCAAGCTGTCCGTATATTGTCTGAATCTCTGATTGATAACCATCAAAAGTTCTATTTATAACCAGATTGTATATAAAGTTTATACAATCTTCTTCAGTAACGCTTTCTATTTCGGCCTTACAAACATCAGTAACTTTAATAAATAATGTTTTCCCAAGCTGTTTAAGATGTTGCTTTGAATAAGCTTTGTCTAAATAAAATTTTTCCCAATCCTTTACTGTTCTTGGGGCACATTTTCTAATTAACTCTGCAACGGGTCCAACTTTACTTTTTCGGGTTAGCCCCCATCGCATATTCGCTTGATTTAATATCCATTCTTTTGCCATATTATTTTATTAGATTTAAAAATTTTATTTTGTATTTATAATCAGAGCTATTATCAACATCGACAAGTTGATTTTTTATCAAATGAGCATTTATAAATGTTTTATTTTTAAGGTATAAGTAGCAAAGTAGATTGTTTTCTTGATCGTATTTTAGTGAATCAAATCTTATAAAAACTCTCTGGTTTTTTAATTTTGCTTGTAAAAATTTAACAGCGCCATCAATTTTATCTTTATTAACTTTTACTCCAATCAACTTTACTAATAAATTATTATTTAATAACAACTTTTCTGGGCTTACGATCTCTTTGACAGAATATGTATTTATCACCTCGTTTTTTATTGAATCAATTTTTGATCCAAATTGTAATTTTTTCGGATCAATTTTCCGGTCAAACTTTATTGAATCTTTAAAAATATATGGTAATTCAGATATAGCTTTTGCATAATTGATATTGCGTTGATTTTGATTAATAAATTCAAATGCGACATTTTTAAACAAATTATCTTTAGTTGCCCCAATTTTTTCTTTTATTGTAGGTAAATAATTATTATTAATCTCATATCCAACTGAATTGCGGTTTAAATTTTTTGCCACAAGCGTTGTGGTGCCACTCCCTAAAAATGGGTCCAATACATTATCACCAACAAAGCTAAACATTTTAATAAGCCGTTTAGGTAATTCTTCAGGAAACATTGCTAAATGTTTGTCTTGTTTTGCGCCATTAAAATTCCAGTGACCATTAAAATACTGTTTCCATTCATCTTTCGACATTTTTGACTCTTCTTTTATTTCTTTTAATACAGAAGGAGAAACGCCCAATTTCTTAAAAATTAATATAAATTCATAATCCAGCTTAATAATTCCATTTCTAGGATAAGGATAACTTCCCATTATAGTAGCACCACCAGTAGTATTCATTGTCGTTGTTTTCTGCCAAATAATAGATCCTATATAATCAAAGCCGATAGTTTCACAAAATTTAATTATTTCTGTTCTAATCGGAATAATTTTATATCTACCATAATAAACTGCGCGAGCAAATTGATCGCCTATATTTATACAAAGTCTACAACCATCATTTAAAACCCTAAAAGATTCTTTCCATACTAAATTTAGGTTATTAATATAATTTTCATAACTATCATTGAAGCCAATCTGATCTAACGAGCCATAATCTTTTAATTGCCAATAGGGTGGTGAAGTAATCACAAGATGAATGGAATTATTTTTTAATTCTGCCATATTTCTGGAATCGCCTATTATAATCTTGTGATTAGTTTTCATATTATCTATTTAATTAAATCATACAAACTCACCTCTTCCAATCCTCCCCGGGTTAAATAATGCCTGAAAGCAATTTAACGGGGCAGGCAATAATAATCCTACTTCTTCCAATCCTTAATAATAATTCTTTTTCTTCGGTTATCGATGGTGAGCTGTAATTTTTGACGATTCTTCCATCTCCAGCGGCGCACAACATCAACTGGCAAAGTAATACTATAACTTCTGCCTTTTGAGGTTTTTGAGAGCGAACGGACATTTTTGTCTTTTATTTTTCTCCTTCCCATTAGCTTAAGTATAACAAACCTAATTAGAAATTTCTAATAAAACTGGCACTACTACGCGTAGTAGTACTCGTTAAAAA
>CAJVXI010000015.1 GCA_913009635.1 uncultured bacterium
CCGCAATGTCAATCGGCGCTAATATCTTAACAGCGCCATGTTGAAACTTTTCTTGCATAGGGATAAAAAACGGATAAGCGATAAAACTTACTTTAGCTCTGAATAATTTGCCATAGATAGTATTTTTATCTTCAACCGTTGTCTCCCAGTTAGAATTATCTATAAAATTGGCAAGTAATTTTTTTTCGTCAAATTCAACTTGTTTCGTAAAAAAGTCCAAATCCACTGACTTGCGATGACCCGCGTATAAAGCCAAAGCTGTTCCGCCGGCTAAATACCATTCTGATTCTTCAATCCATTTTTCCGCAGATAAAAAATCAAGCGCTTTTTTAGTTTGGCGAGGCAAAGTTTCATAGCGCCAATTTATTGATTTTTGAGAAGCAATGTCCATAATATTTTAGTTCTCGGACGCAAGCATCTTGATTTTGCGACAACATTTTTCAATAAAGACCTGCTATAAAAATCCCAAAGCCATTTTACCTCTTTGTCATCGCCTAAATCTAAAATCCGTTCAATTATATATTGAGCATTTCTTTTTGTATCTATGTTTTTAGGATTTGTATCCCAAAAAAGCGTTTGTCTAAATTTCATATTATCTATATTTTACCATAATTTATAGTAAATGAACTCTTAATTTTTTATAATCCAACTTCCATCCAAGTTTCTGAATTCCAAGATTAAAATTTTGGCTGTCTATAATACGCAAAATTATTCAATTCTTTTTTCATTATATCTCTATTTTTTCAATATTCGGAAGTCCGACTTCCGATTTTTGATTATTCTTTTTCTATTACCGTAAAATTTACGTCATCTCCGGCAGTTGAGCTTCCGAAATATACGCTTTTGTCTGCTCCTATATTTAAAGCAATATGATTAGGAGCTAAATTTCCGTTAGTTGCTGAAGGTGTTCCTCCATTATTAAAAGACCATCGAACTGTTCCGTCAGCATTTTCTAAAGAGACGATTATTGTATAATCGGTTGTTGGCGCTGACGAAGGAACAGCGTACCATGTATCAGCCGAGGCCAAAGCTATTGTTCCATCAGAAGACGAACCAGTAGGAAAAGTATCTTCTTCTTTGGCAGGGCTTATTCTTGTGTTGGAAGAATCTTTTAATCCCACCACGCTTGTTGCCGGCGCGCTGCCGAAAACAAGCGCCTGCGCTTTTTTAGAAAATAAAGAATATACAAGAGCTCCTATTCCAACCGCGCCAACAGTTTTAAGAAAAAATCTTTTTTTGGAATCTTTTACCAACTTATCAGTATCAGATTCTAAATTATTAAAATCAGGTTTTATTGGATTTTGTAAAACTTTCTGAATTATTATACTATCAACTGTTTTTTTCATATTTTTTAATTATGAACGACATCATAAATCGTAAGTCGTAAGTCGTAAGTCGTTTAATAATTCTTTTTATCAATTGTTTTTAATTCTTTGTTTTTTTTCTAACGACTCTAAACTGCTGAATAACAGTAATCCAAAGAAAAATTACCACAGGCAAAAGCAAAACATTACTAATAATTTCACCGGTTGTTTTTGCCCTAAAAAATCCGCCGATTATTAAAGCAGTCATCAAAAAAGCGGAATAATACAAAAGAATTTTATTTAGATTAAATCGCGGCAGTTTCATATTTAATATTTTATCAAACTCCGTAAATCAATTCAACTGTTTTATTGCGCTCAAAATAGAAATCACCCCTAACACTATGAGGAATTCTATTATTGTGAACCCCTTATTACGAGAATTTACCTGCCTGCCGGCAAGGCAGGGAATACAAAATATAGAATTTAGGGGCTTCATAATAATTCAGAAGTTAAAAAATTAAAAGCAGATTTATTTTGCCGCATAATTTTTGGCGGCGAATTCGTACTGGTCGATAAATATTTTTTTGAATGGCATCAGCGAATTAATTTCGTAAAAAACGAGAGTCGCTTCGCGATACTCGTTTTCATCCACGCTCCGATAAGAAAGAGGAGCGTATCTATAGGCGATAAGCAGGGCATCGGCCATTAGCCGCGCCGTCCGTTTGTTGCTCCCGGAGTTCCGATTTTTAGTTAATTCTGTTAAATTTCGCTTTAATGTTTATCCACAGCCCTATTGACATAATTTATGGATTTGATATATTGACTTTATCACGACGAAAGAGGTTCTCTAAGGGTTTTGTCCCGACGAGAGCTTTTTTCATTTCCGCGCATTTTCACAATACTTCAGTTTTTCTTTAAGCGAATTCATAAAATCAAAAATGTTCTGATTCGGGGTACTTAGTTTTTTTAAGAGAGCCGAATATCGTTTCTGATTAGGAATCAACATCTTCTTCAATTTATTAATTTTTAATAAGTGCTCAATCAAACAATAAAAATCTCCATCGCCGGAAACGATTACTGCCCTATCAAAATTGTTAAGCTCAATCATGGTATGCAATACGAGTTCGGCGTCCACATTCCCTTTTACTCGGCCATCGGACAATTCCAATGTTGGCTTAAAGATGCAAATGTAACCCGCTTCTTGCAAAAAAGCATACAACCCTTCATTGCCTGGAGCATAACCGATGAATAGAAAGGCCTTTCGTATGCCATACTTATCTCGCAGATAGGTGCGGAATTTTCTGAAATCTAATTTCCAACCAAGCCCCTGAATACTCAAGTTAAGGTTATTACTATCTATAAAAGCGTAATTGTTTAATTCTTTTTTATCCATTTTTTAATATTCGGAAGTCCGACTTCCGATTTTTAGTTAATTTTGTTATTATTACAATTATAACAATCCGATTATTAAAAATAAAGGCAATATTCGGAAGTCCGACTTCCGATTGTGTTATTTATATATCAAATATGCAGAGACCAAGATTTGTTAATAATAAAATTTACCATATTTACAATCGAGGGGTAGATAAACGAAATATTTTTATGCAAGAGCTTGATTATTTACGTTTTATCCATGACCTTTTTGAATTTAACGACCAACAGCCAGCTCCTAAAATCCTATCTTTCAATAAATCGGAAGTCGGACTTCCGCAAAATAAAACTAAAAGAGAACCACGAAAATTATTAGTTGAAATTTTGTCTTTTTGCTTAATGCCTAACCACTATCATTTACTCATTTTACAAAAATCCAATAATAGTATTACCGAATTTATGAGAAAATTAGGTACTGGTTATACAAATTATTTTAATCAAAAATATGAACGAACAGGTGTTTTATTTCAAGGAAAATTTAAAGCGATTCTCATTGAAGATGACTCTCATTTTATTCACATACCTCATTATATTCATCTTAATGCTTTGGACTTAATAGAGCCAAAATGGAGAAATGGAGAAATTAAAAATTACAGCAAAGCAATTAAATTCTTAGAAAATTACCGCTGGTCTAGTTATTTAGATTGTATTGGCAAAAAGAATTTTCCATCAGTAACTCAAAAAGATTTTTTAATGAAATTTTTTGAAGGACCGAAAAATTATAAAAAAGAAACTGAGCTCTGGCTAAAAGAAAGAAATTTTGAAGAAATTAAAGATAAAATTTTAGAATAAATAATCAAAAATCGGAAGTCCGACTTCCGATTTTTAATTAAAATTCCGCTTTAATATTTATCCACAATTCTCTTGACATAAATTTTATGATTGCTATGCTTAAAATGTATTTCTATGGGAAGGCACTGTTTAAGGTTTTGTCCTTAAATGGTGCTTTTCTTTTTATATTCTAATTTATTTCGCAAATCATTCATATACTGCATTTTTTCTTTCGCCGTCTTTTTTAGTAAAGTTGAGCAATTTTTTACATCAGGACTCAAAACAACTTCTAACTTCTTTGTTTCGTATAAATGTTGTACTAAGGAATAAAAATCTCCATCGCTTGAAACAATGACTGCTTTGGCGTAGTCGTTTATTTCAAGCATTGCCCGCAAAACAAGATCTGCGTCAACATTCCCCTTAATTTTTCCATCGTCGTCCGGTATTGTTGGCTTAAATTTCAAAATAAATCCAGCCTCTTGCAAACTGTCATATAAGCCTTGATTTAACGCTACAAAACCAATGAAAATATATGCTTTTTCAACCCCATATTTTTCTTTTAAATAGACGCGGAGTCTTTTATAATCCAACTTCCATCCGAGTTTTTGTATCCCAAGGTTAAGATTCTGGCTGTCTATAAAGCTGTAATTGTTCAATTCTTTTTTACCCATACTTCCATTATAACTTGGTAATTTATAAAGTCAGGTTTAATTTTAACCTATAATTACGGATTTATGGAGAACGGTTCTCCGCTTATCTCCACGATGGTTAGTCCAGCTTAATAATATTTTTAGTGATTTTTACAATTTCTTTATTGAAATATTTTTTTACTCCTTGCCAATTTGCTTGAAAATTTATTTCGGGCGCCGGATCACCTTCAGCGTCTTCAAAATAAACCAAGCTTTTAAGAATATGATGATAGTTATGCGCCACTGATGGATATTGCTTCTTTAATCGTTTAATTGTTTTTTCAAGCGGCTCCAAATTATTGGCGCACCAATACAAATCAAAAAAATCCCGCTTGCGGCCTCGCTGAGAAATAGCGATAATCTTCATAACCGCAATGTCAATCGGCGCTAATATCTTAACAGCGCCATGTTGAAACTTTTCTTGCATAGGGATAAAAAACGGATAAGCGATAAAACTTACTTTAGCTCTGAATAATTTGCCATAGATAGTATTTTTTCTATCAAAAGTAGCTTGCCAATTTTTATTGTTGATAAAATTCTTTAGGAAATCAACATTATTAAATTCAACTTGTTCCGTAAAAAAGTCCAAATCCACTGACTTGCGATGACCCGCGTATAAAGCCAAAGCTGTTCCGCCTGCTAAATACCATTCTGATTTTTCAATCCATTTTTCCGCGGATAAAAAATCAAGCGCTTTCTTGGTTTGGCGAGATAAAGTTTCATAGCGCCAATTTATTGATTTTTGAGAAGTAAGGCCCATAAGTTTTTTGTTTCGGGACGCAAACACCTTGATTTAGCGACAACATTTTTCAATAAAGACCTGCTATAAAAATCCCAAAGCCATTTTACCTCTTTGTCATCGCCTAAATCCAAAACCCGTTCAATTATATATTGAGCGTTTCTTTTTGTGTCTATATTTTTAGGATTTGTATCCCAAAAAAGTGTTTGTCTAAATTTCATATTATCTATATTTTACCATAATTTATGGTAAATGAACTCTTAATTTTTTATAATCCAACTTCCATCCGAGTTTTTGTATCCCAAGGTTAAGATTTTGGCTGTCTATAATACGCAAAATTGTTTAATTCTTTTTTATCCATTTTTAATATCTGTTAAATATTTATTCTTTTTCAATAACTGTAAAATTTACGTCGTCACCGGCAGTGGAGCTGCCAAAATACACGCTTTTATTAGCCCCTATATTCAAAGCTATATGATTTGGGACTAAATTTCCGTTAGTGGCTGAAGGCGTTCCTCCATTATTAAATGACCACCTAACTGTTCCATCGGCATTTTCCAAAGAAACGATTATCGTATAATCGGTTGTCGGGGCTGAAGACGGCACAGTGTACCATGTATCAGCAGAAGCCAAAGCGATTGTTCCGTCAGAGCTTGAACCGGTAGGGAAAGTGTCTTCTTCTTTTGCCGGACTTATCCTTGTATTGGAAGAATCTTTTAATCCCACCACGTTTGTTGCCGGCGCGCTGCCGAAAACAAGCGCCTGCGCTTTTTTGGAAAACAAAGAATAAATAAGAGCTCCTATCCCAACCGCGCCAACAGTTTTAAGAAAAAATCTTTTTTTAGAATCTCTTACTCCGCTTATAGATTTATCTCCAACGGGGCTCGCTAATTTATTGGATTCCAATTTTAATAAAGAAACTTTATTCTTTATTATACTGTCAACAATTTTTTTCATATTTTTTAATTGTTATCAGCTGTTTCTAATTCTTTTTCTTTGGTCTTTTTAGCGGCCATAAACTGCTGAATAACAGTAATCCAAAGAAAAATTACTACTGGCAAAAGCAAGATATTGCTTACGATCTCATTTGTCGCTTTTGCCAATAAAATCCCCGCGACCATAAGAGCGGTAATCAAAAAAGTTGAATAATATAAAAGAATTTTATTTAGATTAAATCGCGGTAGTTTCATATTTAATATTTTATCAAACTTCGTAAATCAATTCAACTAGTTTATAGCGCTCAAAATAGAAATTACTCCCAATACAATTAAAAGTTCCATAATAGTGAAACTTTTTTGATGACTACCTCCAATAAAATTAACCATTAAATTAAAGAATTATACAGCAGATGAATAATGATGGCTGCGAAAAGCCCGATAAAAATAAAGAATTTATTTTTAAGAGCTGGCAGTAAAATTACTAAGGCGGTAATAATGTGAAGCGGAGTCGTTAAAGCTATTCTTTGCCAAAAAATATCAAAACTTCCCAATTGAAAAATGTTATTTAAGTAAAAAATGCTTTCTGATAAAGAAAAAATGAAGCCAAAAACAACAGCGCCTATAATCTTATTTTTTAAAGTTGGAATATTCAAAATAACGAAAAATATCACCAAAGCTTTGACAATTTCTTCTATAATCTCGGAATATCCAATAATTTTAACTATCGGCATTAAAAATAGCGGTAAAATCAAAGCTAAAACAATTAAAATAATAGCTCTCATATATTAAATATTATAAATGAATTTTAATACAATACAATTAAAATATAATTCACTCCTCTTGTTTTTTTAGAGACCTTCTTTAAAATAGAAATTATGAAAGAGATTTATCTTGATTACGCGGCCACTACATATATAGATAAAAAGGTTTTTAAAAAGATGCTGCCGTATTTAACAAATATTTTCGGCAATCCTTCTTCTTTGTATTCGCTTGGCAGGAAAACAAAATCGGCTATTGAAAGTGCCAGAAATGACGTGGCTAAGATATTAAATGTCAATTCTCAAGAAATTATTTTTACCGGTTCCGGCACTGAATCTGATAATTTAGCTATTTTTGGAATTGCCAAAGCTTATCAAAAAAATGGCAAGCACATTATTGTTTCAAGAATAGAACATAAAGCGATTTTGGAAGCAGTAAAAAAATTAGAAAAGGAAGGTTTTAAAATTACTTATTTAAATGTTGATTCAAAAGGAATTGTTAAAATTTCAGAACTTAAAAAGGCCTTAAGGCCTGATACAATTTTAGTTTCAATAATGTACGCAAATAACGAAATCGGAACAATCCAACCAATTTCTGAAATATCAAAAATAATTATAAATTTCAAAAATCGGCAAATTCAAATTCCAAAAATTCAAATTCCAATTTTCCACACAGACGCTTGTCAAGCCATAGGCGCTCTTCCTTTAAAAATTAACGAATTAGGCGTTGACTTATTAACTCTTAATGGTTCAAAAATTTATGGTCCAAAAGGAATTGGCTGTTTATATAAAGCAAAAGAAATTAAATTAGAACCAATAATTATTGGAGGCGGTCAGGAAAATAATCTTAGGGCTGGAACCGAAAATGTCGCTCTAATAGTCGGCTTAGCTGAAGCATTAAAATTATCTGAAAAATTTAAAAAACGAGAGAGCCAACGGCTTCGCAATTTACGAAATTATTTCATTAAAAATATTCTAAAATCCATTCCTAATTGCCAACTTAATGGTCACTCTGAAAAAAGATTACCGAACAACATTAATATTTCTATTTCTAATGTTGAAGGAAAGGCGTTGGTGTTAATGTTAGATAAGTTTAATATTTTTACTTCAACTGGTTCAGCTTGCGCTTCTTATGATTTAAATCTTTCTCACGTACTTTTAGCTATTGGTCTTTCGTCAGAGTTAGCTCGCGGCAATTTACGATTCACCCTTGGAAGAAAAACAACTAGGGGCGATATTAATTATGTGTTAAAAATTTTGCCTAAAATTATTAAAAAAATTAGGCAAGTTTAATAAAATTTAAACTCTTCAAACTAAAAATCCGCTCCTCACAAGCGGACTTTTAGTTTGCCAACACTAAAACGAAATTTTTAGTGCTGGGGTTTATCTCACTTTTATAAAATTTATATTTATAGATGTGAGTTTTTTCGTCTCTTATATTATACGTTATTTTACTTAAATAACGCAAGCCCCGTCACCCTTCAAGCACTGTAACGCCTAAACATCTTTCTTAAAAAAACAAAGTTATAAGATAAATGCCTTGCTTTATTTAATTAATATGGCTTTAAGAAAAACGTTGTGAAAGATGGTATGCTTAAAGGGTGCGGGGCAAGGCTTGAGCGGGCGAGCAGAATCGAACTGCCGGCTCGTGCTTGGCAAGCACGTGTATTACCACTATACGACGCCCGCATTATTCTTTAAGTTTAAAATGTAAATATCAAAATGTAAAATGATGCTTCGGCATACTCAGCATCATCCTGAGCAATACCGAAGGATGACAGATCAAAATATTAAAATGGAACGTTGAAATTTAATAATTTTACATTGTCATTTTGATTTTTGAATTTTAATTTTTAAATTCTCTATGTGCGCCCACCAGGACTCGAACCTGGGACCATTTGCTTAAGAGGCAACTGCTCTACCAACTGAGCTATGGGCGCAGTGCCCTTGGAGGGAATTGAACCCCCATAGCTGGTTTCGAAGACCAGTACTTTATCCATTAAGTTACAAGGGCATTTTTACTTTTAAACCACTTAAATTCTTTTGCAGTCTTTCTCCTATGACAATTAGCGCACCGAACTTCACATTTATTAATTTCCTTTTTGATTTTTTCTAATGAATAACGAGCCCTTATTAATGACGAAACAGCTTTAAATTTAGAAACTTTATCATTATAATCAAACTCAAGAACTGCAAGATCAGATTCGCCACAGTCTATACAAGGATTCTGCAATAAATATTGTTTTTGATAATTCAGTACATCTAACCTTAATTTAGTATTTCGTTTTTGTGTCTTTTCTAAATAGTATTTTTTATTCTTGTTATAATGATTTCTTATAGACAATCTAGTGCAATCTTTACATTGATGATGACGCAATTCCAAAATCTTTATTTTAAAATTAAATTCATTATTTAGTTTTTCTTTTTTACATGTAGTACACTTTTCCATTAATGTAATTATATTATAAACATATTCGAAACACAAGAAGATTCCGAAGGCAGACGCGATATCCGTTTCACTACGAGGACATTAAAAAATTTCTAATTTCTAATTACTAATTTCTAGAATAAATTGTATAATTAAAAACAATGAAATTCAATCCTTCGACAAGTCCTTCGACCCCGAGCTCAGGACCGAGGGGCTCAAAACAAATTCCTTCAATAAAACTTGGGACAAATGTACCAGATGAAATCAAAGATATTTCTAAAAAACTTCAAAAAGCCGGGCATAAGGCATATCTTGTTGGCGGATGTGTTCGTGATATTTTAATAAAGCGAGAACCGAAAGATTGGGATATTACTACTGACGCAAAACCAGAAGAAATTCAAAAATTATTTTCCACTTTCGCTGGAGCTACGGCGGACAAGCCAGCCACCGTTTATGAAAATAAATTCGGTACTGTTGGAATAAAAACAAAATCTGAGAATCCACGATTAAAAGTAATTGAAATCACTACTTTTCGTCTAGAAGGAAAATATACTGATAAACGACATCCAAATGAAATCAAATTCGCGAAAACAGTTGAAGAAGATCTTTCCCGCCGCGACTTTACTATAAACGCGATAGCGTTAAAAGTTATAGATGTTGTAAATGTTCAAAATGTTGTAGATGTTAAGAAAAAACAACTACAACAAGCGGAGCGATCGAACAAGCGAAGCGATCAATCAAATACAACATCTGAATTAGTTGACCCGTTTAACGGCAAAAAAGACATTGAAAACAAGATAATCCGCACGGTTGGAGAGCCAAAAGAAAGATTCAATGAAGATGCTTTGCGGTTAATGCGCGCGGTACGTTTTGCAACAGAATTAGATTTTTCAATAGAAGAAAAAACCTCTAAAGCTATTAAAAAAGAAGCTGGTTTATTGGAAATAATAGCCAAAGAAAGAATTCTCGATGAATTGGAAAAGATTATTATGAGCGACCACGCAAAAGACGGCGTTCAAAATCTTGAAAACCTTGGCTTATTGAAATATATAATTCCAGAACTACGGGAAGGTATTGATGTAGGCCAAAACAAACACCACATCTACACCGTTTGGGAGCATAATCTCCGCGCATTAGATTATACAGCTAAAAACAATTATTCTCTTGAAGTACGCATAGCTTCTCTTTTGCATGATGTTGGCAAGCCAAAAACTAAGGTTGGAGACGGTCCTGATTCAACTTTTTATAACCACGAAATAGTTGGCGCTAAAATGACAGTCCGAATTTTAGATCGGCTTCATTTTTCAAAAAGCGTTGCGGAAAAAATAATTCATCTTGTCCGTTTTCATCTTTTTTATTATAACGTCGGCGAAGTAACAGAAGCTGGCGTACGAAGATTTTTACGACGGGTTGGCCCGGAAAACGTTGCTGATTTTATCAAAGTACGCGAAGCGGACAGAATCGGCTCAGGAGTACCAAAAGCAATTCCTTATAAAATCCGCCATCTTTTATTTATGATTGAGAAAGTAAAACGCGATCCGATTTCGCCTAAAATGCTGACGGTTAACGGCGAAGATGTGATAAAAATTTTAGGCATTGAACCTGGACCGAAAATCGGCCAGATTCTGTCAATTCTGCTTGACGAAGTAATTGAAGAACCGAAAAAGAACACGAAAAAGAATTTAGAATTTAGAATTCAGGATTTAGGAAAATTATCGGACGCTGAACTTAAAAAATTATCTAAAGCAGCCCGAGAGAAGAAAGAAGAATTTGAATTTGGCATTGAGGAAGAAATAAAAAAGAAATTTTACGTAAAATGATAGGTTTCTTTGATTCTGGTCTTGGCGGTTTAACAATTTTAAAAGAAGTAATTAAAATTCTGCCGCAATATTCTTATATTTATTTTAGCGATAACGCGCGAACTCCTTATGGCTCAAGAAACCAAGAAACGATTTATCAATTTACGCTTCAAGGAGTAAAAAAATTATTTGAAAAAGACGCTAATTTAGTAATTCTCGCCTGCAATACTTCTTCAAGTTCCGCTTTAAGAAAAATCCAACAGGAATTCCTGCCAAAACATTATCCAAATAAAAATGTCTTGGGTATTATAATTCCAACTGCCGAAGAAATCGGCAAATTTACGTCATCACAAGACGTTGGAATTTTAGCTACTGAAGCGACTGTTAATTCTTCGTCTTATCCAAAAGAAATCAATAAAATTAATTCTGAAATTAAAGTTTTTCAACAAGCATGCCCGCTTTTGGTGCCGATTATTGAATCTGGAAAAATTAATGAGAATGATTTAGATGTAATAATTAAAAAATACTTAAATGAACTTTTCCAAAAAAGCAGGAAAATTGATACTATTATTTTAGGGTGTACACATTATGCGATTATTGAAGATAAAATCAAAAAATGTCTGCCAAAAAATGTTAAGGTGGTTTCACAAGGAGTGATTATTGCTCAAAAATTAAAAGATTATCTCGTTCAGCATCCGGAAATTGAAAAAACATTCGTAAAAGACAGTAAAAAATTATTTTTTACCACAGAGAATTCCGAGCGAATAAAATATTTGACTCAATTATTTTATGGAGAGCCAATTAAAATAGACTTAGTCAATCTAATTTAAATTTTGTGATTTAGTTAAAAATGGCTATTAAACCAAAATGCGATATTTGCAAAAAAGAACTGAAAGATTTCGGAGCTCTTTTATTTAGTCCGCCTGCCAAAAATAATAAAGTAAAAAAGTTTCACATTTGCAAAAACTGTTATAAATTAATTATTAAAAAATAAAAACGGGATGTAGTATAGTGGTAGTATATGCCCTTCGGGAGGGTAAGATCCGGGTTCGATTCCCGGCATCCCGACAAATTAATATTATCTACGTAGATATCTACTGAGATATCTCAGTAGATAAATTACAAAATGAAAACGAGAAGAAGATTAGAAAACAGGAATATTAGAAAAATAACTAAAATGGCTGGCGGCTCTAGTTTTGGTATTACTTTACCGATTGAAATGATTAGAAAACTCAAATGGCGCGAAAAACAAAAAGTTGTTGCCAAACTCCGCGGTAAAAAAATAACAATCGTCGACTGGAAGCCGAAAAAACGTTAAAATGCTGAAATTAAACTGGAAAAAAATCTTAACAGGAATTTCAGGCGTGGCAATCGCGCTTGGCTTGTTGTTAAGCCGATTCGGACTGCCTGATTATATTTCCGGAATATTTTATTTTATTTCCATTTTCAGCGGCGGTTATTTTGTTTTTTTAGCGGCCACGCAAGGAATTTTCAAACAAAAATTTTTAAATATTGATTTCCTGGTAATAGTCGCGGCCGCCGGAGCCATTTACATCAACCAGCTTGCCGAAGCCGCGGCGGTAATTTTTTTCTTTTCTCTGGCTGAAATGTTTGAAGAATACGGCATTGAGCGTTCACGCAGAGCGATTGAATCGCTGGTTAAAAAATCTCCACGAACCGCGATTCTCAAAAACGGAAAAAAAATAGACGTAGAAAAAGCGAAGGTTGGAGAAATTATTATTATAAGACCGGGCGACCTTGTCCCGCTTGACGGAACCGTTGTCAAAGGAATTTCTTCTGTTGACGAAGCTGCCATTACCGGCGAATCAATTCCAAAAGACAAGCGCGTCAACGATTCGGTTTTCGCCGGCACTCTTAACAAACACGGATACCTTGAGGTTAAAATATCCAAAGAAAATAAAAATTCCACTTTCTCAAAAATCATAGAATTGGTGGAAAAAGCCCAGAAATCAAGAGCTCCCGCCCAAGAATTCATTGACCGCTTTGCTAAATATTATACGCCCATTGTGGTGATGGGCGCTTTTTTAATAGCAATCCTTCCGCCTTTATTTTTCAACGGTTCGTTCAACGAATGGCTTTATCGAGCGCTGATTTTACTGGTTATTGCCTGCCCATGCGCGTTGGTAATCTCCACGCCTGTTTCCGTCGCTTCCGCGATAGGCGGCGCTTCTCGCAAAGGAATTTTAATAAAAGGCGGCAGATACTTAGAAGAATTGGGAAAAATTAGAGCCGTTGCTTTTGATAAAACCAAAACTCTTACTTTGGGCCAGCCGTATATTTCAGAAGTTATTTCTTTTAACGGCTTTTCAGAAGAAGAAGTTTTGGCTGACGCGGCCGGCATTGAAAAATTTTCATCTCATCCTCTGTCAAAAAGCATTTTGAAATTCGCCCAAAACAAAGGCATAACTCCGCATTTAATGGAAAAATACGAAAACATCTCAGGCAAAGGAGGAAAAGCCAATTGCCTTGTTTGCAACGACATCAAGCATTGCGTTGGCAATTTAAAACTTATACGCGCGGACGAAATTTCCATAAAAGAAGTCTTAAAAAAAACCGAGAAGTTTGAAAAGCAAGGAAAGACCATTGTTTTAGTTAGTGAAGGCGACCAAATAATGGGAGCCCTGGTGATTTCCGACAAAATAAAAGAAGAAGCTTTGAGAGCTATTAAAATTCTTAAAAAATTAAATATAGAGCCAATCATGCTAACTGGAGATAATGCGCATGCCGCCGACTTCGTAGCAAAAACATTGGGAATAAAAAAAGTTTACGCCTCTTTATTGCCAGAAGAAAAAGTTGAAAAAATAAAAGAATTAAAAAAAGATTTTAATTTCGTGGCAATGGTAGGCGATGGAATCAATGACGCTCCATCGCTTGTTGCCGCGAATGTCGGAATCGCGATGGGTATTGGAAGTAGCGATTCCGCGATTGAAACAGCGGACGTCGTATTAATGAACGGCAATCTTCTTAACACGCCTTATGTTTTAAATCTCGGCAAAAAAACGCTAAAAACAATTAAACAAAATATTACCGTTTCTCTTGGGATAAAAGCCGTATTTTTATTGCTCGCGCTCTTCGGCTTTACCCATCTTGAATACGCTATTGGCGCGGATTCAGGCGTGGCTATTTTGGTAATCCTGAACGGATTAAGATTGTTTCACGCCAAAAGTTAATTTTTGAATTAATTCAAAAATTCCATAACATTTATTATAATAATTTTAAAATCAAACAAAAAATTATGAAAATCGTATTCAAAATATCCGGAATGTCTTGCGCAAGCTGCGTCAAAACGATTGAGCAAGCGCTTTTAAAAATTAAGGGTGTGCGCTCAGCTTCTGTTAATTTCGCTTCCGAATCCGCCATAATTGAATTTGACGAAAATACTGTTTCAGAAAACAAACTTGCTAAAACAGTCAAGGATGTCGGCTATAAACTTGAAACCGAAGAACAAGCAAAAGAAAACAACCATAGTTTTCCCGAAGATGATAAAAACGGTGGAGATGCCGAAATAATCTCAATAAAAGTAATCGGAATGGATTCGCCACATTGCGCGATGATTGTTGAAGACGCGATTAAAAAACTGCCGGGCGTTAAAAATGTTGACGCTGATTTCGCGAGCAAACGCGTAAAAGTCGTTTTTGATTCAGCCGCTTTAAGCGAAAAGGAAATTTTTCAAGTAATTTCCGACGCCGGATACAAGCCGATTAAAGAAGAAGGACGAGGCGAAGAAATTCTTGATAAAGAAAAAATTGAACGGGAAAAACAGGTGAAAATCCTGAAAACCAAGCTTGCTGTAGGCGGCGCTTTGTCCGTTATTATATTTCTTGGAAGTTTTCCAAAACTGTTTCCTTTTATACCGGAATTGTTAGCCAATAATTGGGCTCTCCTTGCTTTAACGACTCCGGTCCAGTTTTGGGTTGGCTGGCAGTTTTACAGCGGACTGAAACTCTTGTTTAAATACCGAACCGCGGATATGAACACCTTGATAGCCATCGGCACTTTGTCCGCGTACTTTTACAGCGTCGCAGCAACGGCTTTTCCCAAGTTTTTTATCCAAGGAGGAATAGAACCGACGATTTATTTTGACACTTCGGCAATTATCATCGTCCTGATTCTTTTGGGCAAATATTTTGAAACGCTAATGAAAGGAAGGGCGTCCGAGGCGATTAAAAAATTAATCGGGCTTCAGCCGAAAACCGCCAGAATCATCAAGGGCGGAAAAGAAATTGAAATCCCAATTAAAGAAGTTAAAATTGGGGATTTTGTCGTTGTCAGACCCGGAGAAAAAATTCCGGTTGACGGAGAAATTATTGAAGGCGATTCCGAGATTGACGAATCAATGGTAACCGGCGAATCAATGCCTGTCCATAAAACCCCGGGAAACGCGGTTATCGGCAGCACTGTAAATAAATTCGGAACTTTCACTTTTAAAACGACTAAAATCGGTAAAGACACGGTTCTTTCACAAATTATTAAAATGGTGGAGCAAGCCCAGGGCTCAAAAGCGCCGATTCAGCGCTTGGCTGATTTGATTTCTTCTTATTTCGTGCCTGTTGTCATCGTAATCGCCATTTTAACTTTCGCGGTTTGGTATGTCTTAGGTCCCGCTCCGGCTTTCGGATTCGCTTTGGTCAATTTCGTGGCGGTTTTGATTATCGCCTGCCCTTGCGCTTTGGGCCTTGCCACGCCAATGGCGATTATGGTTTCTTCCGGCAGCGCCGCGGCAAAAGGCATTTTAATCAAAGACGCGGCCTCGCTTGAAATCGCCGACAAAATCAACGCGGTGATTCTGGATAAAACAGGCACCTTAACCAAGGGTAAACCGCAATTAACCGATGTGCTCGCCTTTAACAACGAAAATAAAACCGATGTCATTACTTTTGCCGCTTCTTTGGAACAGAGGTCTGAGCATCCTCTGGCAAAAGCGATTTTGCTATATGATGAAAAAATTGAATTATACAAACTGGAAGATTTTAAAGCGATTTCAGGAAAAGGTTTGCGCGGATTTTTGCGAATTGATTCGGGAAAAGTTGAGGCATATTTGGGAAACAAAGCGCTTATGGAAGACATCGGCCTGGATGTTTCGCCTTATCTGGAACAAATAAAAAATCTTGAATCTCAAGGTAAAACAGTAATGATTGTGGCGGTTGATAAATCAATAAAGGGTGCTTTGGCGGTTGCGGATGTCCTTAAAGAAGAATCAAAACGGGTTGTTGAGTTATTGAAAAATAACGGCATAGAGGTTTGGATGATTACCGGAGACAACAAAAGGACAGCGGAAGCGATTGCTTTTCAAGCCGGAATTGAAAATATAATGAGTGAGGTCTTGCCTGATAAAAAAGCCGATAAAATTTCGGAACTTCAAAAACAAGGGAAAATCGTGGTAATGGTGGGCGATGGAATCAATGACGCTCCGGCTCTTACTCAAGCCGATATCGGAATCGCCATGGGAGAAGGAACGGACATCGCGATGGAATCCGCGAACATCACTTTAATGAGGGGAGATTTAACCCTTATTCCGGAGGTCATCGAAATTTCCAAAAAAACAATGAGAATAATAAAACAAAATCTCTTTTGGGCTTTCTTTTATAATTCCGCTTTTATTCCGGTGGCGGCCGGAGCGCTGTACCCGTTTTTCGGAATTCTATTGAATCCTATTTTCGCGGCCGCGGCAATGGCGTTCAGCAGCATAAGCGTTGTTTTGAATTCTTTGCGTCTTAAAAAATAAATTAAAAGAATTGACCCCCCCCCGTTAGAAATCTGCTTTTAACTTTACATCACATAAAATACAATATAAATATGAACTGAGAACAGTCCCATTAAAATACTAAGTAGAAAAATTTAATACAAATTTTTCTACTTAAAAACTTCTAATAAGGTTGACATTCTATATTATTTATGCTATTTTAGTAATTATAGAACTTTAAAATTCATTATAGGAGGTAATTATGATGCCAGTAAAAGAAAAAAATGTGGCAACAACAAGAAAAGAAATGTCAGTGCCTTGCCCTTATTGCAATGAACCT
>CAJVXI010000016.1 GCA_913009635.1 uncultured bacterium
CAAGTAGCGTGTAAAACCAACCTCTTGTCTGATCAATTCCTTCCGCAATAAATTCCGCGGGAAAATTCTTCTCAAATTCCTTCTTATTTTCAAAAGGATAATGTGCCTGCCCGTAAGGCATTGAACCGGACTCAAACCAACAATCAAAAACTTCGGGCGCTCGCTTCATTTCTTTTTTGCACCTATTACATTCTAATTCAATTTTATCAATATACGGACGGTGCAAATCTAAAACATAGTTCTTATCATGCGGCAGCGGAATAAAATCCAATTTTCTTATTTCGCTTGTTTTAACAAAATCAGGTTTGTCTTTTTTAATCTCAACTGATTCCCCACTATTGAGCCCATTGGCACCGGCAAACAAAAGCCAAATCGGATACTCGTGACTAATAATTAAAATATTCTTATCTGAATACTTGCCGTCAATTTCATATAAAAATTCGCTCATTCTATTCTTGAGTTCTGTTAAGTTTTCTCCTTCAGGAGGAGTTTTGAAAAATTTTTCTTCAAGCGAAGAGAAATAAGCGTGGTATTCCTCTGGTTTTTTGCCGTTAAAAGTGCCTGTATTTACTTCACGCAGACGTTTATCAAAAATTATTTTATTCTTACTAATACCCAAATTCTCTGCCGCAATTTCAGCAGTTTCCTTGGTACGAGTAAAATCAGAAGAAAAAATTAAATCAATTTTTTTCTTTTTTAATTTCTTTGCTACTTTATTGACTTCAACTCTTCCTTTTTCCGTAAGATGATGATTGTTTCCTATTTTTGAACTAACAATATTTTGAGCATTACTTTCTGATCCTCCATGACGCATTGCAAAATATTTATTTCCAGATTTTTTAGATTTTTCTTTTAAATCGTCAATGGAGCCGATTGTTTTTATTTTTTCACATTCTTCGCATTTCCAAATAGGCAAAGGAGCGCCCCAATATCTTGAACGTGAAATAGCCCAGTCGCGAGCGCCTTCAAGCCATTTGCCAAAACGGCCATCTCTTAAATGAGACGGTATCCAATTTATCTTCTTATTATTTTTTATTAATTTCTTTTTAATCTTATCTACTTTTACAAACCATGAATTTGCCGCGTAATTTAACAACGGAGTATCACACCGCCAGCAAAACGGATAAGAATGATTTATTGATTCTTTAGAGAAAAGCTTATTATTTTTAGCAAAGTATTTAATAATTTCTACGTCAGTTGATTGATGTTCAGATTTTGGCTTTACTGAAAGGCCGGCGAATTCCTTAACCTCCTTCTTAAATTTTCCATCCATTGAAACATGTTGTATAAAAGGAAGTTTTTCTTTTTGCCCCAAATTCATATCATCTTCACCAAAAGCCGGGGCAATATGAACAACACCTGTGCCTTCTTCGGTTGAAACGAAATCCGCGCCATAAATTTTCCAACCATTCTCCCAATACACGGACTCACGCGGACTGGACGCAGACTTATACGAACTTTTTTCTGTATTAGTCCGTGTATTGTCTGTATTGGTCTGTGGAATGTAGTAATCAAAAAGTGGTTTGTATTTTTTGCCGATTAACTCAGAACCATTAAGCTCTTGGATAACTTCATATTCTTTATCTTTTAACGCTTCTTTGATTCTATCTTTTGCAATAATATATTTATCACTGTCTTCTTTTATGCTTACTACTTGATACTTAATACTTTTATTAATTGCCAACGCCACATTGCCCGGTAAAGTCCATGGTGTTGTTGTCCAAGCTAAAATAAAAGTATGGCCTTGTCCTGAGGAGTTCGGCTGAGGCTCACTCGAAGCCCTTGCCAAAAGATCGTCTTCCAATTCAAACTTAACCGTAATTGAAATATCTTTAATGTCCTGATAATTCTGCGTAATCTCAAAGTTAGATAAAGTGGTTTCGCAGCGCGGACAAATATGCATTGACTTATAACCCTCGTAAATAAGCCCTTTATCGTAAAGTTTTTTGAAAACCCACCAAACCGATTCAGTATATTTCCAATCCATTGTCTTGTAATCATTTTCCATATCAACCCATCTTCCAATTCTTGAAATAATTTTTTTCCATTCGTCAGCGTATTGTAAAACACTTTCTTGCGCTTCTTTGTTAAATTTCTCAATTCCGTATTCCTCGATATCTTTTTTACTCTGGAGATTTAAATTTTTTTCTATTAAATTCTCGATCGGCAAACCATGGCAATCCCAGCCCCATTTACGCGGAACTTTTTTACCATTCATTGTTTGGTATCTTGGAATAACATCTTTTATAATGCTCGCTAAAATATGACCGTAATGAGGACTGCCTGTAGCAAAAGGAGGACCATCATAAAAAACAAAATCACCCTTAGGGGCTTGTTTTTCTATTGACTTTTCAAAAATATGATTTTCCTGCCAAAATTTTAAAATTTTTTCTTCCATAAATTTAATTTAACAAAAATCTAAAAAATTTACATTTTTTTCGGTAATGAAATTCCTAAAAGATTAAATACATTCTTAAAAACCATTAGGGTTGCCTGGATTAAAACTAAACGAGCAGAAACCAAATTTTTATCATCTAATCCGATTATTCTCTCTTTCTCATAAAAATTATGAAATTGCCGCGCTAAATCCAAAGAATACCGCACTAAAATTTGAGGGCTATAATTTTGCGCTGCTTCATCAATAATCTCAGGGAACCGCGCCAATAATCGCATTAAATTCAAATCTTCTTTTGTATTAAGCAGATTCAATCTAAGGACATTCGATGTCCGTAGATTAATTTTAGCTTTTTTTAATATACTGCCACATCTTACGACAGCATATTGCGCATAATAAACCGGATTTTTTAATGATTTCTCTTTTGCCAAATCCAAATCAAAATTCATATGGGTATCAGGCGAATACATTAAAAAGAAAAATCTTGTCGCATCCAAACCAACCTCATCTATTAATTCCTCCAAACTCACATACTCTCCTTTTCTTTTTGACATTTTTATTTCTTTGCCTTTTTTAATTAAACGGACCATTTGGCTGATAATAATTTTAAATTTTTCATCAGATACACCAAAAGCTTTAAGGCCGGCTTTGAGCCGAGGGCTATAACCATGATGGTCAGCTCCCCAGATGTCTATCACTTTATCAAATTTACGAGTTTTAAATTTATTTAAATGATAAGCAAGATCCGGCAAAAAATATGTCGGTTCTCCTGCTTGCCACGCTACGCGGGGTTGCCGTATCAAGACCCTGTCTTCGTTATCGCCAAATTGTTTTGACTTAAACCATACAGCGCCGTCTTTTTTGTAAGCTAAATTTTTCTTTTTTAATTCTTTCAGTAACTTTTCAACCGCCCCGCTTTTATACAAACTTTCTTCGCTAAACCATTTATTAAATTTTATTTTTAGTTTATTTTCAATAAACTTCTTGTTGTCTTCTTGAATTAGTTTCGCAAGTAAATATCCAACGTCACTGTAATTTTTAATTTTCTTTAACCCTAATTTTTTGATTTTTAATTCTAAATCTTTTGTTTTGTAATTTTTACCGACTCCAACCGCTGTTTTTCCCAATTCTCTAATCTGAGTACTTGTTTTAGAATCATTAATATAATATTCCTTTACTACTTTATTTCCTTGAAATTTCAAAATATTTGCCAATGCGTCACCCAAAAAACCTCCCCTACCATTACCAATAGTCAAAGGTCCAGTAGGATTAGCGGAAATGAATTCTATTTGTATTTTTCCTTTGTCCGCCGACTTGTCCGCCGAAGCAGGAGCGAAGGCAAAAGCTTTGGCATAGGAGGATTTTTTCTTTAAAATTTCTTTTATTTGATTCTGTAAAGCTTTTTCTGTTAAATAAAAATTAATAAAGCCGGGTCCAGCAACTTCAATTTTCGAAATATATTGATTAAATTTCTTAGAAATTAATAATTCTTTGGTAATTTTTTCCGCTACTTCCCGTGGATTGCCAACACCCAAAACCATTGCCACATTACTGGCATAATCACCAAATTTATCACTTGCAGAAACACTAAAATCAACTTTTTTACTGTAAAGTTTTTTTACTGCTCTCTCAATTTCTTGATGAATTAGATCTTTAAACATAATTTTATTTTAACAATTTAAACTGCAACATTAAAGTGCTTTTTTAAATACCTCCGACGCTTGGGAGCCGACGGGCTGTCGGAGAGCCGATCCATGCGTCGGCTTCGGAGCCCCGACCTCCGACAATAAGTCAAAGCGTCGGGGTTGATACTTAATACATGATACATAATACTTAATGTATGGTTATTACAACAAACAAACGCGCATACTTTGACTATCAAATTTTAGAAACGCTTGAAGCTGGAATTGAATTGAAAGGATTTGAAGTTAAATCAATAAAAACCGGCAGAATAAATCTTGCGGGTTCTTATGTTATTATCCGGGATAATCAGGCCTGGCTTCTTAATACCGATATTCCGCCTTACCAACCCAAAAATACGCCTGAAGATTATGACTCTAAAAGGACTAGACGATTACTGCTTCAAAAATCCGAAATTAAAAATCTCGTCGGTAGAATCCAAGAAAAAGGCTTGACTTTGATGCCATTGAAAGTTTATACTAAACATCACAAAATCAAGATAGAAATTGGTTTAGCAAGAAGCCGAAAAAAGAGAGATAAGCGGGAATTGATAAAAAAACGGGATATAGAGAAAGAATTACGAAGATATAAATAAGCACCAAATAACAAATAAATTCTATCCGCCGGCTGGCGGACTAAACACGACGGGTTTTAGTCATTAGAATTTCGATCATTAGATATTGCCCCTCGGTCCTGAAATTCTCGGGGTCGAAGGATTTGTAATTTGGAATTTGAGATTTGGAATTTTCTGCCGCAAGCAGACAAAGGGGATGTAAGGCTTCGACGAAGATCTTTTCAAAAAAACGCAGCTGAGGACAATCCGTAACCTCATTAATCAACGGGTTAAACTATATCTGCAAAAAACAGATTAGCTCCCGCGTTAGCTTTCGCTTAATGCGGGGTTCCCCGCCAAAGCTTTAGCGACGGCGGGCATCCGTTCTTAATCGCTCAAGTTGAGATATTCGGGTGTTATAAATTGAGCTCTCCCGTTTAAATCGCCGATTATAAACGGGGAATAAAATCGGCAATGATTAAGAATATTTTGCTTAATTCATAATTCTTAATTCATAATTCTAATTAAGCTAAGCTTGTAGAAATTTTTTTGGATAATCTTTGGACGGGGTTTCAATACCCCCATCTCCACTAACTTAAATTATAAATGATAAAAAAACGAATCAGAGGTAGATTTAAGAAAAACGAACGATTCAGTAAACCAAAGAATCGTATTAATGACCAAATAACTGCTTCAGAATTAAGAGTTATTGATGAAATTGGCAACAATCTGGACACAATGCCGCGAGAGGCAGCATTAAAGTTGGCTCAAGAAAAAGGATTGGATTTAATAGAAATCGCTCCGACCGCCAAACCGCCAGTTGCCAGAATAATAAGTTTTGATAAATTTAGATACCAAAAAGAAAAAGAATTAAAAAAGCAAAAAACAGCTCAAAAAATCGGTGAATTGAAGCAAATTAGAATCAGCGCAAGAGCTGCCATGAATGATTTGCAAACAAAAGTAAAAAAATTGGAAAAATTCTTGGACGAAGGACATAAAGTTGAAATAATGCTCTGGTTAAGAGGCAGAGAAAAATATAATAGAAGCTGGGCTCGCCAAAAACTGGATGAATTCTTAAAAATTATTACAATTGAATACAATATTATTATGGAGCCAAAATTCATAGGCAGAGGATTAGTAACACAAATAAGTAAAAAATGAATAATGAATCAAGAATAATGAATTATGAAAAAAAGTATTTCAAGCCGAATAAAAATCACAAAAACAGGGAAAATTATAAGACGAACAATGGGACAGTGTCATTTTCGCGCCAAAAAAAGTACCACTCAAATTAAACGAAAAAAAAGTAATCGCGGTCTTAATGCCAGTAAAAAACTTATTAAAAAATATTTATGACTAGAGTAAAACGAGGAAAAATAGCGCATAAAAAGCGCGAAAAAATATTAAAATACACCAAGGGTTATAAATGGGGCAGGAAATCAAAAGAAAGAGCAGCTAAAGAAGCTCTGCTTCATGCCTGGACACATGCTTTTCGTGGACGGAAAGAAAAAAAGCGAAATTATCGCCGTCTTTGGCAAACCCAATTAAACGCCGCTGTAAGAGAAAAAGGACTATCTTATAGTAAATTTATCGCAGGATTAAAAAAACAAAACATTGCTCTTGATAGAAAAGTTCTCGCTGACTTAGCAAAAAATGAACCGAAGATTTTTGAAAAAATCGTTGATGCTTTAACTTAACCCAACATCAATCTCCTTGAGTCTGAGTCTCGGAGTCGAAGACCTGAGTATGCCGAAAGATTGATAAGGTAAAATAAATGGCTCATATATATGAGCCGTTTATTTTGGAGAATTTTGATTACTACTTTTAATAGTTTTTCTACTAAGAAAATCATTTGCTTGAGATAAAACTTTTTGACTATCTTTATATTTACTTAAAATCTTCATTGCTTCTTTATAAGTAATCCAACAATATCCGTTATGCTCGTAAGAAAGCCGTATTTGCGACTGGCGAGTTTCAGCTAAATAAAAAATAACTATCTTAAAAACTTCTTGTCCTTTGCGCTTAAAAACAAAACGTTCATGCACTTTAAAATTCTTCTTAAATTTAAGGTCTTTTAATTTTAACCCAACCTCTTCTCTTATTTCCCGAACAGCTGTCTGCCAGCTTTTTTCTTCTGACTCAATTTTCCCTTTTGGAAAATTCCAATACTCCCCGCCATGATAAACGAGTAAAAACTTTATACCCTCATTAGTCCTTCTATATATAATTATTCCCGCTGAAATTTCTTGCATATTAATAAAATTCTCTTTTTAATTTTATAACCATTACAATGCTTTAGAATTCCGAAATAAGATTGTAGTGATTGATTAAAAGATTCTTCGGAAATCAAGTGCTTTTGCAAATCTTGCTGTTTCTTTCTTATTTTCTTGAATATCCTTGTTTTTGTTTTGGTTCGGAGAACTCGATAATGCGGTAAAGCTACATAGCCGAGAAAATCTATGCCTTGATGATACTTCTTAATTATTACCTTATCAGAATGAAGGGTTAAGTTCAATTTTTCTTTGAGGAAATTATTGATCAGAGGGATTAATTTGGTTAAATATTCTTTATTCTCTCCTAAAATCATAAAATCATCGCAATAGCGAATATAATATTTTGCTTTTAGTTTGTGTTTAATAAATTGATCTAATTCGTTTAGATAGATATTCACGAAAAGTTGGCTCGTTAGATTTCCAAGCGGAAGACCAACGCCGATTCCCCTTTTTGAGTTGAAACTATCTATAATCTGCGAAAGAAGCCATAAAATATCTTTATCTTCTATGTATTTTGCCAAAATGCCTTTTAGGATTTCATGATTAATATTGGCGAAAAATTTTCTGATATCACATTTCAAAACCCAACAGGTCTTTGTACTGTTTTTGCCGACTTTGTAATAAAATTCTCGGAATTTATTGACTGCTTTGTGCGTGCCCTTGTTTAATCTGCAAGAAAAAGAGTCCGGTATAAATTTTTTATCAAAATATGGATATAAAATCTTGTAAATGGCGTGGTGCAACAATCGGTCACGAACTGATGCCTTGTGAATATCTCGCGGCTTCGGGTCATTTATTTTAAACGCTTGATAGCCGCCGTGTTTGTAGGTTTTTTCTGAAAGTTCTTTATAAAGAGAAAGGGTGTTATCGATGAAGCGCAAAGAAAATTCCGAGATGTCTTTTCTTTTTCTTTTACCCGTCAAAAATTCCCGCCAAGATTCAAGCAAATTTTCTACTGATATGATATTATGGAAATTATGGCGAAGCCGTTTACTCTCTCTCTCTCTCTCTCTCTCTCGATAACGCTTCCATCCTTCAGCGAATTAAAGAGGGGTATTTGATGTGAATTGGTATTATTCAACATATTCCCAGAAGCAGCCGATACACTATCGGCGCAAGGATTGAAAATAAATTTCTTGATTTATTAGAGCTTGCATATATTGCTTATTTTACCGAAAAAGAAAGGAAATTGGAAAAAATCACGCAATGTATTTTACGTTTGGATACGCTAAAATTCCTCATATCAGTAGCGTGGGAAGGAAAATTAATCTCTAACAAACAATACGAAAATATTGCCCTAAAATTTGAAGAAATTGGCAGAATGTTTGGCGGGTGGAAGAAAGGAGTTTTTCAAAAGAAAACTCCCGTAAATTAACGGGAGAAATATTGGAGTTTCGAGAGAAGACCTGGTTGCCATCATTCCAGTCGTTCGGATTCTCGACAGAGTAAGCATTCACGTTCCAGCCGTCGTCATTCCAGTTGCAGTTAACCGCCCACAGAATACCAGTAATTCTCGTGCAAAAAACCATCCGTGCCACCATCCTTTGATGAATACTCTCAAGATTGAATTTTATTCTAGACATAGAAGTCCGCCAGTTTTTGCACCAATTCCTGTATTTTTTGAAAAAAATTTTTACACTCTCGCGCAAGCCCTAACCGACGCAATTCTCGCAAAAATTTCTTAAAACCACGACGCAAAAGCCATAACCGTTGCGTTTCATGATTTCAAGTTTATTTTATCAAATATTTTAAAACAAAAAAGACCCTTGAAAACTTAAAAAGTTTTCAAGGGTCTAAATCCCAAAAGATTTAGAACAAAGTATCCAAATTTTAGGAATTGCGAGAGAAGACCCGGTAGCCATCAAACCAGTCGTGCGGACGCCCGACAGAGCAAGCATGCACGAGCCAGCCGCCGCCACCCCAGCGGCAGAAAACCGCCCACAGAATACCAGTCATATCGCAAATGTAGAAAATATTGGCATAGCCGTTGGCAAGTAAATGTCCATTCTCGCCGTTCGCCTGCATTTCCATCAGGGCAAACATTTCGAAAAGAGTTGTTTCGGCCTTATCGTCGCCACCAAGCTCATTGATTATTAGAATATCTCTTGACGATTTTTTGATATTGTCGTAACGAAGAACACTTTCAGAAATCACCCTTTCGGTTTTGCCGAGAAAATTATCTCTGAAATTATCGCCGAGATACGAAATCTTTACGCGAGCTTTTCTGCTTGTGTCTACCGCGAAATTGTCTTTGGCGACGAACTTTCCAATTCTCGCGGGAATCGTAATGTTGCCAACAAATTCGAGGATGGTATCGATAACAACTGTCCAGCATTTCTCCTTGCGGAGAAATTTTTTGAGTTCAGCAAGCCATTCCTGGCCGAATTCGCCTAAAAATTTTTCTGATAGATCGCAGATAACTCCTAATTTTTCATTAGGAAGATCCACAATCTTCCTTACTACTTGACCGAGCATGTCTTTTGCCATAGTCAGTTCCTCCTTAAAATTTGATATTTATCCCGCTAATGCAGGATTTGTGAAAATACTGTCTATAATTATACACATATTTCCAATTTTGTCAACTTTTAATTTACTTATAAACATCTTTACGATAACCAATTCTGATAATATAAACAGCTTTATCTTCTTCATAAATATCGTAAAGAATTCGATAATCGCCGACGCGGACTCTAAAATCGGCCATCCTCTTGTCTTTTAAAAATTTCAATTTGTAAATATAAGGATTTCGCTGTAATTAAAAAAGCGTTCGGTCAATTAATTGCTGAACCGAGCGCTCTAATTTCTTTAATTCTCTATTTGTTTTAGGACTTACAATAAGGCGATACGCCATATATTTTAATTTAAGAAAAATTGTATTCTACTCCTTTGCCTTTTTTATAATCCTGACGGGCTTTTTAATACTCTCCAAAAGCTTTGGTGAAGATAATTCCATAATCATGTCCTCAATCGCCTCCCAATCGCTCAATGATAAAATCACCGAAGATTTTTTTTCTTTGGTTATTTTTATCCTTTTTTCTATTCTTTCAAGTAAAATTTTATTGCTCATATTCTAATATTTTATTCTAATTAAAATGCGGTGTCGAATATGATCTATTTTAACATTTTTAATAATTTTTCCACTGGCAAGCAATTAACAATATCCTTTTTCTCTGCCCATCCGCGGCGTGCCTGACTAACGCCATATTCTATAAAATACATCTGCTCTGGCTGGTGCGCGTCCGTGTTAATAATCATTTTTACTCCCATTTTTTTGGCTTTTCTAATATTAATATCTTTCAAATCCAAACGAGATGGATGCGCGTTTATCTCTAAAATCGTCCCAGTTTCTTTGGCGACTTTCAATATTTTATCAAAATCCATTTCAGATTCGTCACGCTGTTGGATAACTCTTCCCGTAATATGAGAAATTATATCAACATTTGGATTTTTCATTGCCTTAATAATTCTTTCTGTCATTCTTTCTTTCGACATCTTAAGCTGAGAATGAACGCCTGCAATAACAAAATCCAATTTAGCCAAGGCCTCGTCTTTTATATCAATTGAACCGTCCGCCATTATATTAGCTTCGCAACCCTGCAATATCCTGAAGCATGAATCATGAAACATGAATCGGGAATTTAATTTATCTATAAATTTTCTTTGCTGCGTTAATTGTTTTTCGTTTAAGCCATGTTCAATTGCCAAAAACTTAGTATGGTCGCTTATACCAACGTATTCATATCCCATTTCCAAAGCTGTTTTAATCAAATTCTCAATTCCTTGTTTACCCTTTCCAGCTTGCCCGCCGAAGCCTTGGCGAAGACGGGCGCCCCAATGCGAATGACAATGTAGATCGCCTTTTATATTATTTAATTTAATTAGTTTAGGAAGTTGATGAGCTTTTGCTGTTTCAATTTCGCTCTGGTTTTCTCTCATTTCAGGCGGAATCCATTGAAGCCCTAACTTTTTATAAATTTCTTCTTCAGTTTTTCCAGCTATCCTTTTTGCGCCGCGGAACAATCCGTATTCTGAAAGCTTTAATCCTTTATTGATTGCTATTTTCCTTAAAACAATATTATGTTCTTTTGAGCCGGTAAAATATTGTAAAGCCGAACCAAAACTTTTTTCCGGAACAACCCGCAAATCAGCATCAAATTCTTTTTTAAAACGAACAGACGCCTTAGTTGACCCTTTGCCCCAAATCCTAACAACGCCCGACATAGACACAAAATGTTCAATAACTTTCTTTGGTTTAGGACTGGCAATTAAAATGTCGACATCGCCAATAGTTTCTTTTCTGCGTCTTATTGAACCCGCCTCGGAAATTTTCTCAACTTCTTTTACTTTTTTTAATTCATTAATAATCTTGTAAACATTTGGCAAAATCTCGCCCAAAAGAAATCTTCCCTTGCTTCTTTTCAAAAATTTTATGCCGTCTAAAATATTATTTTCTGTTTTCTCGCCAAAACCAGATAAAGAAGCAATTTTATGCTTCTTTGCCGCTTTTTCTAAGCCATTTAAATTTTTTATTCCAAGTTTTTTATATAAAATTTTGATTCTTTTAACCCCCAATCCTTCAACCGCTGTTAATTCTTCAATATTCACAGGTGTTTTCTTTTTAAGTTCTTTGAGTGTTTTGATTTTTCCGGTTTTTAAATATTCTTCAATTTTTTTTGCCAATGCCTTGCCTATCCCGGAAATTTTTTCCAGTGCCGCAATACCGCCTTTTTTATAAATTTCTTCAACATCATCCGGCAAAATTTCCAAATTCAACGATGCTTTTTCATAGGCCTGCGGTTTAAAAACCACGTCTTCCATTTCCAAATATTGCGCTATTTCATGGAATATCTTGGCTATTTCTTGATTAATCATACGCTAAGTAAATTTTATCTCACCGTCTTCAAAAACTATATTTATAGTGCCTCCTCTAGAAATTTCTCCTTTTAATATTTTTTCAGCTAAAACACTGCGTAATTTATCAGAAATAACGCCACGTAAAGGCCTAGCTCCAAAAACGGGATCGTAGCCAAGTTCTGCAATTCTTTCAACTGCTGTTTCATCAAAAATTAAGCTAATTCCATGGGTTTTCTCAAGTGTTTTTGCTAAGCCATTAAGCTTAAGCCAAGCAATCGCCTTAATGTCGTCTTTTGAAAGATTTTTAAAAACAATAACCGAAGAAAAACGATTGAGTAATTCGGGCCTGAAATAATCAGTTAATTTCTTTTTTAATTCTTTAGCAATATCTTCGGTATCGCGTCCAGCCTCAATCTCTGTTTTTATAAAATTAGAATGAGCATTGGAAGTGGCAATAATAATCGTATTTTGAAAATCAACTGTCCGTCCCAAGCTGTCAGTTAGCCGACCATCATCAAAAACCTGCAAAAATAAATTCAAAATATCCGGATGAGCTTTTTCAAATTCATCCAATAAAATCAAACTATATGGTTTTTGAATAATAGCTTCTGTTAAAGTGCCGACGATTTTTCCGTCAGGCGAACCAATAAACCTAAGAATGCTCTGCTTTGTTTGATATTCTGACATATCAAATCTAACCATTAAATCTTCTGAACCGAATTGAATAGAAGATAAAATTTTTGATAATTCTGTCTTACCGACACCAGTCGGACCAACAAACAAAAAAGTAGAAATAGGCCCGCCTTTTCTGCTTAATCCACTACGGTATTCCCGAAGTGCCCGTGAAACCGATTTAACTGCTTCATCTTGGTCAATTAACCGCTCATGAATAATTTCTTCAAGATTTAATAATTTCTCTGATTCTTTTTTGCCAGCCCGATGAATAGGAATATTTGTTTTACGTTCGGCAATTGTTATAACCATGTCGGCGCTTAAAATTTTTTCTTTTCTTTGACTCGCATCAGCTAATGCTTCTTTAAGTAAATCCTCTGCGCTGGAAGGTAGAAATTTATACCGAAAATATTTATGCGCTAAAATTACAGATTGCTTAACAGCTCCAAAACTAACAATAAGTTTATATTGCCGCTCTAAAATAATACTACTATAAGTAAGAATCCTGATAGCGTCATCCTCGCTAACTTCTTCAACTCTAATAATTTCAAAGGCGTGAGAAAAATCACTTTGAGTTTCAATGAGCTGTTTGTATTCTTTTGGATAAGTAGCTCCAATAATTGGAAAAACATCATTTCTAATAAGCGGCATTAAAATATCAGCGGCGTTTAAATATCCCTCTCCGGAAGTTTTTACTAAATTATGAATATCGGGAATATAAAGAATTATATTGCCAGTGGCTGTAATTTCTTCAACTATTCTATTGAGCCGTTTTGATATTTCATCAGGAGAAGCTCCTGAAACCAAATTTCCAATTCGCAAAGCTACTAATCTTTTATCAAAAAGATTGTCAGGTACTTCATCTTTAATTAAATTAAAAGCCAAGTGCATCACGGTAGTTTCTTTTCCACTTCCCGGCTCTCCAATTAATAAAACATTGGGCTTGGTCGGCCTTGCAAGAATATCAATCAAACGGTCATATTCCTGTTGATGTCCAATCAAAAATCCAACTTTTTCCCGTCTGGCCAAGTCAGTAAAATCAATACTAAAATCATCAAGGAACGGCGTTGGCCTGGATGTCCAAGCGCGATTCATTACACGATGTCTGGAGCGTCGATGTGGCTTAGAAATAAAACCACCCAAAGTTATCGGCAAACCCCTTGATTTATAAAAACGTTTTTTAAAACGGCCAAAAATTAAAGCTTTTTCCAAATCGCCGGAGTTAATAGAAAATAAATTAAAAAATCGATTAATCCTCTCATCATTAACAAAAGCTAAAGCTGAAAATATTTCCGGCTGTTCAATAAAACGACTTTTATTAAGCAAAGCTAATTCAAATGCTTTTTTGACTAATGACACAACCATTGAAAGTAATTCCGCTTTATTTTTATGAGGGTCGTCTAATGACTTATCAACCTCTTCTTCGATTCTTTGTTTAAATTCTTTTAGTGATATATCCATTCGTAAAATTCCTTCTTTAATTTCTTTATGTTCAAATATAAACTTTAATAAATAAAGATAGAAATCACCTCCAACAATTAAACTTTTTCCAAAAGCTCTTTCTAAAACATTCAAACTGTTCGATGTTAAATAACCCGCTATATTAATAGAAATTGCTTGTGATTCTTTCTTTTCTTTTCCAAAATTGCGACGAGAAGGCCGAGGTAAACGGCGCAATAAACCGATTAATGACCTTTCAGCTTGACCAAAATGAATTATTCTATCAATTAAAAATAATAATAATAAAACGCCAATCCAAAAAAGCCATTCAATATCAGACAGTAAAAAAGTTAATGTTGCTACCGCTAAAATCGCGTAAAAACAGTAAGAAGCTAAACGCGTCAAAAAACGGATGGGAGTTGCCATTTCTAATCTTAATTCTTTAAAGTAAAAATTGTAATCCATGAGTTAAATTTTAAATTTCCAATTTTTAATTTTGATTGAATTTTTAATGAATGAATTTTCAAACATTAGAATATTCAAAATTGATTCAAAATTCGGAATTCAAAATTAGAAATTATCTGATAAACTATATAAACAGGTATCGCCAGCCAAATAATATAAACCGCTACTGCTATGGCAAAGATTACAGCATAAACAATTCCGCCAAAAATTAATCTAGCAACTCTAAAAATAAAACCTAAAATATAACCTAAGAAACTATAATCCTGATAAAGTGGCTTGAAAAGATAACGCAAAGTAATCTTAAAAGCCAAAAAACGGTCAAGCTTTTCCAATTGGGAAACAACAAAATGGCTGTAAATAAAAAAACTCTTAATGTACCAATGCCGGAAAAACTCGGTAATTCGGTAAATAGAACGGTTAAATAAATAATTAAAAGCGGTGACCATAATATAATTATACTATAATACCGCTTTTATCTACAAATTACTGAAGCTGCTCTTGTAGTAGTTTCAGCAACTGATTAAGCAACTTTATCAATTGTTCTTGGAGAGAAACGATTTGCGCTTTGATTAATTGTTCTGATTGGTTGGCTGAAATTGATCCTAAAACAATCTCATCCAAAACAACTTTTGAAGCAATGCCATATTCAGTAAAGAATTTGACGTAAACGGTTTTCTTGCCATTGTCTTTTGATAAAGTCCACTTTTTGGTTTCTTGATAAGGTTCTTGAGAAGCATATTTGAAATTAGGGTCTTCGGAAATAGCCATTCTTTTGACATTGGAACCAGCAAAAAATTTTAGAATAACAGTCCGATTATTAGTGATGTTTTCATTATTATTTATCACAACCCCAAATCCTCCTGAAAGATTGGATGCTGATGGAGCAGCTGGAGCAGGAGGATTGAAAACAGCTATTGGCATACCAGCGCCTCCGCAAGAATTTGTTGATTGAGTCAGAGAAGCAGTGCTAGTTTGAGTAGCGTCTCCGTTTCGATATTTAACTGTATAAGTATATGAAGTTCCGCAGGACAAACTTGTATTTTCCCAAGAATTAGAAGTTATCCAGCCGGAATTAGAATCAGACCGAGAAAAGTAATAACCTGAAGAATCAGCTGATGCATTAGTAAAACTATCAACTGATAAAGTAATGCTATAATCTCCAGCTGTAGCTGAAAAATTAGTTGGAGTATCAGCTAAAGTGTACAAGCTGGTAGTGGCTGAAGACGCGGAACTGCCGTAACTGTTATATTCCTTAATATACCTTATGTATTGAGTGTTTTCTGATAAACCGGTTTCATCTATATAGCTTAGATTTTGCGTGGCATCAGAAGTTATTAAAACATTAGAATTGTTATAAATTTTGAATCCCGTTTCATCATTAGAATTGTCAGTGAAATTCCAGCGAATTGAAGTAAAAGACAAAGCTGTAGGGGTTCCAATAGTAGCAGCCAAAGGCGCGCCAGCTACTGATATATTGTCTAATTGAACTAATTGAGTGCCGTTTGAGTTAAGGAAAGCTTTCCAGAGAAATTCTCCGTCTCCAGTTGGGAAAGTAGAGATATTTGTGTTTACTATGCTTGCTGTATTAGATTGACTGTATGTTTCATCTGAAGTTGTCCAACCAGAGTTATAATAATACCAGGTAGAACCATCGTCATTGCTCAAAATATATTTTATCTCTCCGCTGTTCTTAGTGGCTGTTTCAGTAAAAGCAGAAAGAGAAGTAAAAGCAAGAGAATTAGCAGCAATTGATTGAATGGTTGGCTGGTCAGAAACGTAGTTAGTGGTTTCTGAACCTACTGATGCTGACGGTTCAGTTGCAGAATATTCTCTAACTCTTATATCTTGTAAATCTACAGTTCCTTGTTGTGCTGTACCTGCTAAAGCATATAATCTATTTGCTGTATTGCCATCAACTCTAAATGGTATATCAGTTGCTTTCTCAACCCCATCAACCCACAAATCATAAGTTTTAGCAGTAAGAAGATCGGAAGAGCACACGTCTGAA
>CAJVXI010000017.1 GCA_913009635.1 uncultured bacterium
AATTTTTACCGCCGAGAACACAGAAAAACACCGAAAGATTATCTCTCGCAAAGAACGCAACGGGCGCAGCGTGTCGTTATTTCTTTTCTTGGCGAACGTTGCGGGCGTGGCGAGAAAAATTATCTCTCGCAAAGATCGCTAAGAACGCAACGAAAAAATAAGGCTAAAAACTTTTTCTGTTTCTTTTTTTACCTCTTGGCGAACGTTGCGGGCGTGGCGAGAAAAACAAGCAAAAAGGAAAAAGTAAAAAGGAAAAAGTAAAAAGCCAAATACTCGGAACGCCAAGAAAACAAGTAAAAGGTGAAAAAGACAAGGATAAAGGAAAAATTAAAAAGTGAAAACGAAAAAGCTAAGTACCGAAAACACAAAGAATAAGAAAAAGCAAAAAACATGATTTATTTATTTTTGGATTTTATGATGATAGTAGCAAGAATATTGGCTATTTCTGCCGATTCCTGTAAGAGTCTTTCGCATTCCAAAGATTTCGTTATTTGTAGCTCTCTTATTAATCGCAACCAATAATTTGTTTCTCGGGCCTCTTTGAGCGATATAGATAGTTTGTTTTCAAAATCCTTCTTGCTAACCGCCGCCTGGCTTTCCTCATAGTTTGCGCCTATTGATGTACCTGATTTGGAAAGCTGATAGCGAAAAACATCGTATTCTTTCTTATTGGGTAGAAGAGTAAGAAACCTAATAATATCAACCGAGAATTTGAAAAGCCTTTGCTGTAAGTCATTAAAATTTTTCACACTTTTGACTTTTTAATTTTTACTTTTGACTTTTTCTTTACCACCGAGAAAAACTGTCTTTGAACCTTTCATCCGTTGTTTTCAATTCATTAAAAATTCACGTATAGGCAAATAAGTTATTCCCTGATAGGTATTTTTAAATTGCTCATCCATTCCAATTACCACTTTAGGATAATTATCTTTTATTTTCAGTAAATTCCCAAATTCACGTTTTAAAGTTTTCTCGCTTTCGATATGTAAAACAACTTGCACATAAATTATTTCGTTATTCTTTGTTGCTACAAAATCAATTTCCTCCGTATCTAACCAACCGATTTTTACATCGTACCCTTTATACAGAAGTTGATTATAAACTATGTTTTCCAAAAGCTTAGCGTTATCGCCCGGTTTGTATCCTACAATTGCATTTCTAATGCCGCAATCTTCAAAATAATACTTTTCGCCAATTTCAAAGATGCGTTTCCCTACCACGTCGTAACGTTTGGCCTTATTAATTAAAAATGCGTTAGTTAAATATTCGGTAAAAACTTGAACTTGATTATGAGCTATATTGATGTGCTGCGACTTCAAAAATTCGCTAATGCGTTTTGCCGAAAAAAGGCTTCCGATATTATCTGCAAGAAAGCCGATTAAACGTTCTAAAAAATTTAAGCTCCGGATATTATATCTTGAAACAACATCGCGATAAACAATAGTCGTATAGATATTTTTCAAATACTCAAATACAATTTCATCCGTAAAATTTAAGTTAATTAAATACGGAAGTCCACCATACTTAAAATACTTCAGTAAATTTTCATCAGAATCCGTAAGTTTGTTAAAAGTAAGAAACTCCGAATATGAAAGAGCGTGAATGCTTATTTCAATTGTCCTGCCCGCCAACAACGTTGCCAATTCTCCGGAGAGCAGATTGGCATTGCTTCCGGTAATATAAATATCATTATTTTCATTCAAAAGCAATGAACGAATCGCTTGTTCAAAATTATCGATGTTTTGAATTTCATCAATAAAAATGTAATTTTTTTGTGTTGAAGATGAATTCTTCGAAATATAGTTATCTAGATCAATTGCGTTTTCAATTTCGGCAAAAGCCAAATCTTCTTTGTTAATGTAAATAATATTAGCGTCGGGATTTTCTTTAAGAATAAGCCCCATAATTTGAAATAACATATAACTTTTCCCAACACGTCGTTGTCCCGTAAAAACCTTGGCGATTGGTTTGTTAACAAAGGGCTTAACTCGCTCAATATAAGTTCGGCGTGGAATAATATGTGAAGGAATGTTGAAGTTATTCATATAAAAGTTTTAATTATAATTACAACTTTTCTGAAATCCGGTAAATATTTTAATTATGTTTACAACTTTTCAATAACAAAATAATAAAAAAAGCATATTTGTCATATCGAATCCCCGAAGGGAATGCCTGTCCGCTAATGTTAAAAAAGGATAAAGGATAAATTTTCACCACTGAGAACAGCGAAAGATTATCTCTCGCAAAGAACGCAACGGACGCAACGTGTCTTTATTCCTTTTCTTGGCGAACGTTGCGGGCGTCGCGAGAAAAATTATCCCTCGCAAAGATCGCTAAGAACGCAACGAAAATATAGGGCTAAAAACTTTTTCTGTTTCTTTTTTTACCTCTTTGCGGGCGTGGCGGGAGATTTTTGATTCTCGCAAAGGACATAACGAGCGCGAAGAAAGTTTTACAGACAATCTCCAACAATTACAATACAGTAATAAACATTCGGTCCCAAAAAAGCAAACCCACTGCACTTCCTCATTGTTACAGAGTTTACCTGCTCATACCCAGTCTTAGACGATGCATGGTTTTGTCTCTATATTTTTGGTCATAGATAGCTTTATTTAGAAATAAATTCTTCAATAGATATTCCCGCCTCCCTTAAAATAGCTCGCAATGTTCCCTCCGGCAAATCACCGGGATGGTTCGGAATAGTAGTATATCTGTTCGTTAATGGATTATGCCAAATTTCATGACTTCCAGCAGCATTCCTATAGAATTCAAAACCAAATGATTTTAACCGCTTGACCACTTGCCTGTATTTAAACCCTGAAAGTCTTCCCAATTAAACACCTACTATTAAAGGATACTCAAAGCTACCTTCATAAAAATTCAATTCAGGCAATTTCTTATTTTGCGCTTCAATCAACTTTTTAGCAACATCCCGCGCAATCTCAATGGTTTCTTCTATTGTTCTCCCCTGGGCAACTAACCCTTGCAAATCATCAGATGTAGCCAAATAAACATCTTCAGGCAATTTTTCAATTTTTATTTTTATTATGCTTTCCATTGTATTCATCTCCCAGATTTTTCACAGATTAATGCGGTTTTCATACTTCTCAGCCATCTACGCCTCGCTAAGGATTTGGTTGCGAATCACGTGTTGGCTCCAATCGTTTTGGGCAATAGCGCTACCAGTGAAATGATACTGAGGGCAAATTTTTCCGTTCGTTCCTCCAATTTGGAAGCAAAGGCTTTGTCTGCTATCATAAAGTGCCTATAGTGCGAAGTTTTTAATGCCTAAATTCTTTAATGAAGTACGAATAAAAATACAAAGTGAAAGTCATTGAGTATCCTAAAAATCAAAAGAATACTCTCGCGAAAAACATGCTATGGATTTTTATTTTATGATTTCATTTTCTTTGTTAATCTGCGTAATCTGTGGACTTTTTTCTTTACCACCGAGAACACCGAAAGAACAAGGAAAAAGGTTAAAGGATAAATTTTTACCACTGAGAACACCGAGAGACACCGAAAATATTATTTCTCGCAAAGAGCGCAACGGGCGCAATGTTTCTTTATTCATTTTCTTGGCGAACGTTGCGGGCGTCGCGAGAAAAACAAGGATAAAGGATAGCTACATAAGGATAAAGGAAAAAGGTTAAAGGATAAATTTTTACCACTGAGAACACCGAGAGACACCGAAAATATTATTTCTCGCAAAGAGCGCAACGGGCGCAATGTTTCTTTATTCATTTTCTTGGCGAACGTTGCGTGCGTCGCGAGAAAGACAAGGATAAAGGAAAAAGGTTAACCCTGTTAAATATTTATTTATGTCAAATCTTCATATGAAAAAATTTATATTTCCCCGTTTATTGAAAAAGTTTTGAGTTACGAGTAATTATTTAACAGGGTAAAGGATAAAACAAAAAGATAACAATTAATCAAGCAATAAAATTTTTTCAGATATCGTTTCGAAAGAACATAACGGATAGTCGTTCATCGTGAGTTATGAAAATCTGCTGCAAAATATCCCATCCTTCAGCATCCTTCTTATTTGTCGCTTTGTGGAATACGCGTTTCATTCGATCAGTTGTTTGGTGTTGCTTATTGGATGTTGGTTATTGGTTGTTGGGCAGTTGGGAATCGGAATTATCTACTTAATAGACCTCATCATGAGTGCCTAAATCGATTAAAACAATAATTTCTTCATTTGTTTCTTTATCATATTCAAATGTAAAGATAATTCGACAATCATATTCCACCCAACATGCCCACAATCCTTTAAGCTGCCCGCTTAACTTGTGTGTCTTCAATTTGGCCTGAAAAGGATCCTTTGGCAAGTTCATCCACTGCAGTGAAAATAAGTTCTTTTAGCTTCTGATTGTTTTTGGTGTGTTTTTTAAAAGCGTGTTTAAAACTACTATCCCATACCAGTTTTCTCATCTATCGCCTGATAAGTCTCTTTTCAGATCTTCGATTGTTCCATATTTGGCTCTTTTTTCTTTAACAGCGTTTAGTGTGTCTTTTGCATGACGTGCAATTTCATCGCGTCTTCGTTCAATCATTCGCTTCCTAATAATTTCTATCAAGGTTTCCTGTTCATCAGGCGGTAACTTTTCAACATAATCAAGAGCACTCTGAAGGGTTGCTATTTTATCATCCTTCATAAAATTATCTCCACGACATTAATTTTTCTATTTCTATCACTTTTATAACCATAGTATGACTTTCTTTGTTTCCATTATTTCGGTGACTCCTTGTTGTCTTGTGTAGTCTGTTAAACCTATTATTTAAAAGGAAAAAAGGAAAAAGATTAATCACCGAGAACACCAAAAAAACAAGGATAAAGGATAAAGGATAAATTTTTACCACTGAGAACACCGAGAGACACCGAAAATATTATTTCTCGCAAAGAGCGCAACGGGCGCAACGTAGCAATTATTCCACTTCGAATAAACGAACTTTTATGCAATTTTCTTTTTAATTGCAATTTTTAAATTCCTGTTAATTCGTGTAATTCGTGGATGCTATCTTCAAATTGCCTAATACGCTTGTAAGGTCCATTTCCAGACCGGTTTTACAGATACTTTGTAATCTCCAATAGTAAGGTCTTCTTCCTGATCATGGGTTAAGATCAATCCTCTATTCAACTCATAACATTTCATCGCCTCAAGCAGTCCATTTATTTCTCTTTGTCTGTTAGTGTCGGTTAATTCACTGGTCACCTGAATCGTCTGGGTGATTTTTTTATTTTTCTGCACGATAAAATCGCATTCATTTTGCCCGCTGTAATAAAATATATTTACGACGCTTGTTTTTAGCACATTTAAAACATAATTTTCCAGCAGCCAGCCTTTATCTCTGGTTACTTTAGTAGATATCCTTGGGATAAAACCATTATCTGCAACATAAAATTTCTTTACATTTACTAATTGCTTTTTCAGGCTAAAATCAAATTTATGGACAATAGAAATGAAAAATGTTTCCGCTAAAAAAAGAACATATTTTTTTACAGTTGTAATGCTTCCCAAACCGACAATTTTTTTCAGGGAGTGAAAGCTGATTTTATTTGCAAAATTAGTAATTATATATTGGTACAGTTCCCGCATTTCATATAAATTTTCTATTTTGTAGCGCACGGCAATATCCTTAATAACTATATCTTCATAAATTCTGGACAGAATTTCAGGGTCTTTGTATTTCAAGAATTCAGGCATACCACCGTTTGTTAAATATTTTCCAAAAAGGTTTTTTAATTTCGCTCTCGCTTCTGTTTTATAGAGCATTTGCTTTTCAAATTGAATATTCTGAAATTTTAAATATTCATAAAAAGAAAACGGATTGACTACCAATTCAACATGCCGCCCTGTAAGTCTTGAGCCGATCTCTCTGCTTAGCAACTTTGCATTGGAACCTGTGACAAAGAATTTAAATCCGATATCATAAAACCTTCTTACAAAATTTTCAAAATTATTCACATTCTGGATTTCATCAATAAAGAATGTTTTTCGCTCTCCGTAAAGTTCAACAAGCGCTTCATATAACAAATTAAAATTTTTTGCGTTAAAATTAAACAGTCGCTCATCCTCAAAATTTATATAATAAAAATCTTTATCGCCATAATATGTTTGCATGATCTGCCGCAATAAAGTAGATTTACCGACTCTTCTTAATCCGGAAATAACAATGATATGAGGAAGCTTGATCTTTTTGCCAATGTCTGCTAATATTGTTCTTTCAACCCCGACCTCTTTATTAAGGATTGCTTCACGTTGATCAACAAGAATTTGTTTTATTTGCTCTTTACTCAGCATTTTGCTTTCTTTTTGTTCATTATAAATGAACAATATTATTGATAATTATTCACTAGGGCAAGATAAATGAAAATATAAAGTTTATACTTTTATTTTATACTGTAAGCTGATGATATTCCAGTATTTAATTCCTAAGGCAAATTCCAACAGCTCACTGTCAATTGCAAACCGACAATTGTCAGTTTCTCAGAAACCTCTTTTCTGCACCTTTTCCCAAGTAGCTGGCGTCGCAAGGAAGACAAGGATAAAGGATAAAATTAAAAATACATACTAAGTTTTATAAATATTGTCATGGTGATCAAATTCGAGTAGAGTAACTATCTTTTCATTTTCATTAACTTCATATATCAACACAAAAGACCCGCCTACGTGCACTCTTTTCTTATTTTGCAAAGGTTTCTTTAACGATTTGAAGCGATAGGGATTATCAAGTATCTCTTGCACTTTTTTATCTACTAGCTCAAGCAATTCTCGGTCCTTTTTCTTGAGCCTCTTAAATTTTTTATCAAGGCTTTTCTTAATTGCAAGTTTATACACTATTTTAATCCATATCTTTCACCAAAATCCTTCACCATAATTGTTTTTTCAAGGTCAACATCTCTCATCCGTGAGATAAATTCATCGCGCAAATCAGGCTCTTCCATAAGACTTTTCTTCATCAACGCCACTTCTCGCTGTAAATCAACTACCATTTCATAAATCTTTTCAATGGTAATATCTTTTCGAGTAGGCATATATTTATCCTCCTTTTCATAGGATTGATATTGAGAACGTTTTCATATTTCTTATAACGCCGACAACTTCTGAGATGGAATTTGCCAGTTCATTAATTGTCAAATCTTTTACAGTGTTATTGCTTATGTGAATTAAAAAGTTATAAAATATAACCACCGCGAACATCGAAAAATACAAAGATAAATGTTAAAGGATAAAGGATAAATTTTTACCACCGAGAACACCGAAATACACCGAAAAATATTTTATTGTATTTTTCTTTAACCTCGGTGCATTCGGTGGTTCATTTTTTTCTCGCAAAGGACACAATAGGCGCAATGTGATTTTATTCATTTACTTGGCGAACGTGGCGGGCGTCGCGAGAAAGACAAGGATAAAGGATAACTACATAAGGATAAAGGAAAAAGGTTAACCCTGTTAAATATTTATTTATGTCATATCTTCATATGAAAAAATTTATATTCCCCCGTTTATTGAAAAAGTTTTGAGTTACGAGTAATTATTTAACAGGGTAAAGGATAAAACGAACAGATAACAAAGTATATTATTATTAACTAGTTAGACGTCTTTTCGGAAGTGAATTTTTTTCATGATACTGCCAAATATATTTTTTAATTCGGAGGATTCCTGAATAAGATCATACAATGTTTCATTATTTGAAATCCCAACTTCCTTCAATATTCTTAGCCAATAGTTGGCCTCTTTGGCTTCTCGGAAACATATACTAATTTTGTATTTGAAATCTTCTTTGCTAAATGCACCTTGAGCTTCTTCGTAATTTGCTCCAATCGATGTTGCCGCTTTTGCCAATTGATATTTTAGGACATCATTTTCTTTTGAATATTTGATTGTCTTCAAGAATTTAATGACATCTACAGAAAACCGAAATGTTCGCTTTTCAAGATCATTCTCGTATTTCTTCCCCTCTTCTTTCACTTTTTCCTTTATCCTTTATCCTTTAACCTTATATTATACAGTAAATTCATCTGTGCGAATCTGTGGTTTTTTTACCACCGAGAACACTGATAAAGAACAAGGATAAAGCAAAGATAAAAAATATTTTATCCATATTATTATAAAAACTGAGCAAAGATTTTTTTTAGTTTCACTATATCATCAAGATTATTTTGCAATATAGTATAAACAATCTTCCGATCGATTTCCAGATAATCATGGACCAGAGTATTTCTAAATCCGATCATTCGAATCCATTGTTCTTTTAATTGGCTATCCACATATCCGCTCTTTTCCATAAGTATGGGGATATCTCTATACCAATTGACTTCACCCAAATTTAAATCAGCGATAAGACGATTTCCTATATCCAAAGTGGCTTCAATGGCTAATTGAAGAAATCGCTCACCGCTTCCATATATTTCAGGCTTAGTGGTAAATTCATCAAAAGAATGCTTCTTCATTTTTTGGAGAATACGCAGATACTCGTCCAGTTTGGCCAGACGTCTGCGGATAACTTCAGCCTTAACCACTCAAAACCCTCTCTTTGTACGCTTCTCGTTGGACTTTAAGATAAGGATAGAAATCAAGATACCTGCGAACAATTCGGGAATAGAATTCACCGCGGTCAAACTCTTCGCAATGATAGATGACTTTATTCATTCTTACCGCCTCATACTGTAAAACAATATCGGCTTTCCCTATGAAAATTAAGTCAACGTGATCAAATCCTTCTCTAACCAGGTCAGCCAAAATATCCAGTTTTTTGCCCCAAATTGCTTTATCCTTTTCCACTATGGCTAAATCCAGATCACTTTCTGGATGCACTTTTCCGGTTGCCATAGAACCAAACAGATAGACAGCTGCAATCTCAGGATATTTCTTGAAGATTTTTGATAGAATTTTAATATCCGGGCTTTTCATAACGATGAAATTGTCCACCGAGAACACTGCTAAAAACAAGGATAAAGGTTAAAGGATAAAACAAAATATTTACCACCGAGAAACACCGAGAAACATTTTATTGTATTTTTTTGACCTCAGTGCATTTCGGTGCAGTTCGGTGGTTCATTATCTATCGACCAGCAAAAACAGCAGAGGCCAAATCTTTTGATTCTATAGTTTGCTAAATTCTTCTAACGTCAATCCCGCTTGTCTAATTATGGCACGCAGCGTTCCTTTGGCAATTTCTTTGTGCTTTGGAACCGTCAATCTTCTGAAGGGCGGTCTTTCATTTCGCAGAATAATATGGCTCCCTGTTTGATGATCTTTGATATAACCCACTTTTTTCAGCTTTTTACACAAGTCCTCGCCGGAAATTATCGGCAGTCTGCTCAAGAAAATACCTCAACGATTTCTTCCTCAATGGAGGGAGGAATTGGCTCGCCATGTTTTTCCAGACTTGCCAGATAACCCCTTATGGCATCCCGGATATTTTGTAAAGCCTCATAGCGCGTTTTTCCCTGAGAAATACAACCCGGCAAAGATGGACATTCAACTATGAATACGCCATCTTCATCTTGTTCAATAAGGACTCGATATTTCATGAACACATTCCTTTTTTGCTAATATTTTTACTCCTTCGGTGCAGTTCGGTGGTTAAATTCTTTTCTCGCAAAGGGCGCTAAGGACGCAACGTGTTTTTTATTTATTTTCTTGGCGGGCGCGGGCGATGTTCCCGGGAGATTATTTTTTAGGCGCCTCTTTTGTATCAGAGACATTTTCCCCATAAACCCTCTTTTTTAATTCACTTGCAACGGGCAGCCGATCATCGGGAATCATGGGAATCTCCTGCAAAATAACCCATTCCTCCGCTTTTTTTATTTTTCGCTTTGTGGAATACCCGTTTTATTCGATCAGTTGTTGTGTATTGCTTATTGGTTATTGGACGTTGCATAAAGCCAACAGCTAATCACAAAGAACTAATGGCTATAAGCCAAAAATGAGCTTATTCTCCAACCACTTTTAAAGCTTTTTTATAAAGATCATTACTTATTCGGAAGCCACCTTCCCTTATCAGCTTTTCCATTTCATTTCGCATTGAATCTATTTTATTTTCAGTCTTTGCACGGATTAAAATTCCTATAACACCAGTCATTTTTAAATCAAATGATCTGGCAATCTTCCGGCCATTGGTTTCATCTACAAGTAAAATTGCAGAATTATTTTCAATTGCAAGTGCGATCGCTTCAGCCTCTCCATTATCCAGCTCTTTTTTTAATAGACGCAAAATGTCTTTATTCTCTGGTTGAGCAATTTTAATCCATCCTTCATGGTAGGCTTTTTCTACTTCATGCGCTCCGTGCCTTCCTTTTCCTTCATCTACAACTTCCTTCCACACTGCTGGAGTTATAATTACATTGCTAAAAAACTCTCTCAACAATTCCAATCTTCCGATTTTTGAAAGATGAATTAAGACTGAAGAATCACTTATGGCTGGTGCCATAATGAATATCCTCTTCTAATTCTTCTTGCCCATAATGCCGTAGGATCTTTCTCTGGCCTAAAAGATCTTCAAATTCCCACTTTGTCATCTTTGCCAACATTCTTGCTTTCCCCAGTGAAAGTACCCCACGCGAATAAAGGGCAAGCGCCAGCTCTTTAAGAATTTCTTTTTCTTTTTCATCTGGAGGTAGTTTTACAGCTTCTAATATGTCCTCCGGTACTGATATTGTCAACTCTTTCATTTTCTACCATTCCTTTATATTGGAGGTTTAATTTTATTATAATGCATATCTTTTTAATGCCAAGGCAAAACAGCAGAAACAGCAGAATCAGCAGGAGTACCGGATGTTGGCTATTGGATATTCTTTGTTGCACGTTGGTTGTGGAATATAAGCTCAAATGCCTGATACCGGATGTCGGATGAAAAAAATAATTTCAGATGATAGCTGGTTGCTGAATGCTGAAAATTATATTAATGAACCAATCTTATAAGTGCTTTATTCTTAAAGATGGCGATTGGCTGTTTTTGAGGCTGTTTCTCCAAGGCGATACTATATTGTTTTAGTGGTATCCATATCAATATTCCATAATATATTTAAATACAAATTCTGCAGGGTTATTTACTTTCAAGGTTCCATCATATTTTCTCAAAATTTCATTAGCACATGTGATAAAATAATCCGATTCCATTTTTTTCAGCACAAGCCAAAGAAGTGCATCTATTCCTTTTATCCCCATTTTTTCAATTTGTTTCGCTCTATCCACTATTTCTGCTTCAATTGCTTGGTAAATACTGGATCTTGATAAAACTCTCTTAATAATACTTTTCCTTTCATCATACGTTATTATTAACTAGTTAGACGTCTTTTCGGAAGTGGATATTTTTCATGATGCTGCCAAATATATTTTTCAGTTCAAGAGATTCTTGAATGAGATCATTTAATTTTTCATTATTTGGGACACCAATTTCCCGCAATATCCTGAGCCAATAGCTCGCTTCTTTAGATTCCTTTATCCTGTGAAATACACGCCATATAATATCATACGTATATTCAGCCATACCGATGCTGCGGAAATACTTTTGTGATACCCAGCATTTTATTTCACAGGACGAGACAAATACTCATTTTGTTTTATATCCTTTCTACGCAACAGCAACTTCAGGTTTAATGAGTCTTGATTTGGCTGGTTTTAGACCCTTTACTTTCACATAGACAACTTTTTGTTCTGCTTCTCTCTGCTTCTCTGCTAATTCCCTGCTCCATTTATTATAATCCTCATCTCCTTCAACCTGAAGAATAACCTGTGCATTTATGGGTATACTCACTGCAAAATCAGGGTGCTCTATTACGTAACGGTCAAATTCTGTAACCAATATAGCATGTTTTTTTTCTAAAATATCCATCTCTTATTTACCCTCCAGAAAGGCTTTCTGGTAAATTTTCCAATTTTCCTTTATATCTTCATCTGCCACAATTAAAGCTTCGCTAAGTTTCAAATTAAGATCCTTCTTAGTTTTTCTTCCATCAATGCAGCATCTATCTACATGTGCAAATCCGTGCGCCGAATCGTAGCGAATTACTACTTGCCATTGATTATTAACGAATACTTCTAACTGAACGGCAAAAGCAACAACTTTGCCTTTATCTGTTTCATGATAATGTCTCTTGCGAACATTCTCCCCCAAAGGTATTACATATTCACTAATTCTCAAATCTTAGCTACCTCTATAGGGCAAATTATTATACCTGTAGTTTTGCAACGCGTTCCATTATTATCTATAGCAAAATCCTCTAAGAACGCTAGGCTTTTTTATCCGTATTAATCTGTGTAATCCGTGGACTTTTTTCCTTACCACCGAGAACACGGAGAAACACCGAAAATTATTTTATTGTATTTTTCTTTAACCTCAGTGTACTTCGGTGCAGTTCGGTGTTTCATTTTTTCTCGCAAAGGGCGCTAAGGACGCAACGCTTTTTATTATTTACTTTGCGAACGTGGCGGGCGTCGCGAGAGATTTTTAGCTCTCGAAAAAAAGAACAAGGTTAAAGGATAAAAAAAGACAACAATTAATAAAATAATGAACTTTTTTCAGACATCGTTACGAAAGTGAATCTTTTTCATGATACTGGCAAAACTATTTTTTAGTTCGTATAATTCGCAAATACGATCATCCGATTTTTCATTACTTGAAATACCTGATTCCCTTTCAAATTCTAAGCTAATAATTTCTTCCCCTCTTCCTTCACTTTTTCCTTTATCCTTTAACCTTCATATCTTACAGTATCTCCCAACCATTTGCCGGTCCCGTAAAGCTATCTGTGCGAATAATTATAAGCCAAATCTATTTTTTATCGCGACAAGAAACGCTTCAAAAATCGGTTGATAATCGGGTAACCGGCCATAAATCACCCGAGCCTCCTCCTCGGAATAAATATGAGACATTGCATTCCTATCGTCTAACATAGCCAGCCACTTTTCCTCATCCTGTAAAAGCCCCAATCGAAAACTCTCTTTCAGGCATTCGCGTGGTGTTTTACAAATGATTCCTTCAAGTAATAGTGCCCGCTTTGCGGTTTTCCAGGCCAATTCAAAAGTGAATTCAAACCGCTGAATAGAAGCATCAACCTTCAGGTCATTTTTTTCTTGTTTCAAAGCTTCACTGAATCTGTCCAGTGCTTTCCGAAACTTACCAATGGAGTAGGCAAGTTCCCTTTCCTGCTCAGCCATAGAGCTTCCTGGCATCAGCTAATATGATTTCCTTGAAATCCGGATCAACTGCTTCCAAATTAATCAGGTCGATAGAATAGAGCGTGCGAATGTTTTCAATTTCCCGTTTGACTTTCCTATAAACACCTTCACTCAATTGAGGGCAGGAAATGGCCAGATCAATGTCGGCGCCTTCAGCGGCTTCATTTTTCGCACGCGAGCCAAAAAGATAGAGCTCAAAATGAGTGTTTTCCCCTAACTGCCGGATAATCATTCCAATGATTTGATTGAGCAATTCATTTATACGAGTATTTTCTTCGGTTGCTTTTAGATTAGAATGTAAAATGGTTGAATTGGTCATACGAGACCGCCAAGCCGATATTTACGGTTTATTGATTTCATTCCACGGATTTCCAAGGATCTTTTTATATGTGTTAATCTTGTGTCAATAATTTGAAAACTGCCCATTAATATATCCGGGTTTTTCATAACGATAAAATTAACCACCGAGAATACCGAAAAATATTTTATTGTATTTTCCTTTAATCTCAGTGTACTTCGGTGCAGTTCGATGGTTCATTTTTTTTCTCGCAAAGAACGCAACGTGTTCCTTTTATTTCATTTCTTGCAAAGGGCGCAACGCTTATTTTAGCTCTCGCAACGAACGCTACGCTTTCTTTTATCTCATTTCTCGCAACGAACGCAACGGGCGCAAAGAATTTTTATTGCTTCGCTGGCATGGTGAGATATTTTGCTATAGGTTATTCACGATTCTTACAATTCCATTTTTCAGGAGGATTTCATTGAAATTTATGAGTAATCCCAGTCTTAAACCCGTTAGCTTCAGGTAAGTAAGCAGTTGCTTTTTATGAAGATCATTTAACTTTTCAACGGATTTGAGTTCGATGATTACTTTATTGTCAATTATAATATCCGCACGAAAGGCATTGTCAAATTTTCTGCCGTCGTATTCAATGGGAACAGTTTTCTGAATATCATAAGGAATGTTTTGTTTATCCAGTTCGTAACAAACAATGTTTTCATAAACAGATTCAAATAATCCCGAGCCTAAAGTTTTATGGACTTTGAAGGCAATATCAAGGAATATTTTTGAAATCTCGTTTTCTGTCATTTCTCGCAAAGGACGCAAAGGCTCATTCTATTTCTTTTCTCGCTAAGGACGCCACGAGCGCAATGGGTTTTATTGTTAGTTCTCGCAATGGACGCAACGGCATTTTATTCATTTTCTTGGCGAACGTTGCGGGCGTGGCGAGAAATTTTAGTTCTCGCAAAGTTCGCAAGGGACGCAAAGGCTCATTCTATTTCTTTTCTCGCTAAGGACGCCACGAGCGCAATGGACGCAATGACATTTTATTCATTTTCTTGGCGAACGTTGCGGGCGTGGCGAGAGATTTTTTGTCACCCAGAATAGCGATACAAATACTGAATAACAGCGAAATTTATCATATGATATTAAATTTCTTCACCTTGCTCTTTAAATTATTTTTTACATCTTCCCAATCGATACCAGTCAGCAGAATAGGTATTGGGTCATTTTCTGCATCCTCGAAATAAATCAAAGATTTTAGCAACATATAGTGGTAATCACTAATGGCGTACTTTTTTTCAAAAAGTTTAAATAGAGTTTCCAAAGAAGAAATCTGAAGAAGAAAATAAATATCAATAAAATCTTTCTTAGTTCCTCGACTTGCAATTGCAGACAGTTTCATGCAGGCAATATCTTCCAGGCTGGCTATCTGCATCGATTCTTCAGTAATCAATTTTCCAATAAGGGGATAATTATAACTTATAAAGGAAACCCTTACACCATCAAGGATTCCATACAAAGTGTCTTTTGCCTCGGAAAGTTTTTTGAATAAACCTATATTTGAAAGATTTATCGAAAGATGCTCATTGTTAATACTTTTCTGTGAGAAAAAATCAAAATCCACCGACCTGCGGTGGCCAATTTGCAATGCCAACGCCGTACCGCCTGCCAGGTAAAAATCCCTTAACCACTTTTGCTTTTTCAATTTATTATAGAGACGAAGTTGCCTTTCAGGCATAATTTCGTATTTCAGATCATCCTTTTTCAAAGAACGTTTTCCAATAATTCAATGTTTTCTTGTCCAGCCGTCTGCTGGCTAAGACCGTATCGCGAATCTGGTTCTCCTCCATGTGAGCAAACAGCCATTTAATGTCGTGAAGATTTCCATAGGACAAAATTCTCTCGACAATGAATTTTCCATACTTCTCCAAAGTTAAACTGTCAAAATCACAATCCCAAAAATATTTCTTAAGAGAGCTGGGGAGTTTTCTCGAGCTTGTTCTCATAAAAGAGTCTCTGCTGCTTTCTGTAAACGTAAAAATTTTTATTTTTTTCTCGCAACGGTTTCCTTTATTTTACCTCTCGCAAAGCACGCAATGAACGCAAAGTTCTTTTTTATTTCATTTCTCGCTAAGCACGCTACGGACGCAAAGGATTCTGTTATTTTACCTCTCGCTAAGCTCGCAAAGAATGCAACGCGTTTTTATCTTCTAGATCGGAAGAGCGTCGTGTAGGGAAAGAGTGTAGATCTCGGTGGTCGCCGTATCATTAAAAAAAAAAAGAACATAAAGACCGGAAGAGCACACGTCAGAACACCAGTCACATTCCTTGATCTCACACAGTGACGCACTGTTACTACACTGACCAGGTACAGCTAGTCATAGGA
>CAJVXI010000018.1 GCA_913009635.1 uncultured bacterium
TAAGTTTATTGTATTCGACCTTTTTAAAATTGTTATCTATTTAATTATACCTTAAATTACCAAAAAAGACATTAAAGCTGTGGATAACCGCCTAATTCTTATAGCTCCAAAAGGTTGGATTTAATTGTGTCAAATTTCGCGTCAAATCCGGAGAAATCAGACAAAGCGTTTTTTATACTCTTAAATAATAAATGGCTCAACGCGTTGAGCCATTTAAAATTTACATTTTAATACAAAAATCCTCTATTTTTGGTGGGCGCAGGAGGGATCGAACCTCCGACCTCTTCGATGTCAACGAAACGCTCTACCACTGAGCTATGCGCCCCAAAAATTAACTTAGAGAGCCCCCGACTTACTCGGATAAAACATTTGTGGGCGGCACAGGATTCGAACCTGTGACCTTCTCGGTGTAAACGAGACGCTCTAAACCAACTGAGCTAGCCGCCCACAAATGTTTTATCCTCCACAACTGAGCTAAGCGCGCAAATATCTAAGTTAATCATCCCTACATTATCTCTCTTCTAAATAATCTTTTTAAAACACCTTCAAAAATAATAATAATCAAAATAAATATAAAAATAAAGATAGCAGCTGTTTTTATGTCTTTGTGAAGAATTTCTGTCTTATCAGCAAAAATATTACCCAAAGAAACAAAAGTAATTGCCCATATCAAAGAAGCTGGAATACTGTATTGTAATAATTTTTTAAACGGGATTTTTAGATAACCGCTGGCAACTAAAATTATTCTATTAAAATTCCAGGCAAATTTTGAAATAAAAATATAAAGCCCGTTTCCTTTTCTTAATAATTTAAGAAACCTGCTGATTTTGTCCAATTTAAAAAATAAAAATTTCCCCTGCGGCGTTAAGCTTCCTCCGAAACGAGCTGATATTTTCTTGCCAATACTCCAATAAATCAAATCATGAATTACTGCGGCGACAAAAGCGAAAATAATTACGTTAAAAAAATCAAGATAGCCGTTTCGGCTTAAAACGCCGGCTAAAATAAGAATTATTTCACCTTCAATTAAAACGCCGATGAAAATAATTAAATAAGCCAGTATCCGATGGGTTTCGGAAAAATTTATTAAGAAAGATTGCATGTGAAATTATTTATAAATATTATGAGTGTCAATATCGTAATAAATCACTTCGTTGTTTTTTAAAAAACGAAACATTACTCGGAAATTATCATTAATAGAAAACGCCCAGAAACCAGAGAGGGCGCCTTTTAATTTATGGGTATTAAGACTGGGATGAGACGAATTTCCTTCAAAAAGTAATAATTTCCGCGCTGCTATTTTTTGAAGATTTTTAGGTAGTTTTTCAAATTGTTTTTCAAAATACGGAGTAATATGCGATTTAGTGATTTTTGGCATATTTAGGAAATTTAGATTTCAAAAAATTTCTCAAAGAACGGGTTTTTCTTTGTCGCAAAGCTAATTCACCACCTAAAATGGCTTTTATTGCTAATCGCAATTCTTTATTTTCTTTAGATAATTTTTCAAAATCTTTCCTTTCTATCACCACTAAATCGTTATTCTTTATTAATTTTTTAGGAATAGTAATGGTATTCATATTGTATTTATTTTATCAATATAGAAGCGGAAGTCAAATTATGGTTTTATTTAACATCCAATTCTTTATCTATTGAAACTTTTAAATCATTTAAAAGAGCAGGAAAGCGAAATTTACCGATTTTGGTTTTGATCCTTTTTGGGAACACCTCGCGCCACACATTGTACATCTTTAGCCATTCAGTTGATCGGAATTTTTCTTTTAAATGGACAAGTGTTAATTTACTCAAATTGTCGGCATCAACAATAATTTCTTCATCTTCTTTTTGTGATTCATGCGCATCAATGGCGCGAATGAGACGGTTAACTATTTTAATTTCTTCTAATGAATATCCCAAACTTTTAAGAAATTCGGAAGTAAAACTTTCAGAATTATCATTTGCTTGTTTCTCGAATCCTAAAAGTTTATCAAAAGTGATTTTTTGGTCTTTATGTAAAAATCTCTCCAGCCAATATCGTGGATATATGCCGCGGCAACAAGAAGTTGCAAATCATTTCTGCCCTTGCCAAGTTTTTTTACCCAATTTACAGCTCGCAAGGAGTGGTTCTAGTCGCCAGGACGACAGCGCGAAATTTCTTACTCTGCTTTTATTATAAGGTTTTTTTCATTAAAATTCATACAAATCCTTGACTTTTCAAAAATGGTGGGCTAGGGAGGGATCGAACCTCCGACTTCTGCCTTATAAGGACAGCGTTCTACCACTGAACTACTAGCCCGAATATCCAACATTATATCAATCTACCCAATTTTGTAAAACAAAAAATCCGGGCTTACCCCGAACCTTTAGAGTTTTTCGTATTTTCGTACTTTTTCGTATTTCGTAGCAAATTTACACATTCACTGCTTTCAATCTAAATTTCTTTATTAATTCGTCAAATGCTTCCTTCTCTATGGTTTCTTCTTTAATAAGTTTTTCAGCAATAGTTTTTAACACTTTCTTGCGACCAGTAATAATTTTTTTAGCGGAATTAAAAGCTTTATCAACCATACTCTTTACCTCTCCATCTATTTCAGCAGCAACTTTTTCAGAATAATTTTTCTCAGTAGCAATCTCCCGCCCCAAAAATACCATTTCATCGCTCTTACCAAAAGAAATTGGCCCAAGTTTTTCACTCATTCCAAATTTAGTTATTAGTTTACGGGCTAATTCCGATGCCTCTTTAATGTCGCTTGAAGCGCCTGTACTGACATCCTTGAATATTAATTGCTCTGAAACATAACCGCCGAACATTACCGCCAAATCAGCCAAAAATTGCGATTTAGTCCGCAAATGAGTTTCTTCAAGCGGAAGTTTTATGGTATACCCGCCGGCCCGACCGCGCGCTACAACAGAAACTTTCTGAACCGGGTCAGCATTTTTCAAACTCGCCGCTACCAAAGCATGCCCAGCTTCATGATAAGCTATGGTTTCCTTTTCTTTTAGAGAAATAGCGCGACTTCGACGTTCAGGGCCTAAAAGCACTTTTTCAATTGAATCCAAAATATCCTGTTGATTAATAAATAATTGATTTTTTCTAGCCGCGAAAATAGCCGCTTCGTTCATTAAATTAGCTAAATCGGCTCCAGAAAATCCAGGTGTTCGTACAGCTACTTTGCGCAAATCAATGTCTTTATCCAAAACTTTATCTTTACTATGAATCTTAAGAATCGCTTCACGATCGTTAATATCAGGCAAATCAAGAATAACTCTTCTATCAAACCTACCAGGCCTTAATAAAGCTGAGTCCAAAACATCGGGACGATTAGTGGCTGCTATAACTATAACTTTAGTATCACGATCAAAACCGTCCATCTCCACCAAAATCTGATTAAGAGTTTGTTCTCTCTCGTCGTGTCCTCCTCCCAGTCCAGCTCCCCTTTCTCTGCCAATAGCGTCAATTTCATCAATAAAAATTATTGACGGAGCTGCTTTCTTGGCTGTCTGAAACAAATCCCGCACCCTACTAGCGCCCACCCCTACAAACATCTCCACGAATTCTGAACCGGATATATGAAAGAATGGCACGTTACTCTCGCCCGCCACTGCTCTTGCTAAAAGTGTCTTGCCAGTTCCCGGAAGCCCCAATAATAAAACTCCTCTTGGAATTCGAGCGCCAAGCTCCAAATATTTCTTAGGTCGTTTCAAAAAATCAACAACTTCTAAAAGCTCTTCTTTGGATTCTTTAAGTCCAGCCACATCCTTAAAAGTAACCTTATCCTTAAAAGCTGAAAAAAGTTTAATATTTGCCTTGCCAAAACTAAAGGCCTGACCCATACCACTCTTGGCCTGCCGGAAAATAAACCAAAAAATAGCAACGATAATCAATAAGGGCAAAAGCGCCGGCAATAAAACTCCCATCCAAAACCTAAATCCTGATTCTTCTTTTATTTCCAAAGTCACTTCTTGTAAAGCAACCGAGTCAACGCCATAGTTATTTAATGTTTCAGTTAAACCAACTTCAGTTTCTTTTTTGGAAATGGCTTGAACACCGTCTTTTAATTCAATTTCCAAATTATTGCCATTAACGCTAATTTTAGAAATCTCTTCGCTGTTAATTTTAGCCACTAACTGATCGATAGTTAAAACTATTGGTTTTTCCTGCTCACTGTAAAGAAGTGAAAAAATAAACGCTATCATTAAAAGCGTAGTAATCGCCCAGAAAATATTTTTTGATAATCCCTTCATAATATAACGAGAATTTAGAATACCCGCCCGCCTTTGACTTCGCCAAAGGCGATGTCGGGCGCGGTAGAATTTAGAGCTAATTAAAATTGATAAACTTATAAATTCTAAATCCTTTTATTGTTTAATCTTATCGCAAAAAAAAATGATGTCAATAAAAAAAGTGGGGCAGAGGTCCGAAGACATGCCCCAAGTAATGAAAGAAGCTTTTCGCGCCAGGGCAGGAACGAAAAATCTTTCTTTTTTACGAGGATGAGTAAAGCATAGCCCTCGCAACTATGCCGCGCTCTCATGAGAAAGCTTAAGCGCACTCGGCATAGATTTAACGGATTGGAAGAGGAAAAGAGATAATTTCCTCGCCAATATTAAATTTTTCCGCAAGATAATTAATTTGCTTATACAGCTTTTCCAACACGCTGGCAGCTGCCTGGCGAAAATATTCAAATCTTCCTTTTATCCAAGAAACAATCTCTTGGAAAAAGGTCTTGAGCTCATTAAGCTCTTGATAATTACTTCTGAGTTTCTTTTTGATACTTTTGCAGAATCTTGACGATTCCGCGCAGACGCCCTTCAAATTTTCGGCTATAGAAATAATTGTTTCTTTGGTCTGCTGAATCAGCCACGCTTGCCGACAAGCTGGATGAATATCGACATCTTCGTCATGAATATTAACTTCCGTTATCCTTCTCGCAAGCGGCAAACTTATAGAACAAACTGGACAAAAATCCTTCGAATTTGGCAACTCATTAAAAAAATACAGCGATTGCGATACTGTCATACCTTTTCCCCCTTATTATCAATTTTTAAGATTTAAAAATTGAAACCAATAAAACAACCCTATTCATCTCATCTTCCCTCCTTTCTATATCAGAAATTTTTAAGTCCTGTTATGAATAATAAACAAGGCAAAAGATTATGTCAAGCGCATGGCAATTTCTCCGTCAAAAGAGCTAAAATAAACGGCTCACACGCCGTGTGAGCCGTTTATTATTGGATTTGTTTTAATTTTAGGAGGTTCAACCTCCTCGCGAATTAACTCAATAATATTAGGAGGTTGAACCTCTGTAAATGCTTCATGCTTCACGCTTCATGCTTTAGATTTCTTAAGTTTCAGTACTATTCTTTTCTCTTCTGGTTTTACCGCTTCAATAACAAATTGGTATTTCTTGCCGATTTCCAATTGTTTTCCCATTTCTTCAAAACTTCCGAATTCCGAAATATGAATTAATCCCTGAATTTCCGCATCAAGGTCAATAAAAGCTCCAAATGGATTAAATTTATTAACTGTGCCTTTGATTTCCTGCCCTTGTTTGTATTTTTTTTCAACTTTTTCCCAAGGATCCGGCTTAAGAGCCTTTAACGAAAGCGAAACTCTTCCTCCTTTAATCTCAATAATTTTTGCCTTAACTTTTTCATTGATTTTTACCACTTCTTTTGGATTCTCAATAAGCCGATGGTCAAGTTCAGAAATATGAATTAATCCTTCAATAATGTTATTATCAACAAATTTTATAAAAATACCGAAATTAGCTATTCCCGAAACAATTCCTTCCACAATATCGTCTATTTTATACTGACTAAGAAGCTCTTTAATATTTTCTTCCACTACTCCCCGTTCTGAAATAATCAATTTGTTATTACGAATATTAAAATCAAGAACTTTTACTACTATATCTTCACCAACCAACTTTCGCAATTCTTCCAAAATTTTACTTCGTTCACCTTCTTCAACTCGTGGGTAATGCTCACCGGCAAGTTGAGAAACAGGCAAAAATGCCTTAAGTTCGTTTATTTTAGCTACCAATCCGCCGCTATTCGCGCCGATAATTTTTACTGTAATTACTTCTCCAGAATCTTTAAATTTTTTTATTTCCTGCCAATCTTTTTGCTGTTGAGCGCCAGCTAATGAAAGTTCGATATAACCATCTTCATTTTCTATGCCGACAACCTTAGCGCTAATTAAATCTCCTTGCTTCAAATTCTTAGCTATTTCTCTAGCATTTAAAAATTCTACTCCATAAACAACACCAGTGCCAAATTTCCCCAAATCAAAATAAAAAGCTCGTCTGCCTTTACTTAAAAACTTTACCTCAATTAATTCTCCTTCTTTAAGAAAAGAAATTAAATCCGGCTCAAGCTTTATTAACTGACCAATCTGAGAAATAAATTTTTTGTTAGTTAATATTGGAATCACAAAAACATTTTAAACAAATTATGCCTGAAAAGCAACCCCGCGGTAGAATTTCGACTAATTTCGCCTTTGGCGAAATTAATAAATATAATTTATCGAAATCCACTACGATATTAGTCCCGTAGAAAATATTTTAATGTTGTTCTATAAGGCAAGTGATGATATAATGTATAAAATTATGATTATTTCTTTTTACGGAGAAAATTGTTTTAAGATTTCCGCCAGAGGCGGACAAAACGAAACGACAATAATCTTAACTGACCCACTTTCCAATCAAAGCGGTTTAACTCCAGCGCGCTTGAAGCCGGATATTCTTATAAAAACTTTGACTGCTTTTCCAGTTGTTGAATCGCCAGACTGCCAATGTCGTCAGATTCTTGGTCCCGGTGAATATAATCTTAAAAATACTGACATTAGAGGCTTTAATTTAAATAAAGAATCAACTGAAAAATTTCTTAAAACCGTTTACTTAATAAAAATAGAAGACATAAAACTTGGCTTTTTGGGACATCTTTCAGAATTAAACAATTTGGAGCCTGAAATCTTAGAATATTTTGAGGAAATTGATTTATTATTTATTCCTGCCGGCGGTTCGCCGTTCATTGATCAAAAATCCGCTATAAAACTAATTAAACAGCTTGAACCAAAAATTGTTATCCCGACATTATTTAAAATTCCAGGCCTCAAAAGAAAAACTGATGATGTTAAAAAATTTATTGAAGAATTTAATTGCCAAAAAACAACACCTCAAGAAAAACTAACTATTAAGAAAAAAGATTTGGAAGAAATTAAAAAAACAGAAATCATTGTACTGAGACCATAATATAATGGAAAATCTAAGAAACTTTCTAAAAAAACTCCAAAATTCTGATGAAGCAATAAAAAAACGCTGGTTGATTGGCATTACCGCCATAGTAATGATTTTTGTAATTAGCGGTTGGCTAACTTACCTTAATTACTCTATTGAAAAAATTAACGATGTTGAGTATAAAATTGACAATTCAACAAGTTTCTGGCAAGTTTTCAAAACAGGCATTATAATTGTTTTCCAATCAGCAAAAGAAAAAACAAAAAATTTAATTTCTGAAATTATGGATAAAATTAAAAGCAAGAATACGATAATAATGGAAAAACCTTAAAAATGTAAAATGTAAATATCAAAATGGAAAATGACAGTGTAAAATTTCAAAATGAATTAAAACGAACGGAAACAATTTTAACATTTTGATTTGTCATTTTGAATTTTTAATTTTTAAATTTTGATTTTTAAACATGGACACCAATAAAAAACCTCAAAAAATAGAAAAGCGAGAGATTACTACAGAGCTTCAGGAATCTTATCTTGATTACGCAATGTCCGTAATTGTTTCGCGGGCGTTGCCTGACGTTCGTGATGGCTTAAAGCCGGTTCACCGTAGAATTCTCTGGTCAATGTGGGAAGACGGACTTACTAATTCCGCTAAATTCAGAAAATCAGCAACGGTTGTGGGATCCGTACTTGGACGATATCATCCTCACGGCGATATATCGGTTTATGACGCTTTAGTTAGAATGGCTCAGGATTTCTCGTTGCGCTATCCATTAATTCAAGGAAATGGCAATTTTGGCAGCCAAGACGGAGATTCAGCTGCCGCTTACCGCTACACAGAAGCCAAATTGTCTAAAATATCCGAAGAATTACTTTTTAATATAGAAAAAGAAACTGTTGATTGGCAGCCGAATTACGACGAAATCCACCAAGAACCGAAAGTTCTGCCGGCAAAACTTCCCAATCTTCTCCTTAATGGTTCATACGGCATTGCAGTAGGAATGGCAACCAATATTCCGCCGAATAATTTAACTGAGATAATTGAAGCTACATTATATTTAATAGATAATCCCAAAATTCCAACTGAAGAATTAATGCAATTTATTCAAGGCCCTGATTTTCCAACAGGCGGTATTATTTACAATAAAAAAGCAATTACCGAAGCTTATGTTTCCGGAAGAGGACCGATTACCGCTCGAGCAAAAACGGAAGTTATTGAGAAGCGAAGCGGTCAATTTAATATTTTGGTCACTGAAATTCCGTATCAAGTAAATAAATCGGAATTAATTATTAAAATCGCCGATTTAGTCCAAAATAAAAAAATTGAAGGCATTCGTGATGTTAGAGACGAAAGCGGTAAAGAAGGAATAAGAATAATTATTGATTTAAAAACAGACGCTTCTCCACAAAAAATACTTAATCAACTCTACAAACACACTGATCTCCAAAAAGATTTCCATATGAACATGCTCGCTTTAAGCCAAGGCGTTCAGCCCCAAATAATGTCAATCAAAGATGTTTTGCAAGCTCACATAGAACATCGTCAGGATGTAGTACGACGCAGAATAAAATTTGAATTAAGAAAAGCAAAAGAACGGGCGCATATTCTTGAGGGGCTATCTAAAGCATTGTCAGTTATTGATAAAATAATTAGCACTATCAAAAAATCAAAGACTACCGAGGAAGCCCATCAAAAATTAATAAAAAATTTCAAACTTACCGCCATTCAAGCAACAGCGATTTTAGAAATGAAGCTGCGAACTTTAGCCGCCTTAGAACAGAAAAAAATTGAGGACGAATTAAAAGAAAAGAAAAAATTAATTGGCGAATTGGAAGCAATTCTTAAAAGTGAGCAAAAAATTCTTAAAATTATTAAAAATGAATTGTCGGAAATTAAAGAAAAATACGGCGATGAACGAAGAACAAAAGTCATTGCAGGTGGAATTAAAGAATTCCAAGAAGAAGATTTAATACCGCAGGAAGAAGTAATTATAACTTTATCTAAAAGCGGCTATATTAAACGCGTTATACCAAGCAGTTTTAAGGCGCAGCGCAGAGGCGGTAAAGGACTAATTGGTTCTGATGTTGGAGAAGAAGATTTTCTTACTCATTTTATTTCAGCTAATACTCATAATAATATATTATTTTTCACTGACCACGGAAAAGTTTTCCAAACCAAAGTTTATGACATTCCCGCTGCTTCACGAACCGCTAAGGGTAAATTAATCCAAAACTTTTTAGATGTCCCTGTTGGCGAAAATATTACCGCCTTGGTTACTTACGCGACAACACTGACTAATGCTGACCATACACAGACCAATACAGACAGTCCGCGTAAGTCAGCGTCCAGTCCGCATGAGTCCACGTATCTAGTAATGGCGACAAAAAAGGGAATGATTAAAAAAACTTCAATTAAAGATTTTGACAAAGTACGAAGAAACGGGATTATTGCCATTAATCTTTCAAAAGATGACAGATTGAAATGGGTAAAACCATCATCCGGAAAAGACGAAATAATTCTAACAACCAAGTTAGGGAAAGCAATAAGATTTAAAGAATCTCAATTGCGACAAATGGGAAGAACCGCCACTGGCGTAAGAGCTATTAAATTAAAAAAAGATGACTTTGTAGCTGGGCTTGATATAATCAATACACAGACTAATACTGACTATACACGGACTAATATAGAAAAAAGTCCGCATAAGTCTGTGTCAAGTCCGTATAAGTCAGCTTTGTTGGTGGTGACGGAAAATGGGTTTGCCAAGCAGACACCTCTCAAAGAATACAAAACTCAAAGCCGTGGAGGCCAAGGAATTAAAACTGCTAAAATTACTTCTAAAACCGGATTGGTTGTAGCAAGTTGGATTATCACAGATGAAGAAGAAATTTTAGCTCTCTCGGCAAAAGGACAAATTATTAGAACTAAAATTTCTAATATCAGAACTGCTGGTCGAGCTACTAGTGGTGTAAGAATAATGAAATTAAAACAAGGAGATAAAATAGCCGGAATAGTTATTTTGTAAATGTAAAATTAAAAAATCAAAGTGTAAAATGACAGTTCAAAATGTTAAAATGTTTTTAATTCAATAATTTTAGCATTTTACATTGTCATTTTAATTTTTGATATTTACATTTTGAATTAATATTATGAACCTAACTCGCAATCAAATAATTATAATCGGAGTTGTTGTAATACTAATATTTTTTACAATACTAATGTTTGTCTTTTTCCGACAAAATAGCGGTGGAGGCGGAGGCGAACAAATTGAATTAACTTTTTGGGGTATTGAAAGCCAGCAAAATTTTCAATCTGTTTTTGATAGCTATACATTATTTCGACCGGAAGTCCGAATTGACTACCGCCAAATCAATGTTGACTCTTATGAAAGCAACTTAATTAACGCTTTAGCAGCCAATAGGGGTCCTGATATTTTAATGTTCCATAACACTTGGCTGCCAAAACATTTTGATAAAATTGTAGCGGCTGATGAATCACAAATTTCTCTTTCCACTTTTCGTCAAATGTTTCCGACTGTAGCTGAGCAAGATTTAATTTTAAATAACACTATTTATAGCTTACCGCTTTATATTGATACTTTAGCGTTTTTATACAATAAAGACGCTTTTGACGCCAATGCCATTGCCCTGCCTCCAACTCAATGGTATGAATTTCAAAATTTAATTCCCCGCCTCAAAATAAAAAATCAAGCCAATCAAATAACTCATTCAGCAGCTGCTATCGGCGGCTCGGAAAAAAGCATTAACCAAGCGACTGATCTACTCAACCTTTTAATGCTTCAATTTAAATCTCCTATAATTGACCAGCAATATTCTCAGGCTGATTTCGGCGATCAAGGACTTGAAGCGTTTAATTTTTATCTTCAATTCGCCAATCCAGCAAGCCCATTTTATACTTGGAACGATAATTTTCAATATTCCATTGATGCTTTTAGCCAGAGAACAGTAGATATGATATTTAATTATGCTGAAGCAATTCCTCAAATCCAAGCCAAAAATCCGTTTTTAAATATAGGAATATCACAGATGCTCCAATTCAATCCTTATAAGCCAATAGATTACGCCAATTATTGGGGCTTGGCAGTTTCCAATAAAAGTCAAAGTCCGGCCTGGGCTTGGGATTTCATTTTATTCATAACAACCAACTCCGAAGGTTCTTTGGGATATTTAGAAAATTCAGGACACCCACCAGCTCTTAGAACGCTTATTAATGAATATATTAATAATCCGGATTTGGGAGTTTTTGCCCAACAAGCGCTTACTGCCCGCTCTTGGTATCAACCCAACAGCAAAACCATTAAACAAATTTTTTCCGGTATGATAGAATCAGTATTAGATGGACGACTGACTTCTAATAAAGCGCTGGAACAGGCGGAAAATGAGATAAATGAACTATTGCGATAACTATTAACTATGACTATTAACAAACAACTTAATTAGAAAACTATGCTTAATCAAAAATCAAAAATCCTTATTCTTGCTATAGTCATCGCTATTGTTATTGTCAATGTTAGCATAGCGCAAGCTGGCCTTGTCCCATGCGGTACAAGTACTACTAATCCATGCACATGGTGCGATTTAGGCCAATTAATCGCGAACATTATAGATTTTCTTGTTAAAATTGCAATTGTAATCGCTGTGGTTTTTATTGTTTGGGGCGGATTTATAATAATGACAGCTGGCGGTTCGCCAGAACGGGCTAAAAATGGCAGAGATATTATAAAATCGGCGGTAATCGGAATTATTATTACTCTTGGCGCTTGGCTAATAATTAATACAGTAATTAAACTCGTACTGCAGGCAGATATCGGCCCTTGGAACCAGATTAGTTGCTGATAAATTACCTTTCTGATATAATATCAGCGTAAATCAACCAAAATCAGTATTAATCAGCGTCTATAAAAAATGAAGTTCAAGCAAAAAAATTTAAATAATAAAAAAACTCTATACTTATTTAGTATAGTATTATTTTTAGGATTATCTCTAATAACTGGCGTGGCTTTATCAGCTGGCGTTGGTCAAACTACCGGCGTTACAATTCCTAATCCCCTTGGCGCTAAGGATATTACCGATGTTCTTAAAAAAATCGTTGATTATTTAATTAAAATCGGCGCTCCGATTCTTGCAATCATGATTTTAGTAGGTGGTTTCCAAATTTTAACTGCCGGCGGAAATCCAGAAAAAGTCATAACTGGCAGGCACACTATTTTATATTCTGTTATCGGCTACGCCATTATCTTGTCTGCTTGGGGAATTATTGCTATAATTAAGACGATATTAGAATAAATAATATATTAAAGCACCAAACAACAAGCACCAAATAACAAATAAATTACAAATTCCAATTACCTAATTCGCCAGCTGGCGAACTAAACACGACGAGTTTTGGTCATTGAGATTTTGGTCATTGGATATTATTTGAGATTTGAAATTTGTGATTTGTGATTTTCAAAACAAATATGACCAAATTTACAAAAATTACATCATTATTAATTTTAAGCGGTTTAATGATTTTAATTGCCGCTCCGGCAATTTCTTATTCAGCAGTTGAAAGCCCTGATGACGTTATAAGAATAATAAATAAAATCGCTAAGTATATGTTTACCGCCTTCTTTGTTATAGCCATTATTTTTATCATTGTCGCGGCTTTTAATTTCTTAACAGCTAAAGCGGATCCGGAAAAAATTAAATCCGCGCGCAATCAAATACTTTATGCCGTTATTGCAATTGCTATTGCTTTAATTTCAACCGGCGCGGTTAAAATAATCGAAAGTATTTTAAATTAAAATATTATGAATATCAGCCTAGGAAAAGTGGCAAGTAAAATTGGCCTTATAATCATATTAATAATTTTAATTAGTCCGGTTCTTTTAACAACTAAAGCCGCTACTACGCCCGGAGAAATACCAACCGCTCAAGACATTGGACTTCCAGCATCTCCAATTCAAGATGTTGATGAATTAGTTGGCACAATTGCTAATATTGTTACATATGTTTATATAATTTTCTTTGTCATCACAATATTATTTATTATATTAGCGGCGTTTAATTACCTTACTGCTGGCGGTGATACTGAAAAAATAAAAAATGCTCACAAACAATTAATTTACGCGTCTATTGCCATTGTTATTGCTCTAATTTCGATTGGTGCTATAACAATAATTGAGAATTTTCTAAAAACAGGAAATTGAGAAATAGATAATAATTTTTTCGTTTATAATTCTAATATCGTCGTGTAAAATGTGTCCACCTAGTGTTAAGATTTAAAAATAGTATATAATATAATTAATCTACAAAGGTCGAGAGAAATAATTAGTATTACATTATTATGCAAAAACTAAAAACAAAAATTTCTGTCGGAGCTTTAATTGGTTTATCAACCTTATTGGGAAGCGCAGCGCTTGTTGGAGCTGCTCCTCCTTCTATTCCAGCATCTCCAATTACTTCAGTAACCGGTATTGTTGATGTAATTAATAATATTGTCAGATGGGTTTATATTATTTTCTTCATCTTAGCTGTATTATTTATTATTTTCGCGGCATTTACTTATTTAACTGCTGGCGGCGATGAAGAAAAAGTTAAAAAAGCAAAAGACCAGATAATTTACGCGGCTGTTGCTATTGTTGTCGCTTTATTGGCAGTTGGCTTCCAGGTAATCATATCAAACTTCTTACAAACCGGCGGATAAAAATTAATTTAAGAAAATTTTTAGAAAAAAATGCCGAGCACATAAAATTCATGTGCTCGGTTTTAGTTTAACTTCTTTTTTCAAGGGTTATCTTCATTATGCCGGCCTCTTTAAGCCCATGCATTTTAAAAATCCCTCTTTTCAGGCCGTACCATACTTGCCGACCCGGGCCGTCTATATAAGACGAACCGTCAATAAAAACAATCTTTGTATCCGATGATGGATCTGTTCTAAAAACTACTCCTGGAGGCAAGGTTACTTTTGAACTGCAATCAGAACGGAAATCAACCTTAACTTCCCCCGGAACAATCGTCCCTGAAAAGTCGTAGTTTCCTCCCGCGCAAATCGGGTAATCCGCCGCCTGTGTAAGCTTCTGAGAGAATGTTTTAACTTTATCAGCTAAAGGCCAGAATTTCCATCCAATTCCTCCAATCAGTAAAACTACTAACACTATCCAAGCCAATGAAGGAATTTTCTTTCTTGTACTGCGAACAACGTCAACCTTATCTTTGTCTTTTCTTGCAGCAAGCGCTAAAACCACCGCAACAAGAATCCCAACCGCAAAAACTACCAGGAAAGCAATAAAGAAAGCCATTTTAATCACCTCCTGTTTTATTTTTTTTGCCAAAGATATCTTCTACGATATTTCGTACACCGACAGGAATTATCCAGTTTCCTGCTTTTTCTCCCGCTTTTTCAAGAACCTCAAGATAACGAACAGCCAGCCCCATCTCTCCATATTTGTCAATAATTTTCCCAAATACCTCATCTATTCTTTTAACTTCCTGTTCGGCCTCAAATTTTTTGGACAACGCTAATTGATATCTCTCATCAGCTGGATCAAACGCTTCAATTCTAACTCCTGCGACATCAATCCCGTATCGTTCTCTGAGGATTCCTAAAACTCCCAAATCTCTTTCTTCAAGTTCTTTCTCTATCTCTTCTTCTGTTTTTCCTTCTGTTCTTAATTCACTTCTAATGACTTGTTTCTGATCATCAGTGAGGTCAGCAACTTCTAAAAACATATACATTTCTCCCGTTTTTAGCTGCGACTGTTTAATCAAGTCCTCAAACTTAGCATTTCCTTGATATTCCCTTAGATGCGGCAAAAGCATATCAACGGTAAATTCAAACCATTGATGCGTCCTAAAAAGAGCTTTATAAGGATTTGTAATCCTTATGGTAAAAATAAACTCATCGCTAACCGGAAAAAGGCCTTCTGTTTCTGCTTTTTCTAGTTTAGCAAAATAAGTTGCTGCCTTAACAAACGCATAGTCAAGCTCTTTTTTGTGGGATTTTATTTTCTTAGTCGCTACTCCTTTTTCGTCAAGCTCCCTTATTAATGTCTGCCAGCGAAATTTGTAAGTATAAACCGTATAAAACGGCCATATACCTACCCAAACAAGACCGCCGCCAAATATCTTTCTGACAATTTTTAATAATATACTGTCTTTTTCTCTTTTCTCTAACTGTCCTTCTAAATCTTCTTTGCGTCTATCTTTTTTAACTTCACCTTTCTCATTGAGATAAAATCCCCTATACCTGATTACCGCTCTGTGAAATTCCTTGTTTAAAAGGATTATTATCGCCTGACCTTCTTCGCAAAAAGCGAAAAATATTTTGAATTTTGCCAGAGTCAAAGCAAGAAACGGCAAAGCCAAAATAAAACCTAAAATCCCGCCTGTGATAACTAAAATCGTTTCCATTTCTTATCCTCCTTTTTTAGATTGTTTTTAATTCCAATCTTTTATATAGTTATTAAAGTTCTTGTTCCAGGATTCATTCCTGAAACTTGCTTCAAAAAATACCAAAGGTATCTATTGAAGATATTAAAAATA
>CAJVXI010000019.1 GCA_913009635.1 uncultured bacterium
CGCCGCTACCGTCATCATCAATCCTGAATAAATCATTTGTTGAAGTACTGACAAGATGCAGAACCGCCAAAGGACTTACAGTCCCAATTCCAATATTACCGGCATTAGAAACGAATAAATTATCAGTACCAACTAATAATTCTCCAGCAAGGAAAAGATCCTGCCAACGAGTGTTTGATATTCCTATATCATAAGTGCTGTCAGCTCCCGGCAGAATATTGTCATCAAAAGTGGAAGCGTTGACTCCCGCTATTATACCGGCTGCTACTCCTACGACAACAACACACGCAAGAAGCTCTGCAAGAGAGAAACTTTTTTTGGAATTAATATGCTTCAAGTTTTTCATAATTATAATCTATCGAAGTTCAACTTCGATAGGGTTGTTTTTATCGTCGTGTCCAATAAGGAATGCAATATGGATTGGCGCAGTGAACAATTTTAAGGTCGTTGCTATCATTATAATAACTAATTATCGGCAATCCGTCAGTTCCGATAGTGATGGAGGTGTAGCTCTCCGTTGAATCCAATGTAACAGGCGTATCAAAGGTAGAACAACTGACATTTGCGCAATGGATAATTTTAAGGAGGACGGCATCATCATCGTAATAACTAATTATCGGCAAACCATCAGTTCCGATGGTTATAGAAGAGAAATATCCTACATCTCCTGTTGAATCCACTGTGGTAAGAGTAGAAGAAGAACAGCTGATATTAGAGCAATGAGCAACTTTGAGGTCATAATTGGTGGCATCATAATAACTAATTACCGGCAAGCCGTCAGTGCCAATGGTGATAGAGGTGTATTGTCCTATAATTCCTAATGAATCCACCGTAGTAATCGTATTACTGCCAGTATTAGAACAATTTATTTCACTGCAGTGGACTACTTTGAGGTCATAGCTGGCGGTATAGTAATAACTAATAATCGGCAATCCGTCAGTTCCGATAGTGATGGAGGTGTATCTTCCCCCTGAATCCATCGTAGTAATCGTATTACTGCCAGTATTAGAACAATTTATTTCACTGCAGTGGACTACTTTGAGGTCATCATTGGTGCCATCATAGTAGCTAATTATTGGTAAGCCGTCTGTGCCAATGGTAATGGAGGTGTACCACCCTACACTTCCTACTGATAAATCCACTGTAGTAATCGTATTACTGCCAGTATTAGAACAATTTATTTCACTGCAGTGGACTACTTTGAGATCTTGGTTGGTAGCATCCCAATAGCTGATTATCGGCAAACCATCAGTGCCAATGGTGATGGATGAGTACCGCCCCATATCGTTCGTTGAATCTACTGTAGTAATCGTATTACTGCCAGTATTAGAACAATTTATTTCACTGCAGTGGACTACTTTGAGGTCATAATTGGTGGCATCATAATAACTAATTACCGGCAAGCCGTCAGTTCCAATAGCGATAGAAGAGTAGTCTCCTACACTTCCTATTGAATCCACTGTGGTAATTACATTATCTTTCGGTATTCTTGGATGCCATTTTCCTTTTTGTAAAGTATTGCCGATAGTGATACCGCCTTTTTCTACCGAAAGAGATGAAATTGGCGTTGAGGTTCCAATACCAACTTTACCTGTACTGCTACTGTAATAAATATCGTCTCCGCTTTGCGTCCAGAGACCGCCTCCTCCGCTTGGCCATGAAGTTTGACAATCAGTTCCAATACAAACTTGGGAACAAGTTCCGGAAACATCGCAGCGAGTGTCTAAATTCGCCCAACTCCCAGCTGTATAACCTCTAAAAACACTGCTTGCAGTATTATAATAAATTGAACCGTTTTGGGCAGAAGGATTAGTGGATGAACTGCCTAAATTTAATAAATTCCCAATACTGACATTGCCATACTGGTCAATCAAAAAAGGAGAAACATCGCCGCTACCGTCATCATCAATCCTGAATAAATCATTTGTTGAAGTACTGACAAGATGCAGAACCGCCAAAGGACTTACAGTCCCAATTCCAATATTACCGGCATTAGAAACGAATAAATTATCAGTTCCAATCAATAATTCTCTGGCAAGAAAAAGGTCTTGCCAGCGAGTATTGGATATCCCGATGTCATAAGTATTGTCGGTTCCAGGTAAAATATCATCATCAAAAGTGGAAGCGCTAACTCTGGCTATGCCTGAACGCAACTCCTGGCTTACTTGACTATCGGAAGCAGAAGTTATGCCAATATCAATCTGAACCGTGTCGTGTCCCGGATACTGTGAGAATTTTTTAAAAGATAAAGAGTTAACAATCACTCTATCGCTTGTCAAAGTGGTGGTTGCGCTTGCTCCTTCTTTAATTTTTATAGCATTGTTTTCAAAAGTGATATAAGTTGGGTCTTTGCTGGAATCGGTCATTCTTAGTTTAATGGTGGAAGTTATTGTGCCGGTTGCCATGTCTATTAAGCTTGATTCTCTGACTAATCTTTGAATTGTTTGAGTAACAAAATTAAGCTGATTAGACACTTCAACGGAAGATGATTCTTTGACTTGGACTTTAAGGGTGTTAGTTAAAATACCAGCCATTACGGCAATAGCCACTCCAGTAATGGCTACATACATTAATAATTCAATTAAAGAAAATCCTTCTTGAGATTTTTTATTCATCTGTTAAATTGTACCATATTTTTAATAAAAAAAGTTGTGGATAAGTTAATTTTAGTATATCATTTATTGATTATTAATAAATTATGAATAATATAAGAAATTTCGTTATAATCGCCCATATAGATCATGGAAAATCTACCCTAGCAGACAGGTTTCTGGAAATTACTGGAACTGTTGAATCTAGGCAAATGAAAGAGCAGTATCTAGACCAATTAGAATTAGAAAGAGAGCGTGGAATTACCATCAAAATGGCTCCCGTGCGGATGGTATATAAAACACAGACAGAAGTGGACAAAACGCAGACAGCTACGGACAGCGAATTATTATACAAAGACATTACTTATAAGATTCGCGGAGCTGTGTTTACGGTACGAAGACAGCTTGGCTTAGGGCACAAAGAAATTATTTATCAAAAAGCATTAGAAATAGAATTTGGGAAAATTGGTCTCAATTTTGAAAAAGAAAAGAATATAGATGTTTTTTATGACAAACAAAAAGTAGGTGTATATAGACCGGATTTTATTGTTGAAAATAAGATTTTAATTGAATTAAAAACACTTTCATTTATCGGTAAGCAAGAGGAAAAACAGATTTGGAATTATCTTAGAGGTACATTTTATGAATTGGCATTATTGATAAATTTTAGCCCCACAAGAGCAGATATATATAGAATTATACATAATCAATTTCGCGAGAAATGTTCGCAATTGTCCGTGTTAAGTCCGCAAGAGTCAGTGTATATTTTGAATTTAATTGACACGCCTGGCCATCCTGACTTTTCTTATGAGGTTTCACGCGCTTTGGTGGCTGTTGAAGGCGCTATTTTATTAGTTGACGCAACACAAGGAATACAAGCGCAAACTTTAGCTAATTTTTATACAGCTAAACGAGCTGGTTTAAAAATAATAGGCGCAGTTAATAAAATTGATCTCCTTCGCGCACGGACTAATACGGATTATACACGGACTAACACAGAAGATAATAGTCCGTATAAGTCCGTGTCAAGTCAGTATGAGTTAGATATAGTGAAGGAATTAGCGGATTTAATTGGTTGTACAATAGAAGAAATTTATAAAATTTCCGCAAAAACAGGAGAAGGAGCAAAAGAGCTTTTGGAAGCTGTTGTTAAGTTTGTGCCAGCACCAAGTAAAGCGTCGGTTCCGTCAGAAATACAGATGACGCGAGCGCTAATATTCGATTCTTTTTATGATGAGCACAAGGGAATTGTTGCTTCAGTTAGGGTTTTTAATGGCGAAATAAAAGATGGCGATGAAATTTATTTAATTGCTACTGACGTCAATTCTAAAATTAAAGAAATTGGATATTTTTCTCCGAAATTAGACAAAGCAAAAAAAATAACTGAAGGCGAAATTGGATACATTATCACTGGAATAAAAGACATGGAGAAGATAAAAATCGGCGATACTGTCCTTGTATCAACTATTAAGTATTCAGCATCAAGTATAAAAAATTGGATATTATCGGGATACGAGGAACCGAAACCGGTAGTTTTTGTTTCGTTTTATCCCGAAGAAAGTGATGATTATGATGATTTTAAAAAAGCGCTTCAAAAATTAAAACTTAACGATTCAGCTTTGAAATTTGAACCGGATTTTAACGAGGTTCTTGGAAGGGGATTTAAGGGCGGATTTTTAGGCAAACTTCATTTTGAGATTACATCAGAACGCTTGGAAAAAGAATTTAAAATAAGAACGATTAACAGCTTTCCGTCAGTTGCTTATAAAATAAAAAAGTCGGGCGAATGGTTTACTATTGAAAATCCAAAAGATCTTCCTGATGATTTTGATGAGATTCAGGAGCCGATGATTAAATTAGAGATTATTGCGCCGACAATATATTTAGGTAATATTTTCCAGCTTAAAGAAATTTTTAGGATGGACGATATTCAGTCTCAGAATTATGGAGAAAAAGTTTTAGTTACCGCAATAATGCCCTTGGCTGATTTAATCTCCAATTTTGATGATAAGCTTAAATCAATTTCTAATGGATTTGCGTCTTTCAGCTATAAATTGGTTGCTTACAAAGAATCGGATTTAAGAAAACTGGAAATTTTAGTTGCTGGCGAGCAAGTGGCGGGTTTAAGCAGAATTTTTCCTAAAAAGAAAATTGAATTTGAAGCAAGAAAGCTTGTTGAGAAACTTAAGAAGGTTTTACCGCGTCAACAATTTAGTCAGGCAGTTCAGGCGGTAATAGGCAGTAAAATTATTGCTCGTGAAACGGTTCCAGCGCTTAAAAAAGATGTTACGGGATATCTTTATGGAGGTGATAGAACCCGTAAGATGAAGCTTTGGAAAAAACAAAAGAAAGGAAAAAAGAGATTAGGCGAAATTGGCAGGGTAAGAATTACTGCCGAAACATTCAAAAAAATGATACAATAAAATAATGAAAATTATTATTGCCATAATCATATTTATTGCAGCAGTTATGGTTTTTGTGTATATTTATTTTAGTTTTCATGATGAGAGGCAATTAAAAGAAAATCTTTCTAATTTAAACGCTCAAATTAAAATATTAGTTGAAGAAAATAAGCACCTTAAGTCAGAAATTGACTATTTTTCTTACCCTGAAAATTTAGAAAAAGAATTAAAGACAAAATTTAATTATCGAAAACCGGACGAAAAAATGATGATTATTGTACCGTAATTACATTAAAGCACCAAATTCCAAGCACCAAATAACAAATAAATTACAAATTCCAATTTCCAAAATTTGAAACACGACGGGTTTTGGTCATTGGATATTACCCCTCGGTTTTGAGACTCTCGGGATCGAAGGATTTGGGATTTGGAATTTGTGATTTGGAATTTTATTTTAGATAATGCGTAAAAAATTACTATTTTGGCTTATTTTAATTATTATTCTATTTGGCAGTGGGCTGTATTTTATTTTCTCCGATTCTTATCCGGTGGTTTTGGTTAATTATCGAATAATTAGCGCGCGGGACTTCGAAAAAGATTATACAGTTGCTATTCATTATTATCAAAGTCTTTTCAAGGCGTACGCGGAAGACCCAACAGAGCTTAATTCCAAAGAAATCAAATTGGAAATCAGACAGGTTACTTTGGATAAATTAATTGAAAATCAGCTAATTCATAAAAAATTAAAAGAATTAATCGGCGCTAATGATCTTCAAAATATGGTTGATAATAAAATTAAAGAAATTATTAAAAAAAGTTCTAATATTCAAAAAGGCGTGGAATTGGTCTATGGCCTTTCGTTGGCTGATTTTAAAGAAAGAATTTTAATTCCTCAGGCGGAGCGTGAAATACTTGAGGGCCAATTATTTTTTAATGGCGAAAAAATTGATGAATGGCTAAAAGAAATAAAATCTGTGGCCAAAGTAATAGTATTAATTCCCGGTTTCGCATGGGACGGAGAAAAAATTACAATAAAGTGAACTATAAATCATGAATTGTGAATAATATATTATGGCGCGGGGTTAGTATAGTGGCAATATATTTACTTCTCAAGCCCCGTTAGAAATAATGCGAGTGTAGTACAGTGGCAGTACGATAGCTTCCCAAGCTATAAACGAGGGTTCGATTCCCTTCACTCGCTTCGGTTTTGGTAGGTGGGGACTTTCGTACCCCGCTTAAAAATAAATTTATTATATAACGTTATAATATTATAATATTATAATATTATAAAGGCACTTCCATGCGTGGAAGTACCTACTGAAGTGTATTATAATAATAAAAGAATAAAATTAATACTTATGTTAAGGTACTTCCATGCGTGGAAGTACCTTAACTATACATAGAAGATTATGGGGAAAATTATAAGAAGCAAAATCAATAAAAATATAGAAGAAGGGACCTGGAGAAAGTTTTTATCACAATTCAAGAAAGATTTGTCGTCAGAAAAACTTGATGAGATATTAAGTAATTTATTGTCGCAACAAGAGAAAATTGTGCTAGCGAGAAGATTGGCGGTTATTTTCTTGATGAAGCAGGGTAAAAGTTATAGCGCAATATCACAGATTCTTGGCATTGGGCCTCAAACAATTAGCGCGGTAAAAAAGAGTATTCCTAAGAAATTTTATGCTCCTTATAGACAAAAACAGCAAAAAATTATTGCATCACCAGGGAGATCTTTTATTGATGATTTCACTGGTATGTTCCCGGCTTATAAAGCTTATGGTTATAAAAAAAGAGATAGTCGGCATTCTTAAATATTTAAATAATCGTTAATTTCTTCACAGGTACTTCCATATGTGGAAGTACTTCCATATATGGAAGTACCTGTGTCTTAATTTATCGTCTTATTTATAATGAAATTTTTAACTTTATTAAAGAATAAAAATTTATCAAATAAAACTTGTATTTTGCGGGTTGATTTTAATATATCACTGACTAATACTGACCATACACAGACCAATACAGAAAATTTCCGCATAAGTCCGCGTTCAGTCAGTGTAAATCCGCGTATTAGCGGCGTGTTGTCGACTATTAAATTTTTAACAAGCAGAGGAGCAAAGGTGGTAATTTTAAGCCACCGCGGGAGACCTTTGACTAACTTAAAAACTAAAAAACTAAAAGACCCAAAGCTATTTAAAAAAGAATTTAGCTTAAAATTCGCAGCAGATTTTTTAAACAAAAAGTTAAAAAAGAAAATTACTTTTGTTAATAATTTTAATTTTGCGGCTATTAAACGTAAAATTGATAAATCGCCAATTGGCAGTATTTTTTTATTGGAGAATTTGAGATTTTTGCCTGGCGAAAAGAAGAATGACGTTAAGTTGGCTAAGAAGCTGGCTTCTTTGGGAGATTTTTACGTTAATGACGCTTTTGGAGTATGTCATAGAAATAATGCTTCGGTTGTTGGAATTACAAGATTTATACCGTCGTATGCCGGGTTGCTTTTGGAGAGCGAAATTAAAAATCTTAATAAATTAAACAAAAATCCTCGTAAGCCGTTGGTTGTTATTATTGGAGGAATAAAGATTTCTGATAAAATTGGCTTAATTAAAAACTTCCAGAAGAAAACAGATTATTTTTTGACTGGTGGAGGAATATCCAATACAATGGTTGCGGCTGAGGGCTTGCCAATAGGAGATTCTCTTTATGAACCGAAAATGCTGCTTTTTGCAAAACAATTATTAAAATCTTGTTCTAAGAAAATTATTCTACCCGATGACGTTATCGTTGATAAAAGAAGAATTCTGGATATTGGTCCGCAAACAATAGAAAAGTATAAAAAGATTATTAAAAAAGCAAAGACAATAATATGGAATGGTCCATTGGGAAATATTGAGGATCCTAAGTTTTTAAATGGCTCAAAAGAAATAGCAAAAGCAATTCTAGAAAGTAATGCGTTTTCAGTTATTGGCGGCGGAGAAACCGTTGGTTTATTAAAAGCCAAAAATTCTAAACCCAAAAAGAATATTTTTATTAGTACTGGCGGGGGAGCTATGCTAGAATATTTAGCAGGCAAAAAACTTCCCGGTATAGTCGCTCTTGAAAAGAAGGGCGAGCCTCGCCCAAGGCATTGCTTGGGTGGGAAGCGTTAAAATAATTTATGAAAAATATCGTAGTCATATATCACAATGATTTGGACGGTTTTGGAGCTGCTTGGGCAGCTTGGAAAAAATTCGGTAATAAAGCCAAGTATTTGGCTTCGGATTATACAATGCCAGTTCATAGGGGCTTAAAAAATAAAGAAATTTATTTCTTGGATTTTTGTTACGCTCTTTCTGAAATGAAAAAACTTAAAAAAGAAGCTAAATCTATAACGATTATTGATCACCATATTTCCAAGAAATCCGTTTTAAAAATCGCTGATAATTATTCTTATAACGTTAATAATTCTGGCGCTGTCTTGGCTTGGAAATATTTTTATCCTCAAAAGCCAATTCCTAAGCTCTTATTTTATATTGAAGATGATGATTTGTATCAATTTAAGATGCCGTTTACAAAAAAGCTCATAGCATTTTTAAATTTTTGTGATTTAAAATTTTTTTTATGGAATAAAATTGCGGATGATTTTGAAAACTTTAAAAAGAGAAAAGCATATATTAAAAAAGGGGAAATACTTTTGAAATATGAAGAAATAATAACCAGACATTTGATTAGCCACGTTATTAAAATTAAATTTAATGGCTATAATGCTCTAGTGGTTAATTCGCCTGTTTTTCATTCTAAAATAGGACATATTTTAGTAGAAAAAAATCCGCCGATAGGCGTTGTTTGGTATCAACATAATGGCCAAAACGTTTTTTCTTTAAGATCTAACGGTAAAGTTGACGTTTCTAAAATAGCAAAAAAATACGGCGGAGGCGGCCATAAAGCAGCAGCTGGTTTTGAATTGGATATTAAAAAAGGAATGCCGTGGAAATATCTTAGATAAATTGTTACATTGTTACATTGTTACATTGTTACATTGTTATATTGCTAAATTACTTTAATGGATGAGAAAAAATTTTTAAAAGTTGAAAATTTGAGCGCTTATAAAATTGCTTTTAATTTATCTAATTGTGTATGGGATATTATTTCAAAATGGGATAGTTTCTCTAAAAATACTATTGGAATTCAATGGGTTAGGGCAACAGATTCAATTTCTGCTAATATCGCAGAGGGTTTTGGAAGATACACCAAGAGAGATAAAATTAATTTTTATCGTTATAGTTACGGATCCGCTCAGGAATCTATTGATTGGGTTAAGAAGGTCAAACAAAGAAATTTATTAAAAGACGAAGAATATAATTATATAATTAATGAATTTAATAAACTTCCAAAAGAAATAAATTCATTAATAAAATTTACAAACAGTCGTTTAACAATATAACAATTTAATAATTTAACTTAACAATGAAACAATTTAACAATGAAACAATTGTGATTTATTGCGACGGGGGAGCACGGGGGAATCCGGGGCCAGCGGCTATTGGCGTTGTGATAAAAATAAAAGGAGGAATCAAGGAGTATAGTAAGTTTATTGGCGAAACAACCAATAATGAGGCTGAATATCAGTCAGCGATATTTGCTCTTAAAAAAGTAAAACAATTAATTGGTAAAGAAAAAGCGAAAAAAGAAAAAATTGAAGTAAGAATGGACAGCGAATTGATTGTTAATCAGTTAAACGCTAAGTATAAAATTAAAGAGAAAAATCTCATTCCATTTTTTATAGAAATTTGGAATTTGAAACAGAATTTTAATGAAGTTAAATTTACGCATATTCCAAGAGAAAAAAATAAAGAGGCGGATAAGTTATTAAACAGGGAATTAAATTCTCAAAACACGCTTTATTGACAAAATTGTTTTTAAGAGTATAATATAAGAAAACTGGTAAGTCAGACGATAGCTCCGGCGCAAGTCGGGGAGGAAAGTCCGGACACTCACCAATTTCTTCTTGAAAAAGTTCGAACTTCAAAAAGGAACTGGTTAAAAAAGTAGCGGCTAACAGCCGTCGTCCGAAAGGATAGAGGTGCGAGCAGAGACGCTGAAGCGTGAAAGTGCTGAAGCGCCGAGCATATAATTTTATTATACGTTTGGTGAATCTTCGAAATAGTTTAGGGTTTACCCTGAGCGAAGTCGAAGGGTGAAACGGCTAAATCCTTACTGGGTGCAAGGTCGTACTCCTATAATGGAGAGTACCGCATGATCCTGAGGGTAACCGAAGGACCAGATAAATTATCGTCATATACAGAATCCGGCTTATGACTTGCCGGTTTTTTGTTTAAATTAATAATACTGCGTATACTGAAAATAGTTCGGACGTATTTCGTCCCGCTACGGCGGGACGGCGAGAACGGCAAGCCCCCAAAATTTTAATTTGAGCGGCTTCACCGCGATCTTTAATAATTTGAAGTTTTTCTTTGGCGGCAAATTCTTTTACAAAAAAGAAAAAGGACCATTGATGTTATCGCTGGTCCCGATGAAGATAATTTACTTGCCAAATGTCCACCGGAGTTGTACTCCGGTCCAATCACCCTCGTACCCCCTTGGTTCGCGGGCGTTCCAATAGACAATTCTTATATCAAAATCCTTACTCAGTTGATATCCAGCGCCCAATTTGATGCTCGAAATGTACGCGGAGCTCCCCAAATCCAGACTAGTGATATACGAATTATCATGCTGGGTTCTTTTATTAAAGTCCCTAGTGAGAGAGATGGTGGGGTTAGTAAAAATAAACCAACGGTTTAAATCTTTGGGATAGACCTGTATATATCCCTCAAGAGTTGAATATATACCGTATTCATCATTGGTTGGAAACAGCGAACCCTCAACATAACCTTTAGCTCCCCAGTCCAGCATGCCGGCATTAACATTAGCGGGGAAAAAACAAACTACTGTTGCTAAAACAAAAACGATTAAGTTCTTCAATTTTTTCACCTCCTTTCTTAATTTATTGATGTTAAGGTGCAAAAATCGCACCCATTTCTGCTAAAAACTATCATTTCTGAATTCTATCAGAAGTATAGTAAATTATGCCATAAATGTCAATAGTTGTCCAATTCTGCAAAATTTAGATCGAATAAAAAAGAAATCCGTCAGGATTTCATCAAATATAAAATGAAAAAATTTTCTTTTCTTTTATTTATTTTATTAAATTCAGTTTCTTTTCGCGACGCCAACCTTTAATTTCTTTTTCGCGCCTTCTTGCTTCTGTAAGAGTTTTAAATTCTTCTGAATATTTTAATGTGGTTGGTCTGCGAATTTTAGTATAATGCGCACCCCATTTAGAATCATTGTGTTGTTTTAATCTTTTTTCAAAGTCATTAGTACACCCAACATAAAAAGATTTATCAACGCATTCAAGTATGTAAATGAAATAAGACATTAATATAATTCGACAACCCCTCGTCGCATTGCTCCTCGGGATGATTATTTTGTAATATATTTTAGTAATTTAAATCTTTCACTAATTTTTCCTCACATTTGTTCGGAATGATTGAAATTCTATGCTTCGCTTTAATGCTCAGCATGAATTTCTAATCAGCTGCCGGGCAGGGAATCGAACCCCGATTTTCAGGACCAGAACCTGACGTGCTACCATTACACCATCCGGCAAAAGTTATCTTATTATATCAATTTTCTCATAGAATTCAATTATTAACACATTCTTTTGTTTTAAAATATGTTATAATAATTACCATGACAGATGGCAAACTTTTAATTATTCAAAAAGAATTAGCCAAGCCAGTCGAAGAAATGTCAATCATTGATTTGGTTGGCGCGTTGATTGAATATGCTTATACATCAAGGGCATCAGATGTTCATATTCAGCCGTTTGAAGATGAAATAAAAGTAAGATTGAGAATTGACGGCATTTTGCATGACATATTTGTTTTACCAAAAAAAATTCAGTCGGAAATAATTACCAGAATTAAAGTTTTGGCCAGTTTACGAACCGACGAACACCAGGCGGCTCAAGATGGCCGTTTTAGGATTTCTCTAAAGAAGCCGGAAATAAATTTTGATGTCCGAGTTTCCATTATTCCAACTTATTACGGAGAAAATACAATCTTAAGAATTTTAGCTGAACAAGCCCAGATTTCTGATCTTAAAGGATTGGGATTCAGGTCAAAAGATTTAATTAAATTAGAGAAAGCAATTAAAAAGCCATACGGGATGATTTTAGCTACGGGACCTACTGGATGTGGGAAAACAACCACTCTTTATACTGTTCTTAAATCTCTTAATTCCAGGGATGTTTCTATTATTACCATTGAAGATCCGATTGAGTATTCTCTTGAGGGGATTAGTCAGATTCAAATTAATATTAAAACCGGTTTAACTTTTGCCGATGGTTTGCGTTCAATTCTTCGTCAAGATCCAAATATTTTGATGGTTGGAGAAATTAGAGACCATGAAACTGCCGGAATTGCCGTTAACGCGGCTTTAACCGGACATCTTCTTCTTTCAACTTTACATACCAATGACGCGGCTACGGCTCTGCCAAGATTAATAGATTTAGGAACTCAGCCATTTTTAATTTCTTCCACGGTTAATATAATAATCGCTCAGCGGTTGGTAAGAATGATTTGCGAAGAGTGCCGTACTGAAAAAACTTTAACTGATACTGAAGCGAAAAGTTTGTCCGAGATGCTGCCTCAAGCCACAAAAGGAAAACTTTATAAGAAATTTTTTGTCGGCAAGGGTTGTAAAAAATGTTTTCAGAGCGGCTATTATAGCCGGATTGGTATTCATGAAATTTTAGAAATTAATGATGAAATTCGTTCTATGATTATGGGGCGAGCTAACGCTAGCGAGATTAAAGAAGCAGCCATTAAAATGGGGATGACTACGATGATTGAAGACGGGTTTCAAAAAGCTCTTAAGGGCACAACTACTATTGAGGAAATCCTCAGGGTCATCCACGAGTAGAAGCGTATTCGCGGTATTCGCATACATTCGTGGATTGGCATTATGTTTAATGAATAATCCTTTTATAAAAATTCCCTTAGAAGAAAAGATTATTTTTAGTCGCCATCTTTCAATGGCTATTAAGTCAGGAATGCCTATTTTGGACGCCTTGAAATTTCTTAAAGGACAAACTAAATCAAAAATTCTTTTGAAAATTCTTGATGAAGCAATTCTTGAAGTTGGTAATGGACAATTTCTTTCTCAGTCATTGGAAAATTATCGTTATCTTTTCGGAGATCTCTTTATTAATATAATAAAAATCGGTGAAACAAGCGGAACATTATCCGAAAATTTGCTTTATTTAGCTCAAGAATTAAAGAAAAAGCATGAATTTAACGGCAAGGTAAAGTCCGCTTTAATTTATCCAGCTGTAATTTTGGTGGCCACATTGGGTCTTATTCTTTTGTTAATACTTTTTGTTTTTCCAAAAATTTTGCCAATTTTTCAGGCGCTTCAAATGGAATTGCCGTTATCAACAAAAATTTTAATAGGAATAGTTAATTTTGTTTCAGCGTATTGGATAATTATTTTAGTGGGTCTTTTGATTTTTTTTATAGCCAGTTGGTTTTTAATGAAAACAAACAGGGTGCGTTTTTCTATTCAATGGTTGTTTCTTAAAATTCCTTTTTTCGGCAAGTTAATTCGCAACATAAATTTGTTTAATTTTACTCGCAGCGTTGGATTACTTCTGAAAAGCGGAGTGAAAATCGTTGATACTTTATTGATTACTTCAAATAGTTTCACTAATTTGGTTTATAAAAAAGAACTGCAGGCAATGTCTGAAACTATCAGAAAAGGAGAACAAATTTCACATTATTTAAAAACTCATCAGCGGTTATTTCCGTCCATGCTGGCTAATATGATAGAAATCGGCGAAAACACCGGAAATTTAACGGATAATCTTTTTTATTTATCGGAGTATTATGAAGCTGAAGTTGATGAAACTGTCAAAAATCTGGGCGTAATTTTAGAGCCGATGCTTTTAATTTTAATTGGTTTAATGGTAGGGTTTATAGCACTTTCGGTTATTACTCCGATTTATCAGAGCAGTCAAGGATTTTAAATATTCAATTTTTAATTAAAAATTATTAAGTTATAATTAATATATGAAAAAATTGTTATTTTTTACAATATTCCTGACAATGTTTTTTTTATTTTTCGCGGCTCACCAAGTTAATGCTGCCACTGAATTTATTTCTACCATCAAAGAATCTGCTGGTGATTATAGCTCTCTTTATGATTGGGAGGCAGCAATTAATACTGACTTAACCGCCACTTCAACAAGAGTTTTTACGGCTTCCTCCACAACAGGAACTGTTTCTGATGGAGCAACTATTACCGGAAGTGTTTCCACTTCTACCAAGGCAACGGTCAAACATAATTCTGCCACCAGTAGTCAAATCCTCGTTGAAAACATCAGGGATATTCTTACCGGTACTTCAACTTTTAGTAATACTACTTCCACGGTTACTGGAGCAGGAACTTTATTTACTTCAGAATTGGTAAATAACGATTACATGTGGTTAGAATCAGCTCAAACCTGGCAGCAAATTACTTCAATTGAATCAAACACTTCTTTAACTTTAACAGCCACTTCAACAATTAATGGCACAGGACAAAGCGCGGTTAAAGGAAAAACAGCTTTTCAGTCAGGAGAGAATCTTGAAGTTGATGGCTCAAACTATGTGACCATATCAGATGTCGGTGACTCACCAATAGCCATTGCCAAGATAGATGGAGCGTGGACATCGGCCGACACAACTGCTGTAACAATAAACGGTTGGACAACTTCCGCGGCTAACTACATCAGAATCTACACAACAACAGCGGCAAGGCACGCGGGCAAGTGGGATGATACGAAATACAGATTGGAAACAATAAATACTTGGCCCATTAGGCTAATAGAAGGTTATATAAGGGTTGACGGCCTGCAAGTAAAAAATACATATAACGCCAACAATATTGACGGAA
>CAJVXI010000020.1 GCA_913009635.1 uncultured bacterium
CATTAGTATATTGGCATCATATATTAGTATTTATTTATTCGTATCATTAGTATCCATTAGTATATTGGCATCATATATTAGTATTTATTTATTCGTATCATTAGTATCCATTAGTATATTGGCATCATATATTAGTATTTATTTATTCGTATCATTAGTATCCATTAGTATATTGGCATCACGCTAGTATATATTTTCCTTTTTTCTCATCTCTAATTATTCGGCCGTCTTCCAGGCTGATAACTCGTTTATCAAGCTGATTAATAATTTCTTTATTATGAGTGGCTAAGATTATCGTAGTACCCAATTCATTGATTTTAAGCAGTAATTTAATAATTTCTTTTGTGTTAAGTGGATCTAAATTTCCAGTTGGCTCATCAGCGACAATAACATCGGGATGATTAATCATTGCTCTTGCAATTGCCACTCTTTGTTTTTCGCCACCGGAAAGTTCTCGTGGGAAATTATTTGCTTTATTTTTTAATCCAACCATTTCCAAGGCCTGCGGCACAAATTCAGTAATATCACGATTGGGCCGTCCAGCAACTTCTAATGCAAAGGATATATTTTCAAAAGCAGTTTTATTTTGCAAGAGTCGGAAATCCTGAAAAATAACGCCAATATGCCGCCTTAATTGAGGAAGTTCTTTAGCTTTTAATTTATTAACATCGTAAGAGCCGAAAATTACTCGACCCTTGGTTGGTTTTTCTTCTCCGATTAATAATTTAATAATAGTTGACTTACCAGCTCCGGATATTCCTACTAAAGAAATAAATTCTTGTACTTCAATCTTAAAACTTACATCTTCCAAAGCTATTGAATGATGATTGTAAATTTTAGAAACATTTTGAAAAGTAATCAATTTAGTATTTAGTATTTAGTATTTAGTATTTAGGTTTTTTTAGTCCCTATATTCTATATTCTAAATTCTATATTCTTGTCTATTATATCACCCTCCACAAACAAATCCAAGTTTCCTTCCAGTACTTTTTCCACTTGCGTTGTTTCAATGCCGGTTCTATGGTCTTTTATCAGCTTATATGGATTAAGTATATAAGAACGAATTTGGCTTCCCCACTCCGGCTTTACTTTGGTTTTAAGTTTGCCTAATTCTTTGGTTTGTTTTTCTTCCATTAATTTTATTAATTTTGTTTTAAGTAATTTCATTGCTTTTTCGCGATTTTGGTTTTGAGAACGTTCTGCTCGTGAGGCCGCGACAACACCCGTTGGCAAATGTACAATTCTGACCGCGGTCTCAACTTTATTGACATTTTGTCCGCCAGGACCACCGGCCCGAGAAAGTTCTATTCTTAAATGGTCAGTTGGAATTTCAAATTTCTTTTCTTCTATTTCCGGCAATTCCGGCAGAACTTCAACTAAAGCAAAAGAAGTGTGTCGAAGTTTTTTTGGAGAAAACGGAGAGATGCGAACTAAACGATGAACTCCGGCTTCTTTTTTAAGATAGCCGTAAACGTAGTCCCCTTTTATTTCTATGGTTTTTTCATCAATAACTTTCACTTTCCATCCTTTTCTTTCCGCATACTTAGAATACATTTCATAAAGCATTTTTGCCCAATCTTCAGCGTCTTGTCCTCCAGCGCCTGAATAAATAGAAATAACAGCCGGTCCTTTGTCGTATTTACCAATAAATAATTGCTCAATTTCAATTTGAGAAACAATTTTTTTGATTTTATAAAATTTATCTTTATCAGCACCTACTTTCAGTTCTTTTATTCCGCCTTCAATTTTATTAAATCTGTCAATTAAATCCTTTAATTCTCCCATTTCTTTTATTTTGGCGTCAGCAAACTCCCGATTTTTCCATAAATCCGGGTCGTTTAATTCAAATCCAAGCTCTTTAAGGCGGATTTTTTTAGCTTCAACGTCAAAGCCGCCCGGCTAAGCGCCGGGCCTGCTCTTCCAATTCATTAATTTGTTGTGATAAATTTTCTTTCATATTGAGCCACCTCCCAGATTCGAACCGGGGACCTTCACTTTACGAAAGTGCTGCTCTACCAACTGAGCTAAGGTGGCAAAATTAGGCAGATTGTTCCTTGACTCGTATAAAGCTTTGCTTTTATACTGGGGTGTCACTGAATCCCGACGTTTTGGTCGGAACCCCGACTTCACGTCGGGGCTAAGAGGGCAAATTTATGGTATAATTTTACGTATGAATAAAAAAATTGTCTTATATATCTTAATTTTCATCATTATTATAGCTTCTTTTTTGATGTTGTTCAACTTGTCTGACTTCCCGCCAGGGCTTTATCCGGACGAAGCAATGAACGGAAATAACGCTTTAGAATCATTACATACCGGTGGATGGAAAGTTTTTTATCCAGAAAATAACGGCCGAGAAGGTTTATTTATGAATATTCAGGCAATATTTTTAGGATTGTTTGGAAATAAAATATGGACATTAAGATTGGTAAGCGCGTTGTTTGGAATATTGATGGTGTTGGGAATATATTTTTTAACAAAAGAATTATTTAATAATTCAAGAAATATTGCTTTATTGTCATCATTTTTTGCTGCCACGAGTTTTTGGATAATTAATTTTTCTCGTATTGGCTTTAGGGCAATAATGGCACCAATGTTTTTGGTGTGGGCGCTTTATTTTTTAATATCCGCTTTCAATAAAATTAAAGAAGGTAACCCTAAATCCTATATTCTAAATTCTATATTTTCGGGTGTTTTCTATGGTCTTGGTTTCTATAGCTATATTGCTTATCGGGCAACTCCACTTTTGATATTTGTAATTTTACTTTTTTATTGGTTTAAAAATAAAGATTCAGCAGTGCGTAAAAAAATTCTATTAGTGGCTAGTGGCTATATCCTAGTGGCTATTATTATAGCCGCGCCATTAGGTCTATATTTTATAAATAACCCTCAGGATTTCTTTGGACGAACTACTCAGATTTCGGTTCTAAACTCCCCTACTCCCATTAAAGATTTGGGAACTAATATTTTAAAAACTGTTGGTATGTTTAATTTTTCCGGCGATTGGAACTGGCGGCATAATATAGCCGGGAAGCCATTGCTCTTTTGGCCAGTGGGGATACTTTTTATTATTGGCATTATAATTGGCATTCTTCAAATATTTAAAGCATCAAATTCCAAATCACAAATCTTTGATCAAAATTTTAAACCATTTGGAATTTGGATTTTATTTGCTTGGCTTGTTGTTGCTGCTTTACCTGTTGTAATATCAAACGAAGGATTACCTCATGCTTTAAGGGCAATCCTTATGGCACCGCCTGTTTTTATATTAGCTGGAATAGGTGGCATTTGGCTGTATGAGAAAGTGTTAAGTGTTATGCATCAAGTGTCAGGCGCAAAAATTAAACAATCTATAATCCATACTTCATGCTTCATAATTCTATTCTTATTGATTATTCAGGTCTATACTGCTTATTTTATTGTATGGGGGCAAAATCCCAATACAGCAGACGCTTTTAATCAAGAATACGTCCGAATTGGCAAAGAGCTTCGAGATTTACCCAAAGAATTGCCTAAATATGTGGTAGTTGAAGCGTCTGGAGTAGATGTTCGCGGGATGCCAATGCCAACTCAAACTGTGATGTTTTTAACTGACACGTTTACTCAAGACAAACAAAAAGAGAAAAATCTATATTATATTTTTCCTCAAGAGTTGGAAAAAGTTGACCAAGGTAAGAGTTATGTTGTTTATTTGAAATAAAAAAGGATTGCAGAAATTACAATCCTTTCTTATTCAATTTTGGCGCGTATTCTTCTAATTCCGGCACCAACTGATTCTTCTTTTAAGATTTTAACACCCCTTATTTGCGATGTATAATTCACATGCGGACCGGCGCAAAATTCAGAGCTTATAATACCTCCACTAGCTTCTGAGCCAATAAAATATACTCTTACAATATCGGGATATTTTTGTTTAAAGAAATGAAGTGCTCCTGTTTTTTCTGCCTCTTCTTTAGGTATTTCTTTGGAGTATACAGGTAAATTTTCTTTTATTTTTTGGTTAACCAAATCTTCAACTTTTTTAATTTCTTCAGGTGTCATTTTACGGTCAAAAGAAAAATCGAATCGAGTTCTTTCTGGATTAATGTCCGAGCCCATTTGTTGAACTTCTTTTCCTAAAACTTCACGCAAGGCCCAATGCAGTAAATGAGTTGCCGTATGAAGCTGAATAGCTTTTTTAACTTCTTTTTCACTTCCGGCTTTTAATTCGCCCGTGTCTAAAGTCAGACCGTGGCCGCCAAATTTTTTCTCAGCTCCTGCTCTGGAAATTTTCTGGTGTTTTTCAAATTCCTTGTCAAAGTCCTCTTTTTTGAGATTTTTAATGATTTTTGCCGGTGATAATTCCATAATTAATTCAAACGGCAAACCAAAAGTTTCGTAGAGATAAAACGCTTCTTTTCCGGTAATTGCAGAATATTTATCTATTTCTTTTATTCCTCTACCGACTGTTTCTTGAAATTTTAATCTTTCGTCTTCTAAAATTTTTAAGATTTTTTCGGTTTCTTTTAATTCTGGATAAATTTTTCCAAATTTATCTTTAATTACTTTAATACTTTCTGGAAATATATCAGCGTGAATATCATATTTAATTTTATAAGCTAAGATTCTGCGTAAAAGTCGGCGTAAAATATAACCAGATTCTTTATTTGACGGCAAAACTTCGTTTCCCGCTAAAAAAATACAAGCTCGCAAATGGTCAGCTAATATCCTAATTATTCGTTGGTCTAAGCCAGGAGTTAAGTCATTTATTTTTGAAGTCAAAGGATGAAAAATATCAGTTTCAAAAACATCGTCCGCACCCTGAAGAATCGCAGCAAGCCGTTCAAGCCCCATTCCAGTATCAACGCCCGGATTATCAACTTTAGCAAATTTCCCGCTTTTTTCTTTATAGTATTCGTTAAAAACTAGATTCCAAACTTCTATATTATCAATATAAATTTCCGTGGTTGGTCCGCAGGGACCTTCATCGCCGGTTGGGCCCCAGAAGTTATCAGTTCTATTTCCAGTAATAATTTTATTTTCTGGCAAACCAATTTCATGCCATATTTTATAAGATTCTCCGTCATGAGGCGTTTGCTTGTCCCCTTTAAAAATTGATACAGTAATTCTTTCAGTGCTAATATTTAAAATTTCAGTAATAAGTTCCCAAGCATATTTAATTGCTTCTTTTTTGAAATAGTCATCAAAAGAGAAGTTGCCCAACATTTCAAAAAAAGTAAGGTGAGTTTTATCTCCGACTTCTTCAATATCGCTGGTCCTAAAACATTTTTGGATTGAAACAATTTTTTGAGAGCCAAAATCTTTCATAGCATCAAGCTCACCGGTAAAATATTTTTTGAATTGCTGCATTCCAGCAGTTGTTAAAAGAACTGAAGGATCATCAGGTATTAAAGAACTGGACGGAACAATAGTATGTCCTCGTTCAGAAAAAAAATCTAAAAACTTTTTCCTTATTTCGAATGAATCCATAGGGATAAAAATTAGTTATTCTATAATTAAATATAGAACGAGGAAGCCCCGCACGAAAACAAGTTTTATGCGGGGTAAAAAGGGGCAAAAGATTGTCTGATTTGTTCAGAAATCATTTTTGTTTATTGACTTATTTGCGTTTCATCCTGAGTATTGGTGGTGTTTGTAGTATTTTGCGTTCCTATTGAGGGTAGTACTGATCTCGGACATCCATTAACTTTTTTCCAGGTAGTCGGAACATCGCAAGGTGTTGGGAAATTTTTACAAACACCTCTTGGAGAAATTGCCGGAGTGATTACCTGAATGCAAAACTGCGATGTATCCAATCCTTTTTTAACAGCATTATTATCTTCTTTTTCTATGTGTACGCATCTCAGAGGTCCTTGGCAACCAATTTTGTTTTTATTATGCGATGAGACCATTTTTTCGCCTTTTTTGCATAAAGGAGGCGAATATTGTGGGCATGTTACGCATTTTAACACAGGACATCCTTTTTCGTCTTTTTCGATGGATTTTACCGCTGTTTTTCCTGCTTGACATAATGGCGCAATCAATGGGCAAACAGTTCCTCCTCCATTTCTTTGTTGAATCTTTCGCAGGGCATTTTTGGCAGTTGAAATCGCTGACCTGGCTTGGCCAAACGCTTCGCCAATTTTACCTTTATTTAATGCCTGGTTTGCCTTAACTAAGTGTGCTTTAGCTCTTTTTAATAATTCAGCAACTTTGTTATTAACTTCATATGATAACAAATTCTCAACTTTAACAATTAACGTTTTGGCCTGCTTGATTAATTTTAAAATCCGTTCTTGGCTAGCTTTAGGATCAATGCGTTTTATTAATCCTGATTTAACTCCTTGAATTCTAGCTCTAAAACTGGAATCAGTTGATTTTTCTCCAATTTTTTCCAATATATTGATTCGGCGAATGTTGTCTCCCGGCAACCGCTTAAGAATTTCGGGTTTTAAGAATCTTTTTTTATCAATGTCATTCCATTTTTTTGCACGGCTTTCAAATTTGGAAATCATTTCCTCTTTAAGGTCTTTAAGGTATTCTTTTTTGTCTTCTGGCAATTTTTCTTCAATTCGGTCAAGGAATTCTACAGCCCGCAATTCCTTAAAGGTTCGCTGCGGCTGTTTTTTGATAATTCTTTGAATTCGTTTTTTAAATTTTGAAGAATCTTCAAATTTTTCTGGAATTTCAACAATTACATCATCAATTCGGCTTTCAATGTTTTCCAATTTTTCTTTTAGGACTGGATATTTTTCTAATTTATTTTTCAGATTGTCAAAAAGCCGCTGATGTTTTAAAGAACGGTCGGCTAATTTGTCCAAAAATTTGTCAATTTTAGGATTCTCGCTGGTTTCTTTAATGGCTTCCAAGCGATTCTTTAATCGCTTAACGTTTCTATTGTAATTATTAGCCGCCCTTTCAATGGCTTTGATATTATTTGGATCCACTTCTTCAAGGCGTTTCATTTCCGCTGCCTGCTCATTGGTAATTCTTAATTCCAATTCCGCCCTTTTAACGGGATTAAAAGTAAATATGCGTTTTATTCCCCAATTCCATTTTTTAATAAAGTAAAATGGATTATTAGGCAATAATTTCGGCGTTTCTATTTCCAGTTCCTGATAACTTACTTTTTCTTCTTGGGCTATTTCTTCGGCTGTGGCGGCATCTTCGGTGCTTATTGCGGCGTTTGAAGCGATTGCTTCAATTAATTCCGCCTTGTTGGCATACGCGTGAGTAGTAAAATTCAATAATAATAGAGCTGCCAAGGCCAAACTTATCGTAAAAATTGTTTTTTTCATAGTTTTTGTCTTTATTTTGTTTGGTATAATTACCAACCTTTGTTTTTTAGATTATACCCTATTTTAGCAAAAAGTTATCCACAAACCAAGTCTTTAGTATTCCTCCAGCGCCTTGGATTTTTCATGGTTTTTCATTTTTTCCAAGGCCTTAGCTTCAATTTGACGAATTCGTTCTCTTGTAACGCCAAATTTTTTTCCTACTTCTTCAAGAGTATGTGTTATGCCGTCATCAAGACCGAATCTCATTTTTATAATTTCTTGTTCTCTTGGCGTTAAATCAATAAGAATTTCATTGATTTTATTTTTTAACAAAATTCTTGAAGTTAACTGCGATGGAGTTAATGCTTTTTCATCTTCAAGAAATTCAGAAAGTGTTGATTCTTCGTCATTATTTCCAATAGGCGCTTCAAGAGACAGCGCTTCCTGAGATATTTTTTGAATATAGCGGATTTTATCAACGCTGGATTCCATTTCAATGGCTATTTCTTCGGCTAACGGATCTCGTCCTAATTCTTGGGCCAATCTTCGTTTAGTTTGAGTAAATTTAGAGATTGTTTCTACCATGTGAACCGGGATTCTTACGGTTCGTGATTGGTCAGCTAATGCTCGCGTAATTGCTTGCCTAATCCACCAAGTAGCATAAGTAGAAAATTTAAAACCTCTACGGTAGTCAAATTTATCAACTGCCCGCGAAAGACCAATATTTCCTTCTTGAATTAAATCCAGAATATTTAAATTAGGAGTACGATAAACATACCGTTTGGCAATTGAAACTACCAATCGTAAATTAGCCCTAATAAGTTTTTGTCTGGCTTGTTCGTCATTTTTTTCCGCTCGTTTAGCTAACTCTTTTTCTTCGTAGCCTTTTAAAAGCGGAGTTTTTCCGATTTCTTTAAGATACATTTGAACCGCGTCGGGCAATGCTCTCGTTGCTGATGTTTTGGTTGCTGAGCGCAGCTCTTTTTCGCTTATTTCTTTTTCTTCTGGCAGCTCAATTAATTGAGAAGTTTCAATGACTTTAATGTTGGATTTTTCTAAAATATCATAAAGTTTTTCTAAAAATATAATATCGCCCTCAATTTTCGGGAAATAATCAATAATTTCAGTATCTGTAATAAATCCTTTTGTCCGTCCTCTATTTACTAATTCTTCTATTAAATTCTCGTCAAACTTAAATTGCTTAGCTCTTTTAATCTTTTTCTTTAAGGTTTTTTTGGTTTTTTTTATTATTTTTTTCTTTTTTAGCTGTTTTTTCTTTTTAAGAGGTCTTTTCTTTTTAATTTTTCTTTTAATAACACGTGATTTACTTTTTAATTTACGCTTAATTAAGCGCTTTGTTGCTCGCTTCTTTAATTTTTTGGCCTGTTTTTTCTTTTTAAGAGGATTTTTCTTTTTAAGAGGTTTTTTCTTTTTAATTTTTCTTTTTGATTTAGTTTTTATCATATTCGCTTCGTTTAGTAAAATGCTAATTCATGCTAATTATACTTATGAAATATTAAAGTACGCATTTGCATATTAGCATTATGTTATTTAATTATTCTCCTTTTTTAAGGTTTCGTCAAATTCTTTAAGTACTTGTTTTAGTTTTTTTTCGTCTCCAGAAGCCTCAGCTTCTTTTATTAATTTTGCGACTATTTTTTTCTTTTCTTTTATGGATTCTGATTTAAGTTGTGTTAAGAGTTCCTTAAATTCTTTATCTATTTCTTCATTTTGCGATTCAAGGCCTAAGCGCGTAGAAATCAAATTTATCAGTTTTGACAATCTTTCTTCTGTAATAGGAGTTTTATTAATAATTGTTTCATACACGATTTGGTAATCTTTCGGTAAATATTCAAAATATTTTTTTATTTCTTGTTGGAATTTTTTCTTTTCAGCAGCTAAAGTAATCAATCGTTGAGCAATCAGGTCTATGCGTGATAACACTGACTCATGCGGACTTATCGCTGACTTATACTGATTATCTTCTGTATTAGTCCGTGAATAGTCAGTATTAGTTCGCATTTGAGTCATTTCTTCGGCAAGTGTTTTCTCTTCAATTTCAGTTTTTAATGAAAGTTCTTTTAGCCAATGATGTTTTTCAATTGAACTGGCAAGTTTTTTAATTTTACCCAAAACAATTCTTAAGTTCTTTTTAAATTCGGTTAAGTTGTTGGTTGTTAGTCGTTGGTCGTTAGTCAGCTTATAGCGGTCAAAATAGAATTCCATTGCTGGTTTTGCTTCTTTAATTAATTTTATCATTAATCCCTGTTGCTTAATAACAGCTTCCGCGGGGTCTTTATAATCTTTTAATATTAAAATTTTAACGTTTAAATCCACGGCTCCGGCTAAATCAATACTGCGTTCAGCTGCTTTAAGGCCGGCCTCGTCATTATCAAAATTTATAATTAGTTGGTCTGTAAGTCGTTGAAGTGTTTTAAGTTGTTCAGGAGTTAAAGCGGTTCCGGAAATCGCAATTACATTTTTAACTCCGTCCTGATAACACATAAGAAAATCCATCTGTCCTTCAACTAATAAGGCGTTGTTCTGTTCTCTGATATGATTTTTTGACTTATCAAAACCATAAATTATTTTCGATTTGTTAAAAATCGGCGTTTCAGGACTGTTGATATATTTTGCTGGCGCAAACGCGGACTCACGCGGACTATCTGCGTTTATCTGCGTGGCATCTGCGTTAATCTGCGCTTCTGTAAGGATGCGACCACTGAAGCCGACGGTTTTTCCGAAGTTATTATTTATCGGAAACATTATTCTACCACGAAATCTGTCAGTATAATTACCACGATCATTTTTAAAAATAAATCCAGAGCGTTCAATATCCGAAGCGCTGTATTTTAAATTAATCAAATAAAGATATAAGGCCTCGTATTTATTAGGAGCGAATCCTATTTCAAATTTATTAATTGTTTCTTTCTTTAATCCCCTATCAACAAGATATTTTATCGCTTCTTTGGATTGTTTAAGTTCTTTTCTAAAAAAACTTTTTGCTGATTTGTTAATGTCGTATAGAATTCCAAATTGTTTTTGGTCAGTCGGGCTTATTTTTTTTAATTCAATTCCTGCTTTTTCCGATAAAACTTTCAGGGCTTCGTAAAATTCCAGATTGTCATGCTTCATTAAAAACTTGAAAATATCACCGCCTTCACTGCAGGCGCCAAAGCAATGCCATGTTTGTCTGTCAGGAGAAATCATAAAAGAAGGCGTTTTTTCTTTGTGAAAAGGGCAAAGCGCCTTAAAATTTTTGCCAGCTGGATGAACCGGAATATAAGAACGGATAAATTCAACAATATCCAATTTATCCTTAATTTGTTCAATAGGAGTAGACATATTCTCCCTAATTTTAACTAATTTAATTCTTGAAATCAATAAAATAAACGGCTCACACGGCGTGTGAGCCGTTTATTTTCTATGTAATATTTCTTTATTGGCCAAAAATTTCCTGCAGTTTAGCCCGCGTCTTCGGACCAACATAGCCGTAACCGGGATCTGATTCCGAAACGACTACGTTGTATTTCATTTGGAATTTTTGCACGGCTTTTTGGGTTAAGGGACCGAAATAGTTTGTTTCGTTGCCTAACGAACCTACTCCGGAATCTGACAAACGGGTATCAGGATCAGTATTAAGAAGTTGCTGAA
>CAJVXI010000021.1 GCA_913009635.1 uncultured bacterium
AATTTCCTTAAAAATTTATTAACTTCGTAATCTTTTGGGTCATTATCTATTGTAATTTTTATATTTTTAGGTATATTTTCCATAATATTTTTTTAAATAATTAAATCCCTAAACGCATGAAAAATAAATTTCAAAGTTTTCATTGAGTATATTATAACAAATAAACCATCTTTGGTAATCTTACGAGACCGAGTCTCATAAGATTACATCAACCCGATTTGGAGTTCGTAAAGATGTCGGTAAATGCCGTTGGGAATTTTAATTAAAATCTATTTATAAATATCGTGAGTACCGATGTCTAAAAACAAAACTTCCTCGTTATTGAGGAAAATAAATTTGATGCGAAAAGAGTAATTTATCCAAAAAGCCCAATATTCTTTGTCTTTTCCTGAAAGTTTGTGCGTTTTTATTTGTGGATCAAAAACGTTATTCTTGAAAATTTCTTCTCTTGTTGATGCTTGATTTATTATCCTTGCTGATAACTTGTCTAATGATTTAAGAAATTTTTTAGAATATTTAACGCTTTTTACTTTTCTTGCTCTCATAAATTCTTAGAGCGTCTTTTAAGGACGACGCCTCTATAATATTTCCTTTTTCATACTCTCTTAAGCCATCTTTCACTAATTTATCCGCTTTTATCGCGGCTTTTCCAGTTAAATAATAAGTCGGCACTGCTCTTTCACAAAGTTTTTGATATTCTTTTAACGGCAAAATAACAACCCCCTTTTCTTTATTTATTTTTGTTTTAGAAACAGTAATGGTATTCATATTTCTAATATTATTAAAACCAGCATCAAAAGTCAATTTTTAGCTTACTTCTTCCTCTTTACAACTTTTCTAACTGCTTCTTTGATGCTTTTAGCATCCATTCCATATTTCTTAATTAACTCTTCTGGCTCTCCGGATTCGCCGAAAGTGTCTTGCATTCCGACAAATTCCATTGGAATCGGATAATGATTAGCCAAAACTTCAGCCACTGCCCCTCCCAAACCTCCAATAATATTATGCTCTTCAACCGTTACTACAGCGTTGGTTTTTTTGGCTAATTCAATTATTTTTCTCTCGTCAATTGGCTTAATGGTATGATTATTTAAAACAATCACTCCAATACCGTCTTCTTCCAAATCACGAGCTGCTAATAAAGCATTATGCAAAACCGGACCTGCTCCAATAATTAATACTTCTGGTAAAGATTTGGACTGATAAAATATCTCTGCTTTCCCCGGAACAAACGGTGTTTCTTTGTCCGTGAAAACCGGTGTTTTCTCACGAGTAAATCTTAAATAAACCGGCCCCCAAATCTTTGCCGCTGCTATTGTTGCTTTTTCCGCTTCAACAGCATCACATGGAACAATTACTGTCATATTTGGCATTGCCCGCATTGTAGCAATATCCTCAATTGCTTGATGAGTTGCGCCGTCAGGTCCAACTGAAATTCCAGAATGATGTCCTGCGATTTTCACATTTGAATCATTATAAGCAATCGTTGTTCTAATTTGCTCCCAATTTCTTCCAGGTGAAAAAGTAGCGTACGAAGAAATAAACGGAATTTTACCGGAAATTCCAAGTCCGGCAGCAACAGCTGCCATACTTTGCTCACCTATTCCCATTTCAATAAATCTTTCAGGAAATTTTTCGGCAAACCAATGAGAACGAGTTGACTCGGTCAAATCCGCGCACAAAACAACCACATTTGAATTTTCCTCGCCAGCCGCAACCAAACCATATCCATACCCATTGCGAGTCGGCTCCTGCCCTATATCATCTTTAAAAATTTTCTCAGAAAGTTTTATCATAATACGTTTTTATTATTAATAAATTTTGCGCCTCTTAAATTCTAAATTCTAGATTCTAGATTCTTTAATCACTCATGCTCACTTTTAATTTTACCGCCCAAAGTTCTTAGTTCATTCAACGCTTTTTTTGCCTCTTCTTTGGCTGGAGGTTTACCATGCCATAAATAATCAAATTCCATAAAACTCACACCCTTGCCCGGAATCGTATGCGCGATAATCACAGTTGGCTTTTCAAAAACCGCTTTAGCTTCATTTATTGCGTCAATAAACGCCTCAATATTATGTCCGTCAACTTCCAAAACGTGCCAACCAAAACTTTCATATTTATCCCTAAGTGGCTCCAGTGGCATTATATCTTCGGTAAAACCGTCTATCTGAATATTATTACGGTCAATTACGGCAGTTATATTACTTAAACGATTTTTACCTGCAAACATAACTGCTTCCCAAGTATTTCCGCAATCCTGCTCACCGTCAGACATCAAACAATATACTCTGTACTTTCTACCATCTAACTTTGCTGCCAATGCCATTCCAATTGATTGCGACAAGCCCGAACCCAATGGCCCAGAAGTTGTTTCAACGCCTGGCAAATGCCTGCGATGAGGATGTCCTTGAAGCTGGCTTCCTAATTTGCGCAAGGTCTTTAATTCTTTAACTGGAAAATATCCAGCTCGCGCCATTGCCGCGTAACGTACAGGACAAATATGACCATTAGACAAAATCAATCTGTCTCTTCCCTGCCAATTCGGTTCTTTTGGATTATGATTCAAAATATAAAAATAGAAAGCCGCAAAAATATCAGCCATACCCAAAGGCCCAGCCGAATGCCCGGAACCAGCCTGCTCAAGCATCTTAATAATATCCTGACGAATAGTATTCGCCATTTCTTCAAGTTCTTTTAGTTTTTTTTCGTGGAGAATTTCCATATTGATTATTTTAATATTAACACACAAAAAATATCGGCTCAATCATACCTGAGCCGATAATAAAACGCCATCATTATCAAAGCCAAACTTACTACAATACTCACGATCGTGAGCATTATAGTAAAATAACAAATTTATATTTTGACTTATACTTCCCTTATACATCCATTAATTTTTTAAACGTTTCTTTTGGATTATCACTATTCCAAATACAAGAACCTACTATCAATCTATTTACGCCTGCCCTTTTTAATAAATTTGCGCTATTAAAATTCACTCCTCCATCAACTGATATTACAACATCTGAATATTTTGCGCGAAAATCTTTTATTTTATCCAAAACTTTATTGTCAAATGACTGGCCTTGAAAACCGATTTTAGCAATTCCCATAAACTGAACGGAATTAATTTGATTAATCCATTTATCTAAAACTTCATTTGGTGTTTCAATATTTAAAGCAACCCCAACTTCAACTCCAGCCTTTTTACAAAGTCGGATTATACTCTCTAAATTTTGAGTTGATTCAATATGAATAACTAATCGTTTAGCACCTGTGTTAATCCAATCAGAAATAGATTTTTCCGGCTCGCTAATCATCATATCAATCTCAAAATTTATTCCATTCTTCAAATCATCCGAATTACGCCAGCTTTCCTCGTTAACGAAAACGCCGTCCGCGATATCAATCTGAATAATCGCGGCAAACTCACCAACTATTTTAATTTTTTTCTCAATCTCAACCCATTTTTTTTCAAGGATAGCTGGAATTATTTCTATCATATTTCATCAATTTTTTTAATTCTCCGAATATGTCTCTCTTCTTTGCTGAAATCCGTTTCAAGCCAAATCCTTGCTGCTTGCCTTGCCTGCTCTTCACCCAAAAAACCAGCGCCCAAAGAAAGAATATTAGAATTATTATGCTCTCTGGAAAGTTTAATTATTTCTTCGAGACCGCCATAAAAAACCGCCGCCATAATACCTTTAATTCTATTAGCGGCAATCGCTTCGCCCTGACCAGAACCACCTAAAATAATGCCCCGATTCTTTTCAGGATTTTCTGCTACTTTTTTAGCAACAGGCAGAATAAAATCCGGATAATCGTCATTTTCATCATAATGGTCATTGCCAAAATCAACGACCTCATTGCCATTCTCTTTTAAATAAGTTTTGAGAATTTCTTTTAATTTGAACCCCCGATGGTCTGCGCCAAGATAAATAATCATAAAATTAACGCGATATTTGAAACATGTTTCACTAATGTTTCAACATAACCCCATTCATTATCGTACCAAGATAAAACTTTAACTAAATCGCCGTCAATTACTTTAGTAAATTTCAAATCAACAATAGCGCCGTACGGCTCACCGATAATATCCGAAGAAACAATTGGATCTTCAGTTACTTTTAAAATTCCTTTCCACTGCGGAGAATCAGCTGCTTTTTTAAGAATGTCGTTTATTTCTTCAACGGAAGTTTTTTTCTTAGATACAAAAGTAATATCAGCAACTGAACCGCTGATTACCGGAACTCTCAAAGCAATGCCGTCAAATTTTCCCTCCAACTCTTTAACGACTCTTGTTACGGCTTTTGCCGCTCCGGTTGTTGAAGGAATAATATTATTAGCTCCTGCTCTATTTTTTCGAAAATCACTGCCCCTTGCTGTTGAATCAACTATTGACTGAGTGGCTGTATAAGCATGAATGGTATTAAGAATTGCTTTTTCAATTCCCGGATTTTTAGATAAAATCGCAATTACAGGTGAAGCCGCGTTAGTTGTGCAGGAAGCGTTGGAAGAAAGATTAATGGTTTGCAATTCACCCTCATTAATTCCCATTAAAACTGTTTTGCCAAGTATTCCATCAGCGTCGTTTGCAGGTGCTGTAATCACAACTTTTTTCGCTCCAGCATCAAGATGAACCTTAGCTTTTTCATAAGCCGCGAAAACACCAGTTGCTTCAACTACAATATCAATCCCCAAATCTTTCCACGGCAATTTAGTTGGATCTTTTTCCTTAAAAAAATTTATAGTTTTGCCACCTACAGATAAGACACTCTTTTCTTTATCAACCTCTACTTTGTTATTAAAACGGCCATAAACAGTATCGTACTTTAATAAGTAAGCAAGATTTTCAATGTCGCCCAAATCATTCACAGCGACAATTTCAATATCAGAATTATCAAAAGCGTTTCGGAAAAAAAGACGTCCAATTCTTCCAAAACCATTAATTGCTATTTTAGCCATATTAATAATTTTAGCATTGCCCTAAATGAAAAACAACAACCCCAAAAGCTACTGCTACATTTAATGATTCTTTTTTACCTCGCATCGGAATTTCTAAAATCTTATCAGCTCGCTTCAAAACTGACTGTGGTAATCCTTTTATTTCATTCCCAAATATCAAACAGAATTTAGAATTTAGAATATAGGATTTAGGTAATTTAAAATATGGAATAGATTTATTCGATTGCTCAACAGCAAAAATCTTATAATCCTGATCTTTCAGCCCGCCAAGCAATTTTGAAATTGCTTGTGTTGAGCGCGCCGAAGCATCCCATTCCACATATTTTTCCGCGCCTAAAGAAACTTTAGTTAATTGCGGACGCGGTTTTCCAAAAACATCAATCGGAGCCGGCGTTATTCCGCAAAGATATATTTTTTTAACCCCAGCCGCATCAGATGTTCTAAAAATAGAACCCACATTATGCAAACTTCTTATATTATGAAGAATTACAACTATTTCCATTATTTTTTTCTAAGAATAATTATATTACCATTTAAATTTTTGTCTTTCCCAAGAGATTTCTTTAAATCCCAAATACTTGGAGTCGCCTTCCACCATCCTAAAAATTCAAATTTATTATTTAATTTTACAAGCGTTCTAAATTCTTGCGGAAAAATAAATTTTACATCTCTTTTGTTAATAAATTTTTTTCTTTTTCCATTATCATTAACTTCAAGCATTACTTTCTCTGTATATATCTGACTGAGATTATTCTTGAAATCACTCTTGTAAGTTGTTTTAACTCTTATCCCTTTTCTTTCCATTTCCCAGCTCGCGTTCGCTTCTTTATAATCCAAATAATAATTCTGAATTAAATATAGCCCCCCTTTATTTATTGACTTTGCCACGGAATCCAAATGGCTTAAAAATTGGGAGTTCGATTCCACAATAAGAGAGCCCATTAAAATAAAAGCAAAATCCGCTTTCTTCTTTAACTTAAATCTCATCATATCCGCTTTTATTGTTTCTATTTTAATGCCCTGTTTTTTTGCCTTGTTTTTTAAATATTCAAGCATCTGAGAACTTAAATCCAGCCCAATTGCTCCGTGCCCTCTTTTCGCGATTTCTTCCAGCTGTAAAGACGGACCGCAAGCTATGTCCAAGAATCTCTTAACTTTTATTTTGCTGAATCTCCTGATTATATTCTCAAAATTATCAACTTGCTTTTTTGGATTAATAAAGCTGAAAGCGATTTCATAATATAAAGGTTGATTATATATTGCCATAAGCTATTATATTAACATAAAAATCATCTGTTTAATTACTTAATTAAATGTATTAGGCACGGACATTTGGCGGGTTTGTTAATTGATATTGTTTGAGAAATTCATTTGGTGTTTTGCCTCCCAATCCGCAATGCAAAATATCATTGTATTGATTATTCCATAATCTCACCTTTCTTTTCAAGTCAATAACATTCGCAAATACGTTTCTTTCATAGAATTGTTCTTGGTCAGTGCGATGCGATCGTTCAACTATTCCATTCTGCGCTGGCTTTCCAGGATCAATAAGGTAATGAATAATATTGCGCTGCGCAAGAAAGCGGTCAAAAGCGTGCAATTGTCGCGGCGAGAGATCTTCTCGTTTGTATGTTCCCGCGTATCTGTTCGTGAATATAAATCCATTGTCGGTTTTCACAGCTTGTATTGTATGAGGAAATCTTTGTATAACTTCCTGCATAAAGCAAATAGAATGATAATTTGATTGCTCTTCATATATTTTCAAGTATCGCCATCTGGAAGCAGTGTCAATTGCCGTGTATTGAAAATATCTTTTATTTACTAGTTTTCCAGGCACGTATTTCACATCTATTTCAAATAACTCTCCTGGTTGTCTTTCTGCCCGTATGTATTTGTATTTCACCCTCTTCCTGCGATATTTTCGTGTAAGGCCTTCTTGTTTCAATATCTTCCCGATTGTACGCGCTGGAACTGACATACCTTCCCGCAAAAAATGCCAATGAAGTTTCTGCGCGCAGAATCTCAATTTTTTCCTTTTTGTTATGATCAATTCTTTGATTTGAAGAGGTGTTTCATATGGACTTGTCTTGGGGCTTGTTGATTTGGGCATGAGAGTTGTTTCACCGCCTTTTTTGTATGCTGCGACCCAGCGCTCCAGACTGCGTTTGCCATACGGACACAACGCGCAGACATTAACTAATTTCGCCTCTTTATTGATGATGGGCATAACCCCACCGCAACCTTTCTTCTTGTATTGTTTTGGACATAGATATAGCCATTTCTGGAGTATATCCAGAAACCGCCATATGTCCTTGCACATTACCTTTTACACTTGATTTCTATCTTATTAATGTTATTTATTATGTATCGGTACCTTAAAATAAAATTTAACAAATAAGGAGAAAAAATGATAAAGAAAATATGTCAACGAATGTATTCCTGGATAAAATTTGCCATAGAGTTTATCGTTGTAATCACAGTGCTTTTTATATTTCTAATAATTTTTCGGAATGAAAAGATTGAATTTTAATATCTCACACAAGGAGAAATAAAATAATGAGGAAAATTAAATTGTTTGAAAAAGGTCATAATGTTATATGGGACCCTCGCCGAAAAAAAGACATTTTACTTTACTGCCACTGGATTAGAAGATACGGTAAAGGACCATTCAAAATTCACGATATTCACAAAATCAGCCCGTCCAAACAAATACTGGAGATTATAACCAAACATGGCTTAGTAAAACTTTTAGATTACTGGCTTGTTCCAGCTTAATTTTAAAAACATATCTGTTTTTAAAATAGCTCCACGGTACTAGCCCGCTGGAGCTTTTTTATTTACGAATTAAAAAAGACCGAAATTTTAATATTTTCGGCCTTTTTATTGCACTATTATATTACAATATCTCAAAACCAGCTTTTTCAAAATCTTCTCTGCTTCTCAAACCTCCCCAGAATACTGCTCCGAATATACCTTTAACAATAAACCACATCTCATTATCATTACCAATATGCGCAACTCCAATTGCAATACCATGACCACCCGGAGTTTTTACTTCATTTCCCGCAAATAAACCAAAAGGTTCACAAGTTTTTTTAGAAATATCAACTTCAATAAAAGATCCCAACCTGGTATCGTACTTCTTTGTTTCACTTTCCATCTTTTCCTCCGTGTTTAAGATTTAAGAAAAAATTTTGCTATTTTTCTTATAGCTTCTGTTGCTTCTTCACTGCCCCTGAAAGCTCTATAATAAGCTTTCTTAAGTTCTTTAATAGTTGAAGCTATTTCTATTTCTTCTGCGGAAAATTCTCTCCATTTAAGAAGAGCTGCTTTTTGCTTCGCGCTATTCTCGGACGAGTCATAATAAATTTTCGTAGCTTCTTCAATGGTTGTTATATTGTCAATTTCGGGTTTAGGAGCTTCTAAAGCTTGCTTTATTACATACTCTAAAATTCCTGTTTCTTTTGCCATTTTTGATACATCTATTTTTGATATATTTATCATCTCATCACCTCATAAACATAAATTTTTAATTTACAATCTACTAAAGACAGATTGTCATATTTGAGTTATTGTGTCAATATCGCTCCTCTAAAATCAGTTTCAAATATCAGTCGGTGTTTGACAAGCTTATAAATATTAATTAGCATTTAAAATAGATACTTAATAAAAATTTAAACGGAGGTGCAATATGCAATTAACAATGACCAAAGAAGAATATTCCAGTCGCCATAATAATGATGGAAC
>CAJVXI010000022.1 GCA_913009635.1 uncultured bacterium
TTGGCAGTAATATTGCATCTGGGATTTATTCTGATACGGGGTATATGTATGTATACAATAATACTGTTTACAATTGCAAAGAGGGCTACCGTCGAAGTGGTGGTGGAACCGTTATCGCCAAAAACAACATCGCCCAAAACAATACGAATGGCTTCTACGGCGTTTTTAATTCTGCTTCCGACTACAACATATCCGACATATCCGGAGACGCTCCGAACGCGACATTCTCAACAAACAGTATTGCGGTTGCTTTTATTTCCACTTTCACCGACGACTTCCATCTTTCAGCTTCGGATACTTCAGCAAAAGACGCGGGAACGGATTTGTCGTCTGACGGCAATCTTGCTTTTTCCGATGATATAGATGGGGATACGCGCTCCGGCACCTGGGACATCGGGGCGGATGAATTTGTTAACGCGGCTCCAGACACTCCGAGTTCTCTGGGACCAAGCAGTTCTACTAATGGTTCATGGAGTGCTTCAACAACTTCGACATTGAATTTTAGTCAATCAGACGACAATGTCGGGGATTATTTGCAGTATCGCGTTCAAATAGACGATACTTCTGATTTTTCGTCTCTTGTCGTTGATTACACTTCGGCAAGTTCTACGGCCAGTTCCACTCCGATTTCAACTTCTTTCACGGTTGGACAAGCAGAAGGTTCGGGCTCTTACGCGGTTGGAACTTCAAGCCAGACATTGTCTGACGCTTCGTATTACTGGCGGATTCGCTCAATTGACTTGGCTTCGGCAACTTCTTCTTTTGCCGCTGCTAATTCAGGAAGTATGGCGTTCGGCGTTGACACTACGGCTCCTTCTTCTGTCGGGGCTCCGAGTTTCGGCGCAATCACTGCTTCGTCAATTGTGGTGAACAAGCCGACTTCCATAACAGAAAACGGCTCGGGTCTTTACCAATGGCAAGTGAGAAGAGACAGTTCTAATGAATTGGGCTTTAATTCTACTTCAACCACTTCAATTACAGATTCCTCTTTATCGGAAAACACCCAATACACTTATGATGTCCAATTCAAAGACAATACAAGCAATACTTCCAGTTACGGAACTTCAATAACCAAATACACTTTAGCAGGCACGCCAACAAATTTTTCAGGGACAGAGAGCTTTTACACAATGGATTTAACAGTTGATACTTTTCCAAATTCTTCAGTTGGCTCTTCTGGTTATTATTTTTCCCGTTCTGGAACTGGTTTTAACTCTGGCTGGATCGCTATCAATTCTTGGCAAGATACTAGTTTGTCCTGCGGAATTTCTTATACTTACACAGTTAAACACAGAAACGGAGACGGTACTCAAACTAATACGGCCTCTTTGACCCAAGCTACTAATACTTGCGGAGGGGGAATGCCTGCCTTTGTTTATAATGCGCCAGCTTTGCCAGTTCCTTCAACTGAAAACCTTTTTGGAGGATTTGGAATCCTGATTAATGACGGAGCTGAAACCACCAACAGCCGAACCGTTGTTTTGAAGTTTTTTGCAGGAGACAACACTAAGAGAATGGCTGTTTCTGAAAATCCTGATTTTAAATACGCTTCGCAAGAAACTTATCAAGAAATCAAAGAATGGAAATTATCAAAAGGCGCTGGAACAAAAATTATCTATGTTAAATTTTTTACTGAATATGGCATATCCTCTGAAGTTGTTTCTGATGAAATTATTTTATTGGGAACTAAAATTAGTTTCTCAACAAACCAAACCGCTAATGTCAACCAATCAAACCAACTTATCAAGACAAAAATTATCACTCTCCAAAAACAATTGATTATTTTGATAAATCAGTTATTGGGATTGTTGCGGGGACAGTTTTAGTAAATTATTTAAAATAAAATGAAAGGATTCACTTTTTTGGAACTTATTATAACTTTGGGGATTTCGGCTATGATTTTGGCCGTTAGTTGGCCATTAATCAGTAATATGTATTTGAGTTTTCAAATAACTTCCGAGCGCGATAATTTAATCGGAGTTTTAAGAAAAGCTCAGTCCTTGGCATTTACTAATCAAGACCAAAGCTCTTACGGCCTGTATATCTTAGAAAATCAGTATATAGTATTTAAAGGTGATTCTTACGCCGCTAGAGACACGGCTTTTGATGAAAAATTCGCCAAACCGTCGGATATAATCATTAGCGGTCTTTCTGAAGTAGTTTTCACTTCATTAAGCGGGATACCAAACGCGACAGGCACTTTTAATATAAGTAATAGTCGTCAGAATTTATCTATTCAAATTAATGAAGAGGGGACAATTAATTGGTAACAAAGGATTTAGCTTGGTGGAAATCTTAGTTGGTTTGACCGTTTTAGCTGTTGGCGTGAGCAGCGGTTTGGTTTTAATTTCCCAGCAGCAATTTTTGGCTTCCACTAAAGAAAAAAATATTCGCGCTCAAGCTTTAATTTCTGAAGGTCAGGGAGCTGTTAAATCAATTAATAAAAAGAATTGGGATTCTTTAACCGAGGGAGAACATGGTTTGGTTTTTTCCGGCGGCGAATGGCAATTTTACGGCAATTACGATACAAATGATATTTTTACCAGAAAAATAATTATTACCAATATTAACGCGCAAACTAAACAGGTGGTAAGTCGCGTAGAATGGGGGCAGGATTCCATGATTGAATTATCAACAATTTTAACTGACTGGAGAAACGTTCAGGTATCTCAAGGTAATTGGTGGGATTCTGATTACGGTTTCCGAAGGGAAATTTTAGTTTCTACGGGCCTTAATTCTCCTTTTAACGGTTATGATGGTTACACAACTAGGATAATTGATTTTAATACATTTTCGTTAATATCAGACAAAATGCAGGATGATTGCGATGATTTAAGGATTGTTCATAAAACAGGTTCATCAACTTGGGCAGAACTTGATCGTCAAATTTTTTTCTGTAATGCTTCATCCACTGAGATTAGGTTTAAAATTCAAGATGATATTGCCGCTTCTTCTACTGATGAAAATTATTATATATATTATGGGAATGCCACTGTTACTTCAGCTCCAAGTAATTTGTCGAATGTTTATCTTTGGTATGATGATGCTTCTAGAGACAGAGAAAGTGAATATATTCAGGGCAGAGTTGATGAAACAGCTCACGGCGCGCCTCTTGAAAATTGGGGAGATACAGTAGTTTGGGACAGCGCCGGTTATTATACTTATAATACAGGAGATAATTATCCCGAAAGTTTTCGTCCTGCCAGTTTAACTGAACGGGATATTTACGTTGAATACGAAGAATATCAGACGAACGCATGGCCATGGGATATGACATCCGGTCCGTTAGCGCGTTGGGTTGGAAGCGGTTCAGGAAGCAATGAAACGAGCAACCATTGGTATTATTATGAAATAGCCGATTCAACTTTTCAGCCTGGCGGTCCTTATGTTTCTCATGATGATATTACCGCGGATAATCGAGAATCAGTTATTATTGAAAATGGCGTTCTTGGAGAGTTCCCGGCAAATCAGTGGGTTAAAATAGGTTTAGCCGCTTGGGGGATTAATGATACTAATCTTAAAGCGTGGTATGATTCTTCTCCTTCTTCTCAAGAATCAGGAGGTTGGGAAACAGCACGTTTTAGCGGAATCCATTCCGCCTCAAATGATAATGAAAGCGCCGGTCAATTCGGAATTTGGATTCAGCAGGATACTGGGCGTTTTAAAAATATAATAGCTCGCCGTTATATTGAACCAGAACCAACAACAAGTATTGGAGACGAAGAAGAGCCGTAAATAACCGCATTATAAAAATTTTATGTCAGTAATAATTTCTAAAACAAAAAAAATATTTTTCTTGATGGTTATTTTGTTTGTTTTAATTGTTGGCGGTTTTATTATTTATACGGCAAATAAAAGTTTTGATTCCGAATCTTCTTCTGATATAAATTCTGTTTCTATCGGCGTTAACGAGTCAGCGTCTTCTTCCGCTGAAATAATTAAAGTTGGTGAATCATTAGGAGAATTTAAGGTTGCTTCAATCAAACCATACGAAGAGAATACCGCTTATTCCGAACGTTTTCCTTTTGGTCCGGACAATTATTCAATGTCGTTGTCCGGTGAAATAGTTTTAAGCGGTAGATACGTTTATTACGGAGGCGAAAATATTAAAGATCCTAAATTGGATTTTATTTATTTTCAGCCGGATGAATCCAGTCGTTTGAAATTGCCGCGTCCTCAAGGCAGGGAAAGAAGGCAATTATATTTCAGAAATAATGATTTAGCGAAAAAATTATTCGGTTCGGATAGAAAAACCGGCGAAGCAACCGTTATTGTCGCGAATTATATAATTAATGAATTTCCGACTGAAACCGCCGATTCGGCGGAATTAATTGACGTTATTGATATAAAATGAAAGGACTTACTTTAATAGAGGTTATTATTTATTTGGCAATTATGGCGATTTTTATCAGCGCCACTTTTTTACTGGTTAATCAATCATTGGAAAATGCCGAGCGAGTAAGAATAAAAACCGAAACGGCGGCCAATTTGGAATTGGTAATGAAAAAAATTGAATGGGCGATGAATGAAGCGGAGATTGTTAATTCTCCAGCCGTTAACGCTTCTTCAACACAATTTTCAATCAATCAATTTTCTTCCAGTTTTAATCCCGTAGTTTTTGCTTTAAACGGCGATAAAATCACATTGTCTAAATCAGGTGGGTCGGCAGTTGATTTGACGAACGATAGCGTTCAAGTAAATGATTTTTTAGTTGAACATTTTTCTACGGTTGATAACCCGTCAACTTTAAGAATTAGATTATCAATTAGCGGTAAGTCAAGCGGCAGGTTAGGGCAAGTCGCTTCTACTACGGTGCAAATGTTTTTTGTGGTTAATCCTTAAATATGAAAGGTTATTTGGCTGTCACTACTTCAATTATTTTGACTTTAATAGTGGTCTTAGTCGCTTTAGCTTTAGGAACAAGAGTTTTTTTAGCTCGTTTTGATACGGAAAATTTTGAGAATAAAAGATTAGGTTACTTTGTCGCTCAAAGTTGCTTGGAAACCGCGCTTTTGAATTTGGCGTCCGGACCATATAGCGGAGATGAAACTATTAGCGTAGGAAATTATCAATGTTCAATTTTACCGATTGAAATCGGTTCTTCAAGCACAATAATTAAATCAACTGTTTCAATAAATAAAAAAATTACCAATCTAAAATTAATTGTTGACAATTCCACATTAGAAACTATTTCATTTGAGGAACTTCAAAGTTTTTAATAAGGTTTTTCCAGGGCATTGGTTTCTTGCCTTCGGGTTGGACTATTAATAATTCAAGTTTTTCGTCTGTAATTTTTGCTTCCAAAAGTTTTATTCTTTTTTGTTTGCCTTGAATTTGCTGAAGAGTATAAACTCCGGGTTCGGGATTTAAAGCGCGGATTTTGCGGTCAATTACTAAGGCAATTTCGTTACCCTGTTCTTGAGCTTTTTTTAAATCTTCAAATTTAATATATCCGTCTTCAGTTTGGAATTTTTTGGTAAAAGTTGCCTGTTTCTCGTCTTGTGCCTGGGGCGTAATTTCGTTATTAAAGAATTTTGGCAGTGTTTCAATAAGTAATTCAGCTGATAATTCCGCCAGTTTTTTATGTAATTCTCCATAATTCATAATTCTTGATTCATAATTCTTCAATTCTCGTTGTGCGAGAATTGGTCCGCTATCAAGCCCTTCATCCATTAAATAAAGTGTAGTACCTGTTTCTTCGTCACCGTTTAGAATTGTTATTTGGATAGGGGAGGAGCCGCGGTATTTTGGCAAAAGAGACGGATGAACGCCGATTGTTCCGAGTCGCGGAATTTCTAATATTTCTTTGGGGATAATTTTTGCGTAAGCTGCAACAATGAATAAGTCAGGTTGAATCTTGAATAATGAATCATGAATTATGCTTAATTTTTCCGGTTGTAGTATCTTAATTTTATCCTTTATTCTTAATTCATAATTCATAATTCTCTGTTTTATTGGTGGAGGTGTAATAATCTTTTTTCTCCCAAACGGTTTATCGGGATTACAAACAACCGCCTCTGGGACATAGCCGGTATTGATAAGTTTTTCTAATATAATAGAGGCGAATTCGGGAGTACCGAAGAATATGAATCTTGAATTATGAAGCATGAATTATGAATTTTCTTTAAAATTTTTAGCACCTCTAATAAGGCCATTTAGAAGTTTATGCACAATTATTGATTGATTAAATAAATTATCAAAATCATTTATAGGAATATAATTTAAGTCTCTACTTAGAATAATTTGATTTTGTAATTCGGTAGTTGAGCCTTGCGCTATACTGTAAAAATAAATTTTTTCTTTATAAGAAATCCTAGAAAATCCTTCGGCTATATTTGACGTGATAGAAATAGATGCGCGTCTCATTTGATTAGTAAGTGAATAAAGTTCTTCTTTTGGAAATTTCTCGGTTATTTTATAAATTATCAATGTCAATTTATGTGCTTCTTTCCAAGTGTTTAAATCGGTAAAATTTTTAATTTTTTCTGTATTATTATTCATAATTCATTATTCATGATTCATATTTCTAATATCTTTTGTTCTGTCTATAAATAAAATTCCGTTTAAATGATCTGTTTCATGCTGAAAAACTCTTGCCAATAGTCCATCTGCTTTGATTTTGATTTTTCTTCCATTTTTGTCATTACCGATTAAAGTAATTTTGTCTGAACGCTCAACTAAACCATAAGCTTCTGGCACACTCAAACAGCCTTCTTCTAACACAATTTTTTTCTTTGACGGTTTTGTGATTTTCGGATTAAAAACAGCGTAGAATTTTCTGTTTTTAGAATTAACTATTTCAGGCAGTTGAGCGACAAAAAGGCGCAGATTTAAGCCAATTTGGTTTGCGCTTAATCCAATACCGCTTGCAAAATTCATTATTTTACGCATTTTTTTGATTGTTTCTTGTATTTCTTTCTTATTGGCTTTATCAAAATCAAAATCAGCGGTTTTTGTCCGTAAGAATTTTTCCTCTTTTTTGCTGGCGATCGTGAAAATTTTCATTATAATTAAATTGTATCGTAAATAAACGTTAAAATCCAATTATCTTAATTTTCTTTTTTTTGATATAATACAAATATGATTATCAAAGATAAAATTAATAAAGAAATTTTAAAAAAGCCGTTTATTAAGGCGGCTGCGGACATAAAAAAAGAAGTTATCTCCATTGATTGCGAGCTTCATATTGATTGCGCTGAAGAATTAATAAAAAATAGCTCAAATAATGATGATATATGGGGTTTTAATATTTATCCGGACGGCGAGCTTGATTTTATATCTTTGATTAATATCCGGCCATCTAAAGGCAACCGCTCAATGGATATTAAAAATCAAGAAATTTGCGTCAAAATAAAAACGGTTGTCAAAAAATATTTATGATAACATTAGAACGCTGGAAAACATTTTCAAAACGTGACCAATTAGGACACATCGCTTCAGAAATTTTACGCGCTAATTCAGCTAAAAATAGAGACGCATTTATTCAGATGCTTGAGCGAGCGATTGATTTAATTGATATTTCTTTAAATGATGAAAAATGGCGTGGAAATCCATTGCTTTTATTGATCTTGCGTAATGAATTGGCAAAAGCTTATATGGATAAAAGTCTTGGTTTAGAAAAAATATATGCTGCAATATAGTGCATATAAGGCGAAATCCACAAATTAATACTTATTTCGACATACAAATTTAAGTATATTAATCAACAACAAGTTCGCATAAAAACGAGTTATGCAAAATCGCTCGCTTTGCCTGCCTGCTGGCAGGCAGATTCGCGATTTTGCATAACGGCTCGCGGTTCCTGCTGTTCTGCTCGTCGCTCGCAAAGCTCGCGACTTCGCATAACAGCAGCTAT
>CAJVXI010000023.1 GCA_913009635.1 uncultured bacterium
AATTTCTGGATGGGTTGAAAGAAACAATTGCAATGAAAATTCTAAAAGAGTATTGGAGAAAGAAAATGCTTATTGCGATTTATACACAGGGTGCGATGATGATGTTCAGGTTAAACTTTGCGTTGTTGAAGATGGAGGACATAGCTGGCCAGGAACAGAAGAATCTCCCAATCCTCTTGAAAAAAGCACCCCTTCACAAGCAATATCTGCAACTGATGAAATCTGGAATTTTTTCAAAAATATCCAATAGATTAATAAATAATAAAAAATATATGAATATAAAAAAATATTAGTTTTTGTCCTTCTCTTCTTTAACTTATTACTTAACTTGTGAAAGAATCTTTTTTCTCGACGCTGAACGTCTTACGCAAGCTTCGAGAAGTTTTGCGTTCTCTGGCTTTCGAAACATTTTGTAACGATATTTTGTACACCATTGAAGGTGAAACATCAAAGTTCCGACGCTGTGAGCATAATGCTCGTATTTAGTTTCATAGCTCTCGCTAAGCTGTATTTGGTTTATCATTTTTATTCTCCGAAAGATTTATTTAGTTTCAGAAAGTTACAACTACATCTGGCTTACAAAAGAGTAGAATCAACTCTCTACTCTTTTGTAGTATTTTTAGAATAAATATTTATCGAAGACTTGTCCAACTAATCGCTCTCATCCCCAACTTAAAAGAGGTGGATTTCCCGCTCGAGAATTAAAATTTCTTATTCTTCCTCAATAAACACAGGACTTTCTTTTAAAATAACATCATTTGAAGTTGTATAAATATTAAATGCTGTTGAATAATCAACTAATTCCAGTTATTCCTAAATCACTTAAAGAGTCTTCCATAAAATACTAAGGGCAATTTCTATTAATCCGCAGAAACAAATTCCGGATAAAATTCTTTGGTTATTTTTTTAACTGTTTGAATCTTATCCTTTTCTGTCTTAATAAATTCAAACCACTCATTCATTATTTCAGGCCGATTATAGAAATTATGGGCATGAGTTGTAACTCCAAAAATTTCATCATTTTCAGTCTTTTTATATTCCTGTTTAAATTCTTCCATTAATTTATTATCAATAAAATTATCAAAAAATCCGTGGCTTAAATAGGGTACGTCTTTCCCCCATTTTTTAATTATTTCTAGTTTTTTTCTCGCATCACTGGGATTATCTTTTCCCCCGCCAGTTGCAATTGATAAAGAGCTGCCAGTTATAACTTCTTCGGGCTTAGCGACTTCGTTAATAAAATAAATGCCTTCTTCTAATTTCCCCCTATACTTTGGATCATTAAGCACATTAGGTTCAGTTCTGTCAGAAAAACCATGCCAATCGTTATGAGTATATGCGTGGTGATGAAAAGCAATCTCGTGCCCTTGCTTTTGCCATTCTTTAACAATTGCCACTTTTTCTTTGTCTTGTAATATATACTCAGCCCATTGAGGATTAAATGCCAAGGTTAAATCAAAATCATATTGGTTTGCTAAATCAAGTAGTTTAACAGTGGCAGGCCATAAGGCTTCCTGATATTTTAGATTTCTGACTGTTGAGCCAGGAGCAATTTTTGAATATGTGGGATTGTCTTTCCGTGCACCAACTTCAAAATGTATCATAAAGAATGTTGAGGTTTGTTCTTCGGTTGCTCTGCAATCATTAGGACATAAATTAGGTTCTAACCTTTCAATTGACTGGCAAATACCATCACCACATTTATTCATGTTGGGCTGAGGCTTTGTTGGTTTTAAAAAAAGATAAGTGCCAACACTCAAAACTAAAACTAATATGATAATTATTGAAATTAATATTTTTTTGTTCATAATATTTTAGCTTAAATTAAAAAGTTTATATAATTTTTGTTTTTGGAATGATAGTGGAAAAAATACAATATTATCCCCCTCTATAATAAAAGAAAAAATCAAATTTATTCCCCTTTTTAGAAAGCTTATCTTTATTATTCATCTTAGAAAAATATTTTTTGAATTGCGTATAATGTACCGGCGTATGCGAAGTTGCCGATTTTTTCATTTTTTGCTTTCTGCTAAAATTATTTTGCTAATCTAGAGATTTGTTTTTTGAGGATTGGCAAATCTTCTTTTATGGTTTGCCAGAGTATATCTTCATCCACACCAAAATATTCATGAGTTACCTTGTTTCTCATGCTTATGGCTTCTGTCCATGCTATGTGAGGATTTTTTGATTTTATTTCTTCCGGAATATTTTTTGCGGCTTCTCCGATTATGGTCAGATTTCTAACAACCGCGTCCATTGCCATAGAATCTTTTACGAATTCGTCAAAATCAAGGCCTTTCGTATATTCTTCTATTTTCTTTATAGAATCTTTGATATCTGCTATATACAATTTATCTTCTCTTTTAGACATAAGTTACTTCTTTAAGAATATCTTTTTTAATAGCCGGCTTTAGCGCTTTTTTTGACACTAAATCAACCTTTATATGTAGGGTTTTGCTTAAATAATTCTCTAATCTAATAAAATCAAAAAATCCAATAGGTAAATCAAACTCTACCAGTATATCTATATCACTTCCTTTTGACTGTTCGCCTTTGGCAAAAGACCCGAAAACTCCCATTTTTTTAACGTGGTATTTACTCTTTAGGGTTGGAAGTTGGTTATTCAGTTTTTCTCTTATTTCTTTATTCATACCTATAGCTTAGCAAAAAAAGAAAAAATCGGCAATTTGGGTGAACGACGGCAGGAGTAAACTGCATACGCCGTGTTAGGCGATGTAAAATTCCTATTTAATTTGAATTGTATAAATTAAATTGCCATTTTTAGGTTTATAAACATCAATGAATTCATTTCTGCCAAGAAAATCTTTGGCAACAAAATATTTCCACCTATAGCCAGCATTATCAATGAAATTTTGTATTTTAGCAGGAGATTTTTCTTTTTCGATGCGTTTGATAAAATTATAAGTAAAATCTTCGTCTTTTTGTATCTTTTTATCAGTTTGCCATTTTCTTACAATTATTGGTTCTCTTCGACCGTTTCTGTATTTAGTTAAAATAATTGCTTTATTCCCAATTGTAATGATGAAGTCGCCATTTATATTTTCTTCATCATATCCATTCTTGTTATAGATTCTTTTTGTTATTTTTGCTATTTCTCGGTTTTTTCCGATAAAAATTGTCCATAAGTAATTGAAACGGCCGATATTTTGTATGTCTTCATTCATAATTAATTTTGTTAGTGGTTTAAATAGGAATTTTATTTCGCCTAATGGCTCGCGGCTATGCGACGTTTCGTCCCGACAAAAACGTTTGGCTTTTGGAGGGACGAAATGTAGCGAAGCGTCGCATAGCTGCTGTTATGCGAAGTCGCGAGCTTTGCGAGCGACGAGCAGAACAGCAGGAACCGCGAGCCGTTATGCAAAATCGCGAAGCAAAGCGAGCGATTTTGCATAATGTTTGCGTATCATCTGAAGTTTTATTTATTCTACCTTATTAAATTTAAAAAGAAAAAAATAAATAAAATTTGGGAGAGCATTTGGCGGTAGCCAAGCGCGAACCAGATATACGCTGTTATCGGATGTATTACTCTTTTAGGCGAGAGCCTTTTGGCGATTAGCCAAAATACAAAATGCTTTTAGAAAAAACGGGGATAATTCATCTATCCCCTATAAGACCTAATACTTCATCTATGCCATACATTAAATTAAAGTTTTGAATTGCTTGTCCAACGCCGCCTTTTATGATGTTGTCCAGCGCTGAAATAATCAGAATGTCATTTTGAAATTCCATAATCTTCATATCGCAAAAATTTGTTCCGACAACATGCCTTGTCTCTATCTCATCACGGATTCTTATAAACCGGCAATTCCGATAGAATTCTTTATATATATCGTGTATATTCGATAACTTATCATTGATATTTACAAAGATGGTGGACACTATTCCTTTTTCCGTTGAATCTATTCTTTGCGGAATAAACAACACATCTTTTACGCCGAGAATTTTTGTTATTTCTTGAATTTGCGGATGTTGGTCGCCCTCTTTGTATATTAAGAAATTTTCCTCCTTTTTCTGCGCAATTCCCGCACCAGACATACCGCTTGTTGAAGATATTCTAATTGACTTTATCTCATTTTTAAGCGGATAAAGAGCAAGTAGTATTGATGTAGCATAGCATCCGGGGTTTGCAACCATCTTTGCATTTTTAATTTCGTTCCTGAAAATTTCCGGTAAGCCATACGACCAGCCCTTTTTATTTCTGTGGTCAATGCTTAAATCTATTATTTTTTTCCGCTTTAGTTTTGAAAGGTAATTCGTGCTTTCCCCATAAGGCACTGCAAGAAATATTATTTCTGCTTTCGCAAGCGAACCATAGCATCCCTTATTTCTGCTTTCTGTATAAACTATATCTGCCAATGGATGTTTTTGCAGTATTTCAACTAATGGCGTGCCGAGTCTTCCTGTGTGGCCAATTATACCTACTTTAACTTTTTTCATATTAATTTCTCCTTTTTAAATTTTTTCTAAAAGCATTTTGTATAAAAAGCAATATTTCCGATAACATCGCGATTAAGAGAAGTTGAATTTTTGAGGCAACCCACAAAAATTCAATTTGGGAAAATTCTTGCAAGGGATTTTCCTCTTAATCGCTGTTAAGTGACCCGAAGGAGCGTAGCGACTGAGAGTGCAACGTGGCAAGGAAAATCTTTGATTTTCCGCAGAGTAATTTTCAGGGGCGTTCTATCAACAAAGCGAAGCGTTACATCAAGAACAAGAATTAAGGGGCAAAAGCTATTCTATTTTATTTTCAGTTTTTCCTTCTAAAAAAGATTTTACATTGTTCAAAGCGAGATTTTTTAATCTGGTTTGTGCTTCTTTGGTCATCCATCCAAAATGAGGTGTAAGATAAATATTATCTAACTGATTAAATTTATCTCTTATTTCTTTCTCTTCAATAGCTTCAAACCAAGCAGAAATCCTATTTTGTTTGCATAGTTCATATAATACATCTAAATCAACTAATTCTGATCTTGCAGAGTTAAGCAAAACAGAACCTTTTTTCATTAGTTTGAGATTTGATTTATTCAAAATACATTCAGTTTCATCTTTTAATGGACAATGCAAACTTACAACATCACTTTGTTTTAATAAGTTATTAAGTTCAAGAAAATTTTTGTCTTTTTTAGAGGAAGTATAATGAACAACTTTCATTCCAAAACATTCTGCAATTTCCGCAACTCTATTACCTATCTGACCTAATCCAATAATCCCTAAAGTTTTCCCTTTCAATTCCCATCCTAAGAATTTCTCGAATCCCCAATTGCCATTTTTTACAAAATTCATCGCATTATGAGTTTGCCTGGAAATATTTAAAAGAGCAGAAATAGTCAATTCCGCTACTGCTTCAGTAGCATATCCTGGAATATTAGTTAATGTTATTTCCTTTTCACTTAAAATATCAAGATTAAAGTGTGAAATATCTGTATGCATTGCGCCTATATATTTTAGATTAGATTCTGTAAATAAAGATTCATCATAATAATCAAAAAGGCGAGTTATTAAGGCATCTGCATCTTTGATATCTGAGAGTTTTAGACTTTGGGAATATTCTTTTTCTGCGAAAACAATTTTAACTGATTCTGCAAGCTCATTAAGTTTATCAATAAACTCTTTCTCAAGAGGTTCTGATTTTAAATCATATAAAACTAATTTTTTGAACTTCATAATAAACGTAGATTATTCTGTATTTATAAATACTTTGCGGAAATTGGAGTTAGCTTTTGCCCCTTTTACTGTTTAGCCCCTGAAAATTATTTCACTTAATGTATCTGTGTATCTGAAGTTTTTATTTCTCTTCCTTATTATATCTTAAAAAAGAGAGAAATAAAAATTTGGGTGGAGTAAAAGAGAAAAATTAAATAATTTACCTTAATTTAAAGCCCTTTTTCAATTTTTTTGATCGCCGAGCTTGACATGGATAGCAAAATCTGCTATACTAAAATATCAGTAATTTGCTGATAAATTGAACTTTAACAAAGGAGGAAGACATGGAAAAACAATTCCATATCGGTGATGTACTAAGCGTTACGACGGGACATCTAGTGTCGCCACGACACATGGACGGTATCTATGATATTTTGAACTTCATGACGGGCGACAATTTGTTTACCCACCAACTTCCGCGCGCTTCGGACGAATGCAAGCCACATTTACTTGAACAGCATCCGCAACTCAATGATGTGGACGCTTCGGGAGTAACCTCCGAAAACTGGCAGAAATGGCTTGATCAGCAAGTCGCCCGTTTCGGTGAAAAGCTCTCCGTCCGCCCAATCCCAGAGGGGCGACACGAGTTTCGTAACCCGCTGGACGAAGCAACAGAAATGATGGGGAGTACCGACAAAGTCATTCCCATCGTCATTTAGCACAACACCACCAAAATTTGAGCCTCTTGTAGATAAATCTACTTGAGGCTTTTTTCTTAAAAAAAATTAAAAAAGGGCTTTTTAAAAAATAGAGAATTATTTAATTTTTCTCTTTTACGAAACTAGATACACAGTGTTATGTCGATGTAGTGACTGGATTTATTAGATTTAGTTGGAAATTGAGACAACCTTCTTTACTTGCATGAACATTGAAATCCAAACTAATGTAAGGAGCTATTTCACATAACATCGCGATTAAGAGAAGTTCGCGAAGCGAATTTGAGAAAAATCTGCAAGATTTTTCCTCTTAATCGCTGTTATGTGGGGAGTCTGCAAGACGACCGACCGAAGGGACAGTTGAATTCTCCCC
>CAJVXI010000024.1 GCA_913009635.1 uncultured bacterium
ATAACATCGCGATTAAGAGAAGTTCGCGAAGCGAATTTGAGAAAAATCTGCAAGATTTTTCCTCTTAATCGCTGTTATGTGGGGAGTCTGCAAGACGACCGACCGAAGGGACAGTTGAATTCTCCCCGTTTAATCCATACTGAAAAGAAAGCGCGTTATACTCTTTTGTGTCATAGACACAAACTCCTTGATCATGCCACAAGACGAATTCTGCAATTCCAACATCAAGAGCCATTTTACTGCAAATGGTACAATATGGCTCTCCCGATCTTGAAGGTGTTCCGTTATCATTAAGACGGATAAAATATAATCTTGAGCCAGATAATTTATTGGGATTTCTTCTTAAAGCATCCATTATGGCTCTTTGTTCGGCATGAACGCAACAAGTTTTATCCGTCACTTTTTTATGATAGGAATCTTTTGAATAGGAACACCTTCTTTGGTCTTCAAGGTCTTGTGGCGGACTATTAAAGCCACTGCCAATAATCTCATCTAATTGAACGATTACAGAACCACATTTTGATCTTTCACAAGTTGCATTTTGTGCGACTTCAGTGGCTTTAGCAATATATTCAAGCGCTTTCTTTTCTTCATCACCAGACAAATATCTCATATAATTATAGAAATTAGTATCAATATATAAACTTTAAGGGGAGAATTCAATTGCACATAACATATGCGGATAAACGAAGTTGGCGAGCTTGCGAGCCAATTTGGGCGAAAGTCTGCAAGACTTGAGCCGTTTATCCGCTGTTATGTGCCCCGAGTGGAGCAAAGCGGAACGAGAATGCAATGTGGTTCGGAGCGAAGCGGAGAAAGTCGGGCGGAGGCGGGCGTCAATCAATCGGAAAATCCAGCTGTTCTTTTGGAATTCCTAAGGATAAACCATATTCAACAACAGGTTTCCAAGTAGATTTATCATCAAAATTAAACTCAAATTTTTTATCCTTAAAAATTGCAATAACATTTCGACCTTTCCAAAAGTGCATATACCATTTTGGCTTAATATTTTTGGAAAGTCTATCAATTTCTTCTTTGGAAACCTGAACAGTATAAAGATGCCATCTATCAGCTGGATTTTCTTCTTTTGATATTCTAAAATCAATAATTTTTAAATCGTTGAGAATTCTATTATCTTCTAAACTTTCTTCAACGATTACTCCTTTATATTCTCTCATAATGTAATTAAAATTATTGATATTAATAAAATTATCTAATTAGCCCGCCGTAGCCCGATTGCACATAACTGGTTATTATACGGAGTAAATAGTTAATAATACTTGAATATTGTATGTTATGCGGAATTGTGATATCATTTATACACATTTACCCAATAAAAATATAATAACAATTTTTTAAATAATATGCAATCAGCTCTGGAAAAAACGGAAAACCTGTTGAGATTAAGGAATTACAGCCCGAAAACCATAAAAAGTTATCTTTTTTATATTCACGAATATCTCGTTTTCGCCAAAAAGAAAAACCTTAAGAATAAAAATAAAGCGATTGAATTGTTCTTACTAGAAAAACAAAAATTAGGAAAATCTCCCCAAACAATTAATCTCGCCCTAAACGCTATAAAATTTCTTTATCGGGACGCTTTAAAATTAAAAGAAAAAATTGACTTCAAGTGCGCCAAAAGAAGCCAAAAATTGCCGATTGTTCTGTCAAGACAAGAAATAGAAAAAATTATCTATCAAATAAAAAATTCCAAGCATAAGTTTATAGTTTCTTTGGGATACGCGGCAGGATTAAGGGTTAGCGAGGTTATTAACCTCAGAATAAAAGACGTTGATATAGAAGAATTAACAATACATATCAAAGACGCCAAAGGAAAAAAAGATAGAATAACAATTTTTCCAAAGAAATTAAAAATGGAATTTCAAAATTTAACGGCAGGAAAAGAAAATAATGACTTGGTTTTTGAAAGCAATCGCGGAGGAAAACTGACAGCCTCTACTGCTCAAAAAGTTTTTCAAAGAGCGACAAGAAAAGCGGAAATAAAAAAAGACGCGACATTCCACTCGCTTCGCCACAGTTTTGCCACTCACCTGCTTGAAAACGGCGTAGATGTGCGTTATGTTCAAGAATTATTGGGGCATCAAAACATCAGGACAACGCAATTATATACGCAAGTAACCAATCCTTCTCTTAAAAAAATTAAAAGCCCATTAGATAATTTATAAAAATCAACAAAAAAGTAATCTATCGTGATAATGTATCGTAACCTGATTACAATAATTTGATATAAAAATTAAATAACCTTACCTTACTTATCCGCCATAGCTTTTTTACCCGCCATAGCTTTAGCGACGGTAAGAGCGAAGGTGGATTAAGACCCTTTTGAAATTTTTTTGGTCGCCGAGCTTGACATAGATTAGATAATCTGCTATACTAAAATATCAGTAATTTTGCTGATGAATTGAACTTTAACAAAGGAGGATGAAAATGGAAAAACCAGAAAAAAATTTGGAGCATCGCCACGCTACTGAAGATGAAGTGATGAATCTAATAGCTGGTTTGTCTTCATCAGAAAAAATTGAGGATGGACCTCTTTATAAAATTAAAAATTGTTTGGAGTGCTGGGAGAAGTGGCATCATATTCTCTAAATAATGGTCTTTCCTTTATTTAAACCTTGCCCCCATGTAGATTACTACTTGGGGGCTTTTTTTCTCAAAAAATTTCAAAAGAAGTTAATTTATAATTTATTATTATTCTTTAAACCTTTTCGCGTGTTCTTTTAGTATCTGACTGAATATATTTTTTATTTTCTCAACTTGAACTATATTAATTGTTTTAACTCCTCTTATTAATTTTCCCTCATCAAGCTCGGAGATAAAAACTACCTCATTATCAAAAATTACTAAGTCTTTTATTAGGATTTCCGGTAATTCTTCTTTATTAACGATATAAACCCTAAGTCCTCCGTCAACATGTTTAGCGTACATATTTACTATTTTAAGAATATTTTCATTGCGTCGTTCATTGGCGTCAAGAATAAATATCTGGTCAATCTTAACCTTCTTTTCATTCATAGCTTTTATTTCCTCGTTAAAATAATTCATCAGCCCTCTTTTTTCCGTCCATTCATCCACATTAACAAAACAAGTTGCTTTTATGCTTTTTTTTGTTTTACGCGCTTGTTTTTGAAGAGCAAAGCAAAATTCTCCGCTAGTGTCATATTCTATGAAACCATCAACCAATTGTTTTGATTGATGAAAAAATTCTCTTTCCAATCGTCTGGCTTCTTCAATAAAATCTTTATTCTTCAAATTATCCACCTTTTCTTTCAATTTATAAAATTTTAAGGTATTATTAAATTCTCTAATAAATTCCGTATAAATCAAAAAAGTGAATAGAGCCAAAAGAGATCCTACGCCAAAAATAACCAAGGCAGCAGTTTCATTATGTAAGCTAAAATGAAAAATTAAGGCCAAGATACTGGCTAAAATAAACTCTATTAGTATTAACCAGATTTTTTTTGCCATAAAATTAGCATAATAGAAAATCAATTTTATGTCAAGTATCTAAAATTAAAGGATTCAATTAAAACATATAAAATCAAGGGTAAAGTCCAAAATCTAAAAAAGGGTTTTTTGAATTACGCCTAATGTTAGGATTATGAGAAGTTCGACGAAGTCGAATTTGGGTAGAGAAGTCTGCAAGACTTCGTAACCTCATAATCCTTGTTATATTCCCCGAAGGGCTGAAGTTTAGTGCAACGTCCCGAAGGAAAATTTCAGAGTTGTCGTGTCTAAAATAAAATTGTAGTCGGGCACACACTAATTTTTAAATATTTTTTCAATCAATCTAAATTCTTTTGTATGGCAATCAAATTCTGCTTTTATTCCTAATGGTAAAATCCATTGTGGATCAGTGTGACCAAAATCCATATTTGTTATTATTGGAAGACTTGAATTCTTAAATTCTGTATTAACTACACTGAGAATGTTTTCGTTTAAACTTTTCTTTTCTTCTTCAGAATAGTCTCTTGGTCTTCCAATAAGCAGTGCGGAGATTTTATCAAATATTCCTTGCATACCATAGTTTCGCAACATCCATTTTACTTGATCGGGTGTCGGCTTGTCTTCCGAGGTTTCCAAAAAGAGGATTTTGCCATTCCAAAAATCATCATTAGGCCAGAACTTAGTGCATTTCATAAATTCAAGGACTTCAATACAACCGCCAAATAAATCACCTTGAATTTTGGAACTTCCCTGTAAAATATTCCAACCAGTATTTTTTGACATAGATTTTACTTTTCCTACATTGGACTTGTCACCCCAATCCAAATAACCCCCGGTGTAAGAATCGTATGATTTGTATTCATAATTATCAAGATTTTCAAATAGAATTGTTTTGATGTGTTCTTGAAATTTTTTACCCAATGCATCCCATTGAGAAAATCCTGCCATGATTGCAGGACCATGTAAGGTGACAAGTCCTAATTGATTAAAGTATGTTAAAAGAGTAGTAGTATCAGAATATCCGATGATGATTTTTGGGTTTTTCCGAATTTCATCTGCATTTAGAAAAGGTAGTATTCTTACAGAATCATCTCCGCCTATTGATACAAAAATTGCTTTAACTTCTTCGTCAACAAAGGCATCGTTTATGTCTTTAGCTCTAAATTCAGGATTTTTGTAAAGATAATCTGCCTCTTTTTTTGCAGATGGATATTCTTTAATTTTAAGACCTAAATTTTCAAGTGTCTTAATGCCAGATTCATAAATATGAGGAAAAACACTTGGTCCGCCCCATGATGGAGATACGACTGCGATAGTATCACCTTTCTGTAATTTCTTTGGTTTAATTGCCATACTATTTTGATAAATTGATTAATTTATATAATTTGTGTGCCCGACTACTCCTAATTAATTTACACAACAATTGAATATAACGGCTCGCGGCTATGCGACGTTTCGTCCCGACAAAAACGTTTGGCTTTTGGAGGGACGAAATGTAGCGAAGCGTCGCATAGCTGCTGTTATGCGAAGTCGCGAGCTTTGCGAGCGACGAGCAGAACAG
>CAJVXI010000025.1 GCA_913009635.1 uncultured bacterium
TGTAAAGTTTTCTGCGTAGATGGCTATTATTTTTCACACTTTTGACTTTTTAATTTTTACTTTTGACTTTTTCTTTGCCACCGAGAACACCGAAAAACACCGAAAGATTATCTCTCGCAAAGATCGCAACGTGTCTTTATTCATTTTCTTGGCGAACGTTGCGGGCGTGGCGAGAAAAATTATCTCTCGCAAAGAACGCTAAGAACGCAACGTGTTTTTTATTCATTTTTTTGGCGGGTGTGGCGGGAATGTCTTTTACTCTTTCTTTATTCTTTATCCTTAAACAATAAAAAATCTATTGCCGATATAATAGAAATCTTTTTATTCTTCAATTCTATTTCTTTGGTCTCGTGGTGAGTAATAATATAGCCCATATCCGTATTTAATTTAACCATTGTTTTTAGCAATGAATCTATTTCTCTTTGATAACTGCCGGAAGGAGTGTTTTCTTTTAGCTCATAAGAAACTTGAACCGGTATGGGTACATTCTCCTCTAAAAGAATAAAATCACACTCAAAATTGTTTCGGTAGAAATATATCTGGCTTTGTTTTCTAACTAATTCATTAAAAATAAAATTTTCAAAAACACGACCGATATTTTTCGAATGCTTAAAAATTGTGGCATAGCCCAAATCCGGTAAATACACTTTTTTTTGATAGAATTCTCTTTCTTTGATCGATCTTGAAAATCTGGAGACCGTGAAAGCAAACATGCTTTCTTCCAACAGCATAAAGTAATTATATAGAGAGTCTTTACCGGTGCGAATTCCGCTGGATTTTAAAAAATGATACAATTTATTGATCGAAAAAAGCGTAGCATAATTTTCCAGAATATAATTAATGAGAAATTTTAGCAAATAGGTATTTTTAATGCCGTGCCTCTCGGCGATATCTCTAAACACAACGCTGTGGATATATTCTTGAAGAACCCACTGCCTTTCTATAGCAGAAAGATGCAGTGTTTCAGGGAATCCTCCCTGTTCCAGATAGCGATCCAACCAATGGGTAAGTAGTGCTCTTCGTTTGGAATCATAGCGATCATTTGGATGTACTTCTTCGTGGTTAAAAATCAGAAATTCCTTGAACGAAAGAGGTAATAGCATAAACGAGAGTGTGCGTCCTCTCAATTCGGTTGCTATCTCACGTGACAATAAACGGGCGTTTGAGCCGGTAATAAATACAGGATATTTAAGATCGACCAGTTTGCGAATCCATTTGCTCCAATTTTCAATGTTCTGTATTTCATCAAGAAAGAGAATAGGTTTATTATTGGGAAACAATTCGAAATAGGATTGTAGAATCAGATCAAGTTCGGCAGCTTCAAGATCGAGAAGCCTGTTATCTTCAAAATTGACATAGATAATATCCTCAATTTTCCAGACATTTGCCTCTAATTGCTGCTTTATCAGCCAGAATAGATAATAGGTTTTTCCAGCCCTTCTCGGACCGTAAATTGTTATGGCTTTATCAGTACTGAGATGGACCGGCACTTTTAGCAATCTTGGTAGTGGAGAAAGATGTTGGAATTCCCGTTGAAAACTTAAGATAATATCTTTTATTAAATCTTTCATTTATTCCTTTTGATAAAGGAAACTATATCCTTATTTGTACTTCTTGGAAAGGATATTATTAATATTTTGACACCGAAAAAGATAAGGATAAAGGGAAAAGGATAAATGATAACGAATAATGAAAAAAACAAAGAGTCGAAGACTTTTTTATAATCAAGTGCAAAAATCAAATGAAAATGCTCGGTCAAGCACGCTGCGGTTTTTTATTCTATGATTTCTTTTTCTGTGCAATCTGTGTAATCCGAGAACTTATTTATTTTTCAATTTTTCAATAATAGCATCCGAAATATAAAATCCTGCTTTCCTAAGTTTTAAAGCAACTTGATAGGAACTTTCAATAATACCTCTCTGTTAGGCTTTGATCAAAATCCCCAATGTTCCGGTTAGCTTTATCGAGAGTTTTTCGGCGACCTTCCGAGCCCTGGCATCATCTATAACGGCCATTATGCCTTGCTCATAGGCATATGCTATTGTTTCAGCCTCTCCCTTGCCCAGGTTTAGCTCATCCGTAAAAATTCCCAGTAATGAGGAGTTGACTCTTACCACGTGCATGCAATCGAGCAGAGGATTTTCTCCAAACTAGCCAATAACACTTTTGGGCAGATAGATATTCTCATAAGCCTTACACAGAATGGACAACAAACCCGCTTTGTCAAGGACTATCAAGCAGGACGTATCAACAACACACACCTCAGGCATGCTGAGATTCTTTCTCCAGGTCTATATCCTCAAAACCTATTGGCGATATTCCTTTTTTCAACAAAAGCTCTGCGAAAGACCTTTCTGACAATCCCCCTATCTCGGCGGCTTTGCCAAGAGAAATTTTTCCCTCCTCTAAGAGCCGGATTGCCAGGGCCAGCTTCAATTCTTCCTCGTCAAGGTTTACATAAGGTATTTCTAATGTTTTCGTCATAATTTGTACCTCGTTTTTCTAAAATTTCTTCCCCTATGGCAAACCCATTTATCTATCTCGGGAAACAATAGCTCTGCAGACTTTGTCCATTGTTCCCAATCCCCTGATTGCCCAGATTTACATGGATGATTGTTAGGATTTCTTTTCTATCAATCTCTGTAATTTATGGACTTTTTTATTTACCACCAAGAAACACCAAAAAAAACAAGGATAAAGGTTAAAGGATAAATTTTTACCACTAAGAACACCGAGAGACACCGAAAATATTATTTCTCGCAAAGAGCGCAACGGGCGCAACGTGATTTTTTATTCATTTTCTTGGCGGACGCTGCGGGCGTGCACGGATTATTTAAATCTGCGCTTCTGCAGGAAAACTCTATTTTATTTTTTCTTCTAATGCAGTTATTCGCTTTTCATGTCTTAACAGAGCTGCATTTGTTGCCATCTGCTCGGTTCGAATAATATCAAGCTGCTTTGCCTGTGTATCCATGCCATCCAGAATGAGCTGTATATCCTGTTTGTCTGCCTTTTCCTGTTCCAATTTATCCAATTTTTCTTCCACCTGTGTGAAATGGCCATTCATCTCTCGCCGAGTAGGCACTTCATTCATTACATATTCAGCGAGCCTTTCAAGTAAGGCATGTGTTTTTTCCGGTGTTATATCAGATATGATGTTATTCCTATTTTAATAATTCAAAAAAAAAGAATGTGGATGTTTTCAGTCCACGGATTGCGCGGATTTGCACGGATTGTTTACCGTATATGACTTTAATGCCCCTATAATGCAGTACAAGAGTTCAAGAGCAAATAAACACTGTAATTCGCTACCAGCTTCGGCTATTTCATAAAAATTTATGGAAAACGAGTAAGGACATATATTTACGCAAAAAATTCGACTTCACCAGAACGTTTTATAATTCGGTCTTTTGTGATAATCTCTGTATCATAAAATTTCGCGGTTGCAGAAATAATTCGATCGTGGATCTCTCTAATTGATTTCATACTTACAGTCTCATCAAAAATCTCTATAGTAAATGAAATGATCTCAAAACCTGAATCCTCTTTGACAAGCTGATACATCTTATCAAAATCAAATTCAACCTTTCTCTTCTCAGCTATATCAAGGCATTCAGAAAGTACGATTGTAGGAACCAGCAATTTGCCCCCGCGAAGACGACATTTATCAATAGTTTCCAATGCCTTTAAATTCAACCTCTTACTTCCGATGAAATACCAGATTAAAATATGCGTGTCTAATACATAATTCATTTATATATCACTCAGTTCTCGAAATAATGAGCGCTTAGCTTCATCTATCATTTCCTCTGTAATGTCTCCACCCTTAACACTGCCGTATAGCGAGGATTTTTTCACTTTGGTTGGTTGGATATTTTTCATAAGATCACGTTTTAATAGCTCCAACTGCCGCTGTGTATCATCTATTTTTTTCAAGAAACGCTCCGTATCTAATACTGCTTTGCCCATTTCTTTTTCCTTGGTCTTTTTATCTTTTTGTCTATTCTCTGATTATTCTATTTTTTCTAAGAAAAATAGTTCCTTGCAAAAAACTCTACAGATTTTCATTTATGATTCATTTATCTGTGTTAATCTGTGGAATCTGTGGATTTCTTTGGTCCACTGATTGCCCAGATTTGCACGGATTGTTTTTAGGATTTCTTTTTCTGTGTAATCTGTGTAATCTGTGGACTTTTTTTCTTTTACCACCGAGAACACCAAAAAAAACAAGGATAAAGGTTAAAGGATAAATTTTTACCACTAAGAACACCGAGAGACACCGAAAATATTATTTCTCGCAAAGAGCGCAACGGGCGCAATTTGTCTTTATTCATTTTCTTGGCGAACGTTGCGTGCGTCGCGAGAAAAACAAGGAAAAAGTAAAAAGTAAAAAGTAAAAAGTAAAAAGCCAAATACTCGGAACACTGA
>CAJVXI010000026.1 GCA_913009635.1 uncultured bacterium
TGCTATTTTAGTAATTATAGAACTTTAAAATTCATTATAGGAGGTAATTATGATGCCAGTAAAAGAAAAAAATGTGGCAACAACAAGAAAAGAAATGTCAGTGCCTTGCCCTTATTGCAATGAACCTATCCCCATAAAACTTATTTCCGGAAAAAGCTCCAATTCTTTAATGATTCAATACTACACAATAGACGGCGAGATAGCTGAATGCATCTGCAAAAAATGCGAAGAAAGTCTTAGAATAAGATTTGTAAATAATTTTATGATGATAGTGAAAAAAGCTCATACTAAAACCTGAAATGGAGGTCATGATGAGTAATATAGGACTTATTAGCAATAAGTCGTTAGAAAAATCTCTTATGCGAGGAATTTTCGGTATTGACCCGCCTCATAAAAAACTCTCTATAGCTGATGTTAAAGAATCTACAAAAACACGAACGGTCTTTAAAATACTCCCCGTCATTTTATAAAATGACGGGGAATTTTATTTAACAATAAAATTTAACCTGCCCCGTTAGAAATAATATTTCTCTGGAATTTCTAACAGGGTCTGTTAAGATAATTTAATAGGGCTAATAGTAAAGTGGTATTACACGGCATTTTCACCCCGTTAGACATAACGCCGAAAGGGCCTATGGTCTAGTGGCATGACATCACATTCGCATTGTGGAGACGGGAGTTCGATTCTCCCTAGGTCCACAAAAATGTCTAACGGGGCAAGTTGCTGAGGCCCGGGTTCGATTCCCGGTGAGTCCAATGATAATTTTCTAACGGGGCAAGTTGTAGAAGCGGGAGTTTGATTCCCCCTGAGTCCAAAATATGAAAATTCTTGCTATTGAAACAAGTTGCGATGAAACAGTAATTGCTTTGGTAGAAGCACGCGGTGGATTACAAAATCCGCGTTTTAAGATTTTAAAAAATTTAGTAGCTTCGCAAATTAAAATTCATCAACCATTTGGTGGTATTGTGCCAAATTTAGCAAAACGAGAACATCTTCGGAATTTGCCCATTCTATTAAATCGATTAATAAAAACAAATCCCTCAAAATCAAAAATCAAAAATCCCCGCCTACCATCGCCTAATGGCGAAGTCATTGGCGGGCAGGAAAAATCAAAAATACAAATTAAAATTCAAAAATTTTTAAAAACTATTGATATTATTGCTGTTACGGTTGGTCCCGGCTTAGAACCCTGCCTTTGGACTGGAATAAATTTCGCGAAAGAACTAAAAGCTAAAAGCTCCCTCCCACTTCGTCAAGGCTTCGACGAGCAGGCAAAACTAAAAGCTAAAATCATCGGCATCAACCACTTAGAAGGTCATCTTTATAGTAATTGGCTTTCACAATCTTATGAGACTAAGTCTCGTAAGATTGAATTTCCTGCTATTGCCTTGATAATAAGTGGCGGGCATACGATTCTACTCTTAATAAAAGATTTAACTCACTGGAAAAAATTAGGCGAAACTCGGGATGACGCGGTTGGCGAAGCGTTTGACAAAGTGGCGCGCATGTTAAAACTTCCCTATCCAGGCGGTCCGGAAATAGAAAAATTAGCAAAGCTCGGTAATTCCGAAATTGAATTTCCTAAGCCAATGTTAAATCAAAAAAACTATGATTTCAGTTTTTCAGGATTAAAAACTTCTGTTTTATATTATTTAAAACAATTTAACAATAAAACAATAGAACAATTAAAACCCGATATCGCCGCTTCTTTTCAACAAGCGGCTTTTGATGTTTTAATTTCAAAAACCATTCGCGCGGCTAAAGAATTTTCCGCCAAAGGCGGATCCGCCTTTGGCGGAAAAGTTAAGTCAATTTTAATTTCCGGCGGAGTTGCAGTAAATAAAACTCTCCAAAAACAATTCAAAAGGGAAATTGAAAAACAAAATTTATGTTTCATATTTCATGCTCCAAGCTTCAAGTTTTGCGGCGACAACGCAGCTATGATTGCCGCTGCCGGATATATTAATTTTTTACAAAAGAAAAAACATCAAATTACTGCTCAATCAAATCTAAATTTGTGATACAATTAAACTATGAGTAAAAACAGGAAATTATTCTCGGGGTTTACTATGTTAGAGATATTAATAGTAATAGGAATATTAGCAATTATTAGTTCTATTGTTGTAATTGTTGCTAATCCAGCAGAATTATTAAAACAAGGCAGAGACGCTGGTAGAATTCAAGATATCAGAAACTTGGATAAAACAATTACATTAGGAAAAATTGTCAAACCTTCTTTAAGTTTAGGTACAACCACTATAATATATCTTTCCTTGCCAGATACTGACGCAGACACTCTTTGTGATGAATACACTGATTTGCCGAGTTTGAAATCCGGCTGGGAATACCGCTGCTTAGCAGATGAAAATAATTTTTATAATATTGACGGTACTGGATGGCTGCCAATAGATTTTTCCTCTATCCCAGGCGATGTTGGTTTCAGTCACTTGCCGACTGATTCTAAAAATTCTTCTGCTGAAGGATTGTACTATACTTACTCTTTAAATTCTTCTACTAATTGGTCATTATCAACTGCTTTAGAATCTGAAAAATATTTAACTAAAACAGCCGCTAATGACGGAGGAAACGCCACGAGCAGTTTTGAAACAGCTCCGATTGCGTGGACGACTACTACTGGTTCGACTACCTTCACATGGGATGGTTCAGTTTCAACAAGTTGGGATGATGGTTCAAATTGGGATCAAGGGACAGTACCGGGAATAACTGACAATGCAATAAT